>DASRSJ010000086.1:0-7198 GCA_035656555.1 Opitutaceae bacterium
CCCGCCAGTTTAGCTAGCAAGGGTATCGAGCTGATCGTGTCGGCCCCGGCGAATCTCCAGGAATGCATGAGGCCAAGCAGGCTCAGCAGAGAGCCAGCCATCAGCCACCCGGCTGCTGCAAATAACCTGCGCTCGATAATCATGACGGTCGCCGCTGACAGGATAAGTGCCGCGAAGAAGGCCCCCTGCTCCACGGCGAATCCGCCATCGATGAATGTGCCCGACAGTTTGAAACGCTTCACGACTTCGGCGCTGAATTCGAACGGTGTTCCTGCCGTTGCGATACGGATCCCGTTCTTAATGCTGAAGGTCACCCAGGATATCATGACGGGAATCATTCCCATGATGACGGCCGGCCAGTGTTTTTGGGGCGTCGCCTCGAACGACTGGACGGTGATGATGAGGCCAATCCAGATGAAGATCGCGATCCCGGTCTGGACCGGGATCGCCCAGCCAATCGCAGCCAGCGAACCGGTGAAGCAGACCGCGGTCATAAAAACGGCGTTCAAGGTGGAGTACCCCGCCCTTGCACCCATACGCTTCCACGCGGGATGCCCGATGTAGATAGAGGTCGGGAACGGAGACCCAAAGAAGGCCGACGCCAGGGTGGAGAGCCCGTTTGCAATCAGAGACGGCCTGAGCCCGAAGGAGTCTCCCGCCGCCGCGGCGGACTCGACACACTGCATCGAGGCGAGGAGGTTCAAGAGACCCATCGGTATGATGATCGGAAGGTAGGGCAGGAAGCTGCCGTCCCTCAGGTTGTGCAGCAGGCTTCCGCCGACGAAGGTCGGCAGGTGCAGGCCCACTGCGCCGACCTCCGGCTTGGGCCCGGGTGCCAGGCCGGTCCACCACGCGAGTCCTGTTCCGACAGCCAAAATTACGAGTGCCGCCGGGATTCCTCCCTTTGGCTTCAGCCCGCTGAAGAAGAACAGGAGCGCGAGGCCGAGCGTCGTGATCCCGACAAGCGGATGCGCATAGAGATCGAAGACGAAGTTGAGCGTCAGGAATGCGAAGCCCGCCCCCGAGAGCGACGCCAGGAGCGCGGCGCGCGGGGTCAGGCGGCGCAGGCCCTCGGCGACAAACGCGCCAAGAAATTCAATCGTTCCGGCGCCGAGGCAGGCCATGATGCCGGCCTGCCAGGCCGCGGTGTCCGGGTCCGCCGCGCCTTGGGAGACGGCTATCTGGCGGGCGGGCAGCATCACAAGGAACGCATACGCGATCATGGTCGGCGTGTTCAGGCCGAACGGTATCGCGCAAACGTCGGTACGGTTCTCGCGCTGGGCCAGGCGATGGGCCTGCCACGCATAGAAGAGGTTGCCGGCGATGTAGGCGACGGCGACACCGGGCAGAATCCGGGAGTAGACGAAGGACGGCGCCATGCCGACCACCCCGATGCAGAGCGCCGGTATCAGGAGCAGCTGGACCGTGTTGTCTAGCGCTATGGCGAAGAACCCGTCGACGTCTCCGCGGACTAAGATCTTCATTCGCGGGCGGCGAGCTCCGTGACAAGCGAGACCGTGAAGAGCGCGGCCTGGCGCGACGCGAAGGGCGAAAGCTTGCGGTAGTCGTTGTCGGGCGAATTCTGCGTCAGGTTGCTCCCGCTCCTGATGCAGAGGAACGGTATCCCGAGGTACCAGCACACCTGCGCGACCGATCCGCTCTCCATCTCCATAAGGTCGGGCGCAAGCTGGCGACGGATGTCGGCGATCCGCTCGGAGGTGATGCCAAACTGGTCGCCCGAGGTGATGCGCCCCACCCTCACCCGAGGCACATAGGACGGCGTGTGCTGCACGGCCTCCTCGGTCATGTGGATGCGGATGGCGCGCTTGGCCGCCTCCAGGAGTCCCTTGTCACCCGGGTAGATGACAGGCATCTGGTCGCCCAGGGGGCCCTCGGCCCCGAAATAGTCCATGGCGTAGTTGGCCACCAGTGAGCCGAAGTCGTGGTTGCAGGTGATGGCCCCGACGATCACGTCGCCGTTCCTAATCTCCGGGTTGATGCGTGAAGCGGTGCCGGTCATGAGGAGCTCACGCGGCTTGAAGTGCGTCGCGAAGAGCATGGTGATCATCGAGGCACACGTCTTTCCTATGCCGGTCACGCCGACGACGGTCCTCCTGCCCGCGATTTTGCCCTCGGTGTAGGGAAAGCGCCCGAGCTTTCCCTGCTTTCGGCCCTTCAGGGCCTTCAGAACGAGCTCGGTCTCCTGAGGGAGCGCCCCCAGGACGAGTGTCAGGTCGCGTGCGCCCGGCGCCGGTTTCTTGGCCTTCGCGACAGGGATCCCGATCACGATGACCGGGGGCTTGCTCTTCATGTGGGGTTCTTTGGGCATGGGGAAGTCTGGAGTTGGCGCTAGGTAGCAGGAAGCGAACCATTGGCACATCCCTTGCTCGGCGGACGCATGATCATCCGCTTCCCGCTCGCGGCGCTCGCCTGCCTTGTCGCCGCGACCGCCTCGACTGCCGCCGGCTCCAAAATGAAGGTCATCATCGACCAGGATGCCTTCGGCCCCGGGGGCAGCAACATCCAGGCTATCCTCATGGTGGTCCAGGATCCGAAGATCGAGGTCCTAGGCATCACGATCGTGAGCGGCGACGGCTGGCAGAAGGAGGAGGTCGCCCACACTCTCCGCATGCTCGAGCTGATCGGGCGCACCGACATCCCCGTGATACCAGGTGCCACGAATCCGCTCATCAACTCCGAGGAAGAGACGCGCAGGTGGGAGAAGACCTACGGGAAGCTGGCGTACAAGGGCGCATGGATGGACTCGTGGCCGGACTACAACACCGTGAACCGCCCGCACTACCACGCCGCAGACGTCGTCCCCGCGCTTGAGGAGGGTGAGCCGACAACTAAGCCGGCCAACGACGTCGCGGCCAACTTCATCGTAAGGAAGCTCCACGAGTTCCCGGGTCAGGTGACCGTTCTCGCCATGGGCCCCTTCACCAACCTGGCCCTCGCGTCGCGCCTCGACGAGGGCTTCGCTGCGCCCGCGAAGGACCTGATCATCATGGGAGGAAGCTTCAACCCCAGCAGCTCCAGCGTCGATGAGTTCGCCCTGCAGTTCATCAACAGCCCCAGGGTCGAGTTCAACGACCGCTGGGACCCCGAGGCGGGCAAGATGATGCTGCACGCCGGCTGGAAGAAGATCGTCGTCATCCCCACCGACGCCACGGTCGGCACCAAATTCACTAAGGAAGTCCAGGCGAAGGCCACCGCCGGCTGCGACACTCCGGCCGCCAGGTATGTAGCCAAGTTCGGCGAGATCGGTTTTCCGATGTGGGATGAGATCGCCTCTGCGGTCTTCATGGACCCAACCATCATCAGGCAGTCGGATCAGGTGGCGATGGACATAGACATAAGCCACGGCCAGTCCTACGGCTCCACGGTCAGCTGGGCCCCCGCGAACGCCCCGGGGCTCGGCGAGCCGGTCGTGACGGTCGTCCGCTCGATCGACATCCCCCGCCTGGAGCAGATGTTCGCCGACGAGGTGCGCCGGCCGCCCCAGACTCCCTAGCGCGCGAGGCGCCGGTACTTGATCCTGTGGGGCTGGTCGGCGTCCTTGCCGCGCCTGCGCCTGAAGTCCTCGAGGTAGCTCGAATAGTTGCCGGCGAACCAGTGGGCCGTGCTGTCGCCCTCGAACGCGAGGATGTGCGTGGCCACGCGGTCGAGGAACCAGCGGTCGTGCGAGACGACGACGGCGCAACCGGCGAAGTTCTCCAGCGACTCCTCGATCGCGCGGATCGAGTTCACGTCCAGGTCGTTCGTCGGCTCGTCAAGGAGGAGGAGGTTGGCGCCTGACTTGAGGATGCGCGCCAGTTGGACCCTGTTGCGCTCGCCGCCCGAGAGGATGCCAACCTTCTTCTGCTGGTCGCCCCCCGTGAAGCCGAACTGCGCGCAGTAGGCCCGCGCGTTCACCTCGCGGCTGCCCATGCGCAGGATCTCCTCACCCCCGCTGATCGCCTGGTAGATCGTCTGGTCGTCCGGGAGCGAGTCGCGGGACTGGTCGACGTGCGCGAACTTGACCGACTCTCCTACGCGAATCGTGCCCGCATCCGGCTTCTCCACTCCCGTGATCAGGCGGAAGAGGGTCGTCTTGCCGGCGCCGTTCGGCCCGATGACGCCTACTATGCCGCCGGGCGGCAGCGAGAAGTTCAGGTTCTCGAAGATCAGATTCTCGCCGTAGACCTTTGAGAGGCCCTTAGCCTCGACGACCAGCGTGCCTAGGCGCGGCCCCGCCGGGATCATGAGCTCAAACTCCTTCTCCTTCTCGGTAACATTCTCCTTGAGCATCGACTCATAGGCCGTGATGCGGGCCTGCGACTTCACGCGCCGCGCGGAGACCGACTTGCGGATCCACTCGAGCTCGCGCGCCATCGCCTTCTGCCTCTTGTCCTCGGTGCGCTGCTCGGTGGCGGCCCTCGCCGCCTTCTGCTCGAGCCATCCCGAGTAGTTTCCCTTCCAAGGGATGCCGTGCCCGCGGTCGAGCTCGAGAATCCACTGCGCGACGTTGTCTAGGAAGTAACGGTCGTGAGTCACGGCGATCACCGTTCCCTCGTATCTCGCAAGGTGCTGCTCGAGCCACTGGACGCTCTCCGCATCAAGGTGGTTGGTCGGCTCGTCGAGGAGCAGTATCGCGGGCTTCTTCAGGAGCAGGCGCGCCAGGGCCACCCTCCTGCGCTCTCCTCCGGAGAGCTTGTCGACAAGCTGGTCCGGCGGCGGGCACCTCAGCGCGTCCATGGCCATCTCGACCTGGGGACTCACGTCCCATGCGCCAAGTGCGTCGATCTTCTCCTGCAGCTCGCCCTGCCGGTCCGCGATCGCGGCCTTGGCCTTGTCGTCGGCTGCGTCGTTGAGCTCGTCCCAGGTCGCGTCATAGGCGGCCACCAGATCCGTCAGGTGCTTCACTCCCTCCTGGACGCACTCCTTCACCGTCCGTCCGGCCTCGAGCTGGGGCTCCTGCTCGAGGAGGCCCACTTCATACCCCGGCTCAAAGTGCAGGCGGCCCTCGATATCGGTGTCCTTCTTGGCGAGGATCCGCATGAGGGACGACTTTCCCGAGCCGTTGAATCCCAGCACGCCGATCTTGGCGCCGTAATAAAACGACAGGGAAATGTCCCGGAGGATCTCCTTGCGCTCGATCTTCTTGGAGACGCCGATCATCGAGAAGATGATCTTGGGCTCGTCGGGTTTTGCCATGCATCCACTCAAACGCCCCGGCGTGCAGCCGCAAGCCCGCGAGGGCCTTCTATTCCAGTGTCAGGATGACCCGCGGCCCCTTGTTCGAGGCGGGCTGGGCAGCCTTCGAGAGGAACAAGCGCTCGACAGGCACGTGGCCGGTCGAGGCGAGGTAGTTGCGCACGCTCTCGGCCCTGGCTGACGCCAGCCCGGCAAGGTCATTCGGGGAAATGGCTATAGCCTCAGCGAGCCTCCCCTCCATCTCGTCGGGCGGCAGCCCGGCGGCAACGGCCTTCTGGACGTCGGCCTTGTGCTCGGCGTCCCGCTTGTCGGCGGCATCCTTTGCGGCCTTCTCGTCGCGCTGCGTCTTGAAAGTAATGAAGTCCACCACCCTCGTGATGAATCCCGCCGGGGGAGCCGGGGGCGGCGGCGCAACCGCCGGCGGCGCGGGAAGCGGGGTGCCGAATTGGGTGCCCGGGGGGAACTCCGCGTCGAAGAGTTTCTTCACCATCGCGGTCCTCTCCTCCGGCGTCACCTGGAGCTGGTCCGGCGCCGCAATGTTGGGATTGGCCGCATGCTTCTCCTCCCAGACCTTGCGCCGGATAGCGTCGCCCAGCTTCGTGCGCCGCGACGCATAGGTGTCCGCGGCCGTATCGGAGTTGCCCTCAATGCCGAGGCTCAGCGCCGGCCGGTTGGTGAGCACCTTCGTGAGAGTCTCCAGCTTTGGCAGTTCCGACGGCAGCAGGGCGCTGCTGCCCGGCGCGAATTCCTGGAAGGCGAGCTCCTCGCCGCCGCCGCCGAACATTGAGCCCACGAGGGCGAAGGGAGAGACGGCCGCTTTCGTAAGGAGGTTCACGATGACCCTGAGCACGACCTTGCCGATGCGGAAGTTGGGATCCCCAAGCGTTCCCTGGACCGGCAGGTCGATGACGATCTTTCCATCGACGTCCTTGAGCAGCGAGACGCCGAGGCGCACCGGCAGGCCCGTCGCGTCGGGACTCGATACGGGTCCGCCGAACGTGAACTGGTTCAGCGTGACGACGTTCGTGGCATCGACCTTGTCGCCGTCGACCAGGATGTTCGACTCCACGACGAGCTGTCCGCGAGCCAGTTCGTACCCGGCGAACTTGCCCGAGTACGGGCTCAGCGGGACAAGGTCGACGTTGCGGACGCCGATCTTCAGCCCGACGTACTTGTGGGCACCGAGGGGATCCAGCTTGCCGGTGATCTCGACCGGGCCCGCGCCGCCCACCATCCCCTTAAGGTCGACGTCGGCCCTGGCGAAGTTAACTGAGGAGAGGCCCGAGATGGAGCCTCCGAAATCCGCAACCGAAACATGCACCGCAGGGTTTATCGACTGGTCCGAGTAGCTGAAGTCTCCCCCGTCGATCACCACACGCCCCACCTGGATCTTCGGGGCGGGAGCCGCCGGTGATGGAGCGGGCGCGGCAGGCGAGGATTTCATGACGGAGAGAAGGTTTACCGACTTGTCCGCGTTGACCCGGACCCGGGCATACGGGCCGTCGATATCGACCTGCTTGATCGAGACCGTGAGCTGCGGCTCCGTGGCCACATCGAGTCCGGCGAGTGCGAACCAAGAGAAGCCGGCGAGCTCCTTGTTGTGGGCGCCGTCGACGACGCCGAACTTGTCGACGCTCACGTCTCCGGTGAGCGTGAGTGCGGGCTTTCCGCCGGCCGTTGCGAGGTGGATGGAGCTTATCGTCGACACCGTGCCCTGGGTGATCCGCGCATTCACGAACTGCTCGATGTAGGGGCTGAACGGCAGCAGCTCGAAGCGGTTGAGCGTGGCCTTCACGTCCGCCCTGATTTCCGGGGATATCGACACCGTGCCGTCGACGAGAACCGTGCCCTTGGGCTCCCACCCAAAGGACACGTGGAGCGGCATCACGGCGTTCCTCGCCAGCGTGAAGCCCTTGAGATTCGCCTCCAGGTCCCCGACCGCGAGATGGGACGGGTGCGCCAGCGCGTCGTCCTCGACATCCACCTTGAACCTGCTGACGGC
>DASRSJ010000087.1:0-2167 GCA_035656555.1 Opitutaceae bacterium
AAAGCTCTACGGGACCTGGAAACTGGTGAGCGATGTCCGCCAGGACGTTGAGACGGGCTCAATGACCGACAACTTCGGCAAGCACCCGCAGGGTTTCCTCTCCTATGCGCGCGACGGCCGTATGAGCGCCCTTGAGGTCGCCGAGGATCGGCCGAAGCCAACGGACCTGTCCAAGCTTGAGGACGCCGACCGCGTGAAGCTGTTCCGGACGCTTCTCGCCTACGCCGGCACATTCACCTTCGACGGCAAAGTGGTCACCCACCACGTCGACGTCTCCTGGAACAATAACTGGACCGGCACGAACCAGGTGAGAAACGTCAGGATTGAGGGGCGGACGCTCTATATCACAACGAACGTCCAGCCGAGCGCGATAGACGGAAAGCCGTCCATCGGCATCCTCACGTGGGAGAAGGTTGGCGAGCCTTCGGCCCGCTAAGTGCTGTAGGAGGCCGTGCCCGAGTCCACGGCCCCTAGCCTCCCCTTCCGCAGCCGGCTGGTTTCGACGCCGGCCTTCTTTCCGCACCTGACGCTTGAGCCGGTGCTCGAGCTCTGCAGCGGGATGGGGTTCACCAAGTTCGAGGGCTTCACGGAATGGGCGACCTCCAGGCTCGATTGGCGAGGGGACCCCTCCGGGCCCAGGCGCCTGGCCGAGTCGATGGGCCTGCAGTTCTCGTCCTTTCACCTTCCAACGGTACAGGGCGACACTGATGCCGACCTCGGCGAGCTGATGGTCGCTGCGCGCTACGCCGTCGGGCTCGGCGCGAGGGTAGTCCTATTCAAGGCGGCCAACCGCGAACTCTACGGAAGCGTGGGACTGCGGCTCCTCGATGCCTTACAGGCGGCATCGCTCGACCTCACGCCCGTGCTGCAGAACTACCACAAGGGCCCCATTGACACTCCGGACGACTACCGCGACGTCGTCGCCCGCCTCGCCAATGACCCGCGGATGAAGGCACTTCTCGAGGTCGGCCAGTTCCAGCGCTCCGGCGTCACATGGAGGCAGGGATGGGAACTCATGGAAGGACGGATAGCGCTCATGCACATCAACGATATCCGCGAGGGCCGGTCCGTGCTGTACGGCACGGGTGACGTCGACTTCCAAGGGCTGATGCGGCGGGTCAAGTCGTCGGGCTATGCCGGAAACATCGTGGTCGAGCTGGAACTGGCCACCCGCGAGACCGCTCCCGAGCAGACGGTCGAGGGGGTGAGCCTGGCCGTCGATCACATCGAGAAATTCTACAACGAGGCCTGACGAGCCCAATCCTTCCCATGAACAACCCCGCCAACGATCCCCGGCTCTGCATCATCGGCGCGGGCCGACTCTCAACCGAGCGCATCTATCCCTACATCGGGGCCGCGGGCGCCGAGCTCGTGGGCATCTGCGACCTCGACGCCGAGAAGGCTCAGAGAAACGCGAGGCGCTTCGGCGGGGCTGTGTACAACGAAGTCGCGGCCATGCTTTCCGAGCAGAAGCCCGATGCGGTCGTGATCTGCGTCGGCCCGGAGGCCCATGCGACTCTAGCAAAGATGGTCATGAACCTGGGGTATCCCGTCTACACCGAAAAGCCTCCCGCGCTCTGCGCGGCCGATGCCCTCGAGGTGGCGCGGGTCTCGAGGATGACGGGGCTCCTCTGCACGACAGCCTTCAAGAAGCGCTACAACCACGCCTACGTTCGCGCGAAGAAGTGGATCGGCGACCGGCCCGCCTCCGACCTCCTCTCAATCTCATTCGACTACTGCTCCGCCTACTACGACAACAAACCTCCGCGCACGCACCTGAGCGACTTCGGGATCCACGTGATCGACGTGACGCTCTTCCTCTTCGGTGATGTCGAGTCGGTCTTTGCGTTCACGAAGGACCACCATGCGTACGCGGTCTCGCTGAAGTTCGCCAACGGCGCGGTCGGGACCTTCAACTTCAATGACGGCCGCTCGTTCGCCATCCCGACGGAGGAGGTCGAGATCAGCGCGAGGGACGGCTGCTTCATGACCGTGCACAACTCCTCCTCGTGGCGCATCACGGAGAAGAACCAGCCCTCGGAATGGCGGGAGCCGCCCACGTTCACGTCCATGGGGGACAGCGGCCGGGAGACCGGGCACCTGGCCGAGATCGAGGACTTCGTCGCAGCGCTGCGCGAGGGACGCGGCACGACGCGCTCCGAGATCT
>DASRSJ010000088.1:0-24093 GCA_035656555.1 Opitutaceae bacterium
GTTCCGGGTGAAAATACCCTGATTTCCGCCGAGGGATCCATCACCCCGTTTGAGAAATAGGAGGGAAGGCCCTGGAAGAGCCCGTAAGAATGGTCCATCAGAGGGGCGTTCTCGAGACGCGAAGCCGATAATGTTGCATCCTGCGAAGAGATTCGGTCATGGGCCGCCCCGATAAACTGCCGGGATTCCCAGAGGCTCCATGCGCAACCAAGGCTAAGTAGGGCCGCGAACAGCTTCTTGGCGCCTTTCGATGTGGGAGTTCCCAGTCCAAATCTAAGCTGTGCCGCAGTGCCGAGACTCGCTGCAATGATGATGTAGAACCGCTGCATGGGCCAATAGTAGGTGATGCGGACGACTGAAGCCGGGACGAGTCGCCACAGCGTCGCGGTGAACCACGGCACCGGGATGACTAGGACAAGTAGGATGCACGACGAGGCCAGGAGCACACTGCAATCCGCGCGTTGGAATACCAAGGTCAAGATAAGCAGCATCCCAAGAACGGCAAAATAAGCGTAGCCAAGCTGCAAATCCGAGAGGAGCTGGGCGTGGGCTGAGATAGGCTTTAACGCCCCGGGAAAAACGGTGGTCACGAACTCCATCAATTTCTCGGGATGAGCGAGCGGGCCAACGACGGATTGCCCTGTATTCGGGGTTGCGATCTCTGAAACCGAGACGAACGGATATTGGGCGAGTATAGCGAAGAGCCCGACCCCGAAAGCGGCTTTTCGAATCGTGCCCGGGCTTCGAGTGGAGAGCAAAAGGCGTACACCCTGGGAGAAGGCTGCGATAGCCGTGAACCAAACGGCGATCGGGGCATGGGCCCACCAAAGTCCTGCAAGGGGGGCCGCCAGCCAGACCTGCGAACGCAGGTCGTCGCACCTGAATGTCCGCGAAATCCCGTACGCGACGAGAGGCGCGAGGGGCACCGTCATCCACGTCATGTACAGGTCCTGAGTATAGATTGTGCCGAGAACTCCAGGGCAAGACAAGTAGAGGATTGATAGCGCGGCAGCGCTCCAGCGCCTTTGAGGTGTTGTGCGGCACAGGGTCAGGTAGCTTAGGAATATTCCGGCCACGCCGCACGCCACTACGACGAGGTGCTGAAGCATGACGAATCCAAGCGTTCGCCCGGTTAGGAGATCGATGACGCCCGCAACGTGCTGGTATAGCGGGGCGACCCGCAGCGGATAGACAGCCCCGTTAAATGCGTAGGCAGTAGTCCCTGCGTAGACGGGAAAGTGACCCGAGCGTAATTGTGTTACATAGTCCGCCAACATGTGCGTGTACCACATCGCATCGCCGGCTCCGTACATCCGGGTCGTTGCGAAAGGATGAAGGAGCCATGCCGCGACCAGTCCAAGGAGTCCTAGGCGGGCTAGTTCCTCTAGTTTCGGTCGAGACCTCATGCGCTAGACGAATTTTATCTTCCGCGCGGCGAAGACTACCATCCTAAGGAGAAGCCATCCATGGCTCCAGCGATGAATGTTTGTGGATCCATAGGTCCTGTCCCGGTAGCGAACGGGGACATCTATGATCTTCATGTTCATGTGTGCGGCACCAAAGAGCATGTCAAAGTCCCCGAACGGATCGAAATCGCCAAAGTAGGATCGGTTGGCGACAATTCGCTCCCAGTCCGCGCGACGCAGCACTTTCGTGCCGCAAAGCGTGTCCTTGAGCGGCTGGCCCAGGATCCACGTGAAGAGGAAGCCAAAGGTCTTGTTGGCGCACATATTCAGGAAACGCATGGCGGCCTTCTCCATCGGGTAGACCAGCCGGGAACCGTTTGCGAACTCCGCACGCCCTGTGGCTATGGCATCATAGAATTTAGACATCTCCTCGGGAGGCACCGTGAGGTCGGCGTCGAGGATCATGAAGAGGTCCCCTTCGGCCACCGCAAATCCCCCACGGACGGCGTCGCCCTTGCCGCGGCCCGTCTGCTGCAGGATTTTTATCCTGCGCTCGGGGAACTCCCGCTTCACACGCTGGATTTCCTCCCATGTGTTGTCCTTGGAATGGCCCTCGACGAAAATGAGCTCGGTTCCTGCGCCCATGTTCGGCGTGCGCCGGACGGCAGCCTCGATATTGCCCGCCTCATTCCTCGCCGGTATAACCACCGATACCGTCAGGGGCCCGAGCGGCCTTAGACGCGATGACCTCGCGACGCAGAAGACCGTGAGGCAGAACCAAGTGAAGATCGGCGCCAGCCAGCGGTTGAAGAAGGTCCCGATTCCGAGGGCCTCCGAAGGCCAGAGGATGCGGGGCTGCGTGAGAAGGGGAGCCCAGTCGGCGAGCTCCATGAGTCCCTTCACGTCGGCGGTCGTAAGCCAGTTGCTCTGCGGCGCCGCCGGCTTCATTCCAAGGGCGCTGGCGATTCCAAAGGCCGGCCTCCAGAGCGCCGAGGGATAATTGACGATAAGCCTTGTCCCCGCGTGGGACACGGCATGGAGGCGCTCGAGCAGCTGCTGCACGTCGGAGGCCTGGTTCAGCGTGTCCGAGACGATGATGACGTCGAAGCGCTCGTCGAGCTGGAGCGCCTCCCCAGATTGAACGTGATACTCCGCCTCGGGGCAGTGAAATCGGGCCGCGTCGATCTGTTTTGAAGAAAGATCCACGCCCACCTTTCGCTTTGCCTTGAGCCTCTTCAGCAACTCACCTGTGCCGCAGCCGACTTCGAGTACCGACGCACCGGCGGGAATTAGAATGCTGTAGTAATGGGCGAGTATGGCTCGATATCCCACCGTTCCCCATCCGAGCTCGTCTGGGTTCTCGTCGTACCAGGCACGGATCCTTTCCAGATGCTCGGCGTTCAAATGGGAGACAGTTTCCGGCATGGGCTAAGCTCTGTAATAATCTCGGTACCACTCGACAAATTTCCTGACGCCAGTCTCAAGGGGAGTGGCTGGCCTGAACCCGGTTTCTGTTTCGAGGTCATCCGAATCGGCGATGGCTGCCTGGACCTCGCAGGCCTGGGCGGCGACGAAGTGTTTCACCGCCTTCACTCCGAGGCTGTCCTCGAGCACCTCTATCAAGCGAAGCACCTCGATCGTCGACCGGTTCCCAATGTTGTAGACGCGGTAGGGCGCGCTGCTCGATGCAGGATCAGGTCGCGCGGGATTCCAGCCTGCATTCGCGGTGGCCGGCTTCTTGGAGAGTCGGACGATGCCCTCCACGACGTCGTCCACGTAGGTGTAGTCGCGGCGCATTCTTCCGTCGCCGAAGATCTCGATAGGCGTTCCCTCGAGGATGGCCTTCGTGAAGGAGAAGAGCGCCATGTCCGGCCGTCCCCACGGACCGTAGACCGTGAACAGCCTTAGCCCAGTCGTGGGCAGGTTGAAGAGATGGCTGTAGCTGTGGGCCATCAACTCGTTCGCCTTCTTGGTGGCCGCGTAGAAACTGACCGGATGCTCCGTCGACGCGTGAGTGGAGAACGGAAGATCACCATTCAGCCCGTACACAGAGCTCGAGGAGGCATAGACCAGGTGCGCTACAGAATGCTCGCGGCAGAGCTCAAGGACATTCAGGAAGCCCAGTATGTTGCTGTCCGCGTAGGCGCGGGGATTCGTCATCGAGTGGCGCACCCCGGCCTGGGCCGCGAGATGGATCACCTGGGTTGGCTTGGCGGTGGCAAAGGCGGCCTTCAACGCCAATGGGTCCGCGAGGTCGATTGCATGGAAAGTGAAGTTTGGCTGTCCCTGGAGGATCTCCGATCGGGCTTTCTTTAGCCCCACATCATAATAGGCGTTTAGGCTGTCCACGCCATGGACCACCTGACCTTCGCTGAGAAGACGGCGACTCACGTGGAAGCCAATGAACCCGGCTGAGCCGGTGACAAGAATCATGGTTAGGGCAGCCTTTTGAGAACCACCAAAAGCCTTGCTGCAAAGAGATTCGGCCAGGGTCTCAACAGCCGGTCGAGCCCGCGCCATAGCCTAAAGGCCAGATTGCCTCCCAATTGGGGTCCGGAAAACCCTCCCGTCGCAAAATACTCAAAGGAAGGGAGGGGGGTGGCCTCCTCGATCGACCAATTCGTCAGCTTGGAGTCTTTCTGCTTTCTCCAAAATACACGGGTCGCGGAGCCCTGCGCCGCAAAATAGTCCGCATCATCCGGATTAAAACCGACCGGAGCGTCCCAGGTAAACGGAAGGTTCATGCCAACGGGTTCGTGGTGAAAGAGGCCGTAGATCACCCTGCCGCTAAGGCTTATAGCGGGATCGAACACGATGACGCGGCCGCATGGAGCGAGGACCCGGCGAAACTCGGCAAGGGCCGTCCCGGGATACCTCAGGTGATGCCACACATCGAAGAGAATAAGGTTCGAGATGCTTCCGTCAGCGAACTTTAGCCGGTAGGCATTTTCCTGGCGGTCCAGCCATGGGTTGGGGAACAGGTCGGTCGTCACGCAGTCGGGTATGACCTCCTTTATGGACCCCATGCCTGACCCAAGCTCGACGATAAGGCCCGGAACGGACCGGTCGATTCTTGATGCGATCAGTTCCTGAAACCGCCGGTAAACGTCCCGGAGCCGGGGCTTCTTCTCCCATGAATGGCGGTTTCCTTGTATCTCGATGTCATGCTGCACGACCGGCAGCGATTCGCCTGCATTCATGAATTCAATTAAAGGGAACGCTGATAGTGCCTTAGATGTCCTTCCGGGCTCAAGTAAACTCGAGTTCCCGGCGGGAATTTGGGTTGCCTTAAATTCCAAAATCACGCGGGCTGATCACTCGCTTTTTCCCTGCATATGAGACTGCCCAAATTCCTAACCGTCGGTTTGATCGCGGTAGCGTCGATGAAGGCGGAGGCTCCGCCGCTCGATGGTACAATGCCGGAGGACCTCGTTCCTTCACTTAGGCCGTTGCTAAAGACCGCTGTCGAGCGGTCCCCAACCACAATCTCAGCGAGCATCAACGTGGCCACCGCTGAATCCACGAGGTATCTGGATGCGGCAGGGTTATGGCCCGCACTAAACGTAAATTCTCAGTATAACCAGACAACGGTGTCGGAGACGCAGAGTAAGACCAATACGACCGATGGTCTCTATTACAGCGCTAGCATCTATCAGCCGATCTTCGCGTGGGGCGCTCTGAGAAACAACAAGTTGATCGGCGACCTCAGCGTGCAGGTGGCCAACCGCAATTTTGCCGAGGCTTACAGAGGCCTCGCCGTCACCATTCGCGAACAGTATCTCGGCATCATCGGAAAGAAGATCCAGCTTCGGAATGCCTTGTTCAATCTGAAGCTCTCCAAGGAGGCTCTCGCAGCCCAGAATGCGCGCTTCGAGGCGGGTTCGTCGTCTGAGGCGGAGCTCGGTAATTCGAGGATGTCCACCGAAGAAGCTCAACTTGAGTCCGACCGGGCACAGGAGGACTATAATTATGCGAAGCGCGTCTTCACCCGCCTGGTGGGAATAGATGAGCTTGCCGAGGAAACGATTCCCTCGAATTTGCCCCATTTTGAACTATCCGCGCCCAAAGCCGATGCCGTGCTCGCCGGCTTCGTCTCAGACGGCGTCGAAAGCACCTTCCAGAGTCAAGTCTACCGGATGTACATCAAGGAGAGCGACCTGAGCTACTCGATCGCCAAGGTGCGGCTGCTGCCAAAATTCAATATTTCCGCCAACATCAGCCTTTCGGACAACACCGAACCCGTGGGAGACCAGGTCAAGCAGTTCAAGGTCCAGTCGGAGATCTACAGTGTCGCGGCGAACTGGAGCATTTTTGACGGGTTTGCCACGAGAGGATCGAAGCTTTCCGCCCTGGCCGCCAAGAGAAGCTACGAGAGGCAGCGCCAAACCTATGTGGATTCGTCTATCGATGACATGACCTATCGGCGCCACCAGCTCGGATTCTCGGCCCGGGCCATGTCGATTGCGGAAGTTCACTACAACCTGATTGAGGCCGAGGTGAAGCGTCTGGGCCAGGACCAGGGACTTGGCTACGCCTCGCAGGCCTCGATCGATTCAGGCGTCCTCACCATGTATTCATCGGATTTCCAGCGCGCGCTGGCCCGGGCGGCCCTCTGCGACGCGTGGGCGGAATTCATCTCGCTCTCCGGAAACGATCCGGCCCTTGGAAACATCTCCCAACGCTATGTCCGATAAACCCGGAAAGTCCCGTCTCTGGCCCAAGCTCGTCGCCGCCCTTGTGGTGGTCGTCGTCGGTCTCGCATACCTGCGAAGCTACCTAAAGCCTGTCGCCAAGGTTGAGACGGTCTTCAGCGGCGACTCGGTCAACGCGGCGCCGGGCAGTGTCGCCGTCAAGGAGGAGTACTCCATGGAGATGAAGAGCGCGATAGCGGGTCGCGTCCTCAGCAAGAATTTCAAGCTCGAGATCGGCAACAAGATCAAAGAGGGCGACACGCTGGTCCAGCTGGACACGGGTGACGTGGATATCGAGATCAACGAGGCCAAGAACATCCTGAGCTCGGCCCAGCAGAAGATAGCGGCGGGTTCGGCGACGACCTACACCCTTGAATCCGCAAAGTCGGACTTCTCCAACGTCGAGCGGCTTTACAAGATGGGACAGATTGCAGAGAGCGACTACGCGAAATCCCGCCGCGCCGTTGAGACCATCGAGCAGCAGCAGGCCATTGAGAAGGTGCTGAACGAGGAGAACATCAACAGCGACAAGGCGAGCCTCGAGAAACTCGAGCGCGAGAAGGAGAAGATGACGATCAAGGCGCCGTTCGAGGGTGAGATTTCGGATGTGCAGGCGCATCCGGGTGACCTTATCAACCCGGGCTCGGCGATCGTCACGCTCATCACGACAAAGCGCGTCGTCGAGGCCAAGATCAGCGAGGAGGACTTCGCCGACATCAAGGTCGGTCAGAAGGCGATCATCATCCTTCTTCCCTACAAGGCGTGGCGCTACAACGGCGTTGTCTCCAAGATTCTGCCGACGGCTGATCCCGAGACGCAGCGGCACCTCGTTTACCTCGATATAACCGACATCGAGCCTGAGAAGCTCATTCCCGGCATCACAGGAGAGGTGACGATCGAGACGGGCCGCCGAGCGGCCAAGGCCATCATCCCGCGAAGGGCGCTTCTGAACGACAACGTCTACGTTGTTAAGAATGGTGTCGTCGAGCTGCGACCGGTCACGAAGGGTTACGTTTGGCTGAATGGCGCCGAGATCACCGAGGGCCTCGAGCCCGGCGAGCAGGTCATCGTCGAGGAACTGGACAGCTTCCGCGCCGGTGACTCCGTCAAGGTGGTCGAGCTTCCCTCCGACGCCATCGCACGGAAGAAGTAGGGCATTCCCGGGATGTCGCAGAACTTCCGCATCGCGCTTCGCTTCCTCACGGCGAAGAAGCGCGCCATGGTGATGAGCCTCTCGTGCATCATCCTGGGCGTCGGCCTCTTCATCGTGACGCAGGCCGCGACGAGCGGCTTTCAGGAGTTCTTCATCAAGACAATCCTTGGGACGAACGGCGCGATCCTGATCGAGGACAAGGTCCAGCAGACGCTGCGCAGCCTGGAGTCAGGCAGCTATAATTCCGGCTATGAGGTCCGCACGAAGGAGGGACAGAAATACATCGAGGGAATCGAGTACCCCGACCTCCTTTCCGACGGCGTGAAGTCCTTCCACAACGTCTCCGGGGTGTCGGCGGTGCTCCGCAACACGGTCACGGTCCGCAGCTCGTTCCGCGACCAGACGGGGCAGGCCTACGGCATCAACCTGGACGACCACCTGAAGGTGTCGGACCTTCAGTCGCAGATCGTCCAGGGCTCGCTCAACGACTTCAGGGTGCAGCAGGGCGGGGCGCTTGTCGGCCGCGTGATAGCGGACAAGCTGCAGCTCGACACCGGAGAGACCTTCGAGATCGAGTACCACAACGAGATCCACCACTTCCGGGTGAGCGCCATCTACCAGACGGGAGTCAACGACATCGACAGCGTGCGCATCTACATGAAGATGGACGACGCCAGGGCGCTCTTCAAGAAGCCGACCGGCGCGACCTACCTCCAGGTGAGCCTCTTCGACCGCGACCGGGCTCGCGAGGACTCGGCTGAGATGACGAACTCGCTCCAGTACCGTGCCGACGCCTGGCAGGACCGGGAGAAATCCTGGCTCGGCGTCTTCAAGGCCTTCAGCGTGGCCACGGCCATTACCGTTTCCGTATTTACGCTCATCGCGGGCTTGGCGATGTTCAACACGCTGGCCATGATGGTGTTGGAAAAGACAAAGGAGATAGCGATCCTGCGCTCCATGGGTTACACCCGAGAGGACATCACGCGCATCTTCCTCTGGCAGGCCACGATCGTCCTGGCGATCGGAACACTCGCCGGCTGCATCATTGGCGCTGTCATCACCTACGCCGTGTCGCAGTATCCGCTGCCGATCACGGGAATTTTCACGAGCCACAAGTTCCTGGTCCAGTGGTCGGCCAAGCACTACGTCGAGGCGGTCGCGACGGCCGTCGTCATGGTCATGGCGGCCAGCCTGATTCCTTCCCGCCGTGCCGCGCGCCTTGAGCCTGGCGACATCATCCGCGGCACCGCCCAGTAGCCATGTCCAACGCCAACAAGATCGCCATCCGCTGCGACAAGCTGCAGCGCTACCTCGGCCGGGACGAGGGCCGGGTCCATGTGCTTAAGGGTGTTTCATTCGAGGCCGAAGCGGGGAATGTCTACGCGATCGTCGGGCCGTCGGGCTGCGGCAAGTCGACCCTCCTTTACCTTCTGGGGCTCCTCGACCAGCCGGACGGGGGCGAAATCTGGATCAACGGCCAGATGATGTCCAACAGCCAGGACAGCATCCGCACGGCGGCCCGCGGCGAGCACATCGGCTTCGTCTTCCAGTTTCATTTCCTGATGCTGGAATTCACGGCGCTCGAGAACGTGATGATGCCCATGCGAAAGCTCGGGAAGCTGAACCCGACCCAGATGGCGGAGCGGGCGGTCTCGCTCCTCAGGGACGTGGGCTTGGGCGACAAGGTCCACCGGCTGGGCAGCCACCTTTCCGGCGGCGAGCAGCAGAGGGTTGCGATCGCGCGGGCCTTGGCAAACCAGCCGTCGGTCATCCTGGCCGACGAGCCGACCGGAAATCTGGACGTCAAGAACGCGACCATCGTCTTCGACCTTTTGACGCGCCTCGCTAAGGAAAACGGACAGGCCGTCGTGCTGGTTACTCACAATCCCGACATAGCCTCGCGCTGCGACGTCACCCGTCCCATGAGGGACGGCCTATTCGTCTAGCAGGGCGGGATTTGGGCAATTAGAGGCGGTACGGGGCAGGGGGGCGCAGTCTTATTCTGCAGCCAAAAAGCGATCGGTGAGAAATTAAGGTTTACAACCCAAACCGGGCACCCTTCTTTCGGAAGCGATTCCAGCTACAAATCGACGTTCCGTGAGCCTTACTCCATCGCGAAAAACCTTCCTCGCCCGGATGCTCGGACTTGCAACCGCGGGCGCCCTTGCGCCCAAGGCCGTGGCGGCGTCGCTTGTGCCCTCGTCGAGCAACAAGGTGGACGGCAGGTCCGTCGCCTTCCGGATCCGCCCGCAGCCCATGGCTGTCGCCCGCGGTAACGGTTCGGCCTAAGCCCAAGACGCATGCCCAAGCTGTTTCCCAAGTCGATCAACAGGCTGCCGCTGCAGCTGACCATCTATCTCGTCCTTGTGGTGTGCGTGGCCACGGCCGGCGTCACCTACTACATGACCCCGAAGTATACGCGGGTGGGGTACGCCCCGATCCAGCCCGTGCCGTACAGCCATGCGAAGCACGTCGGGGAGCTGGGCATGGACTGCCGCTACTGCCACAGCACGATCGACACCGCGGGCGCCGCGCTGCCGACCTCGCAGACGTGCATGAACTGCCACAGCCAGGTCAAGGCGGCCAGCCCCGACCTGGCGATCGTGCGTGAGAGCTTCCAGACGGGGAAAGCCGTCCCGTGGGTCCACGTCCACGTGATGCCGAGTTTTGTCTACTTCGACCATTCGATCCACGTGAACCGCGGCATCAGCTGCGTCGAGTGCCACGGCAAGATCAACCAGATGGACGTCGTGACGCAGGTGAAGCCGATGAGCATGGGCTTCTGCCTCGACTGCCACCGCGACCCGGCTTCCCACGTCCGCGAGAAGGCCGACATCTTCAACCTGGACTCCCCGACGATCGCCGCCTCCAAGGGCATCGATGCCGCCCGCCAATTCGTGCACGACTGGAACATCAAACCTCCGCAAAGCTGCTCCGGCTGCCATCGATGAAACGCAAGATCGTACATCCCGAGCCCTCCGAGCGGTCGCTGACCGGCCCGCGCTACTGGCGCAACCTGGACGAGCTTGCCGCGACGCCCGGCTTCAAGGCCGCAGTTGAGAAGGAATTCCCCGAGGGTGCGTCGAACATGGACGGCGTGGACCGCCGCCAGTTCATGAAGATCATGGCCGCTTCGTTCGCGCTGGGCGGTATCGGCCTGGCGGGCTGCCGCAGGCCCGAGGAGCACATCCTTCCCTTTGGCAAGTCGGTCGAGGGCGCCGTCCCCGGCCTTCCCGTGTACTTCGCAACCGCGATGCCGATCCGCAGCTGGGCCGTCCCGTTGCTGGCTGAGACGCACCAGGGCCGCCCGACCAAGGTCGAGGGCAACCCGATGTATGAGCCGCACGGCAGCGGCACCTCCCTGATCGCCCAGGCCTCGGTCCTGGACCTCTACGACCCTGACCGCGCGACCGAGCACACGAAGGACGGAAAGAAGATCGATGACGCCGCGGTCAAGAGCCTGCTCACCGCGATTGGCGAAAAGTTCAAGGGGACGCAGGGCGACCGCCTGGCCTTCCTCGCGGACTGCTCCTCCTCGCCCACGAGGGCCAGGATCCTGCGCAACCTGCGCGCCAAGTTCCCGAAGGCCATCTGGGCCGAGTACGAGCCCGTGACGGACGAGCCGCCGGCCTCGGTCACGAGCAAGGTCTTCGGCGCGAAGCTTCGCCCGCTGTACCGCTTCGGCAGCGCCAAGCGCATCGTCAGCATCGACGCCGATTTCCTGCAGGCCGAGTCCGGCAGCCAGTATTACGCCCGCGAGTTCACGAAGGGGCGCAGGATGAAGTCGAAGGACGATCCGATGAACCGCCTGTACTCGGTCGAGAGCGCGCTGACGCTCACCGGGACGATGGCGGACCACCGCCTCAGGCTCGCCTCATCGCACATGATGGCCTTTGCCGCAGCGCTCGCGCAGGCGGTTACGGGCAGTGCCACGTACGCCAAGGCTTCCCAGGGCCTCGAGGTGAGCGAGAAATGGATTTCCGAGTGCGCCGCAGACCTCCTCGACAACAAGGGCGAGTCCCTCGTCGTCGCGGGTTCCCACCTACCGGACGCCGTCCATGCGATCGTCTACGCGATCAACAACTCCCTCGGCAACATCGGCAAGACGATGCAGATGGTGTTCAGCACCAAGCCGACGACGATCGGCATCGACGGCCTGACGGCCGCAATCGGCAAGAATGCGGTCGATACGCTCGTCATTCTGGGCGGCAACCCGGTCTACAACGCGCCGGCCGACCTCGACTGGGCGAACGTCCAGAAGAAGGTGCAGGATGTCGTGCGCCTGGGCTACTACGCCGACGAGACCTCGTCCATCGCCGGCACGCACATCGCGGCCGCCCACTACCTTGAGTCGTGGGGCGATGCCCGCACGATCGACGGCACGGTGGTGCCGATCCAGCCCATGATCATGCCGCTCTTCGGCGGCCTGACGCAGAACGAGGTCCTCGCGACCATCATCGGCATACCGAGCGATCCCTACCAGCTGGTCTACCAGACGATCACCGGCGGCACGGGCCCGCGCGGCGAGGGCGTCTTCAGGAAGTTTCTGCACGACGGCGTCCTGGCGGGCACGACGTTCCGCTCGCTGACCGTGCGCTTCAACGAAACGGCGGCCGCAACCTATCTGGATGCCGCTGTCCCGGTGACGGCACTCTCCAAGGATTCCCTCGAGGTGCGCTTCGTCCCGGACATCCGCATGGATGACGGCCGTTTCCTGAACAACGGATGGCTGCAGGAGTGCCCGGACCCGATCACCAAGATCTCGTGGGACAACGCGATCCTGGTGAGCCCGAGGCTCGCCAAGGAAATCGGCATCCTGCCTCCGGCGGACGGTCTGAAGCAGGTCGCCCGCAGGGACCTGGCCGAATTCGACAAGGGCCGCGAGAACGCCCACATCGTCGAGCTTACGATCGGCACGAGGAAGCTCAGGGGCCCGGCGCACATCCAGCCCGGCCTTGCGAACTACACGGTCATCCTCCCGCTTGGCTACGGCCAGGAGAGGACCGGCAGGGTGGGGTCCGGCAGCGGATTCAACGCCTACGCGTCGCGCGAGTCCTCGGGAATGCACATTGTCACCGGCGTGAAGATCGAGGTCACATCAGAGCGGATGTACCTCGCAGACACCCAGTGGCACTGGTCGATGGAGGGACGTGACCTGGTCCGCGAGGGCAACCTCGGCGAATACCAGGAGAAGCCCGGCTTTGCGAAGGAAGTGGGCCTGGAGGCCGAGAGTCCGCGGCCGCTCCTCGACCCGACGGCGGCCGACATGAGCCTCGGCGAGCGCTCGAGCGTCATCCCCAGGTCCAACTCGCTTTACAAGACCCCGAGCTTCGACGGCGTCCACCAGTGGGGCATGAGCATCGACCTTAACACCTGCATCGGCTGCAACGCCTGCGTGGTGGCCTGCCAGGCCGAGAACAACATCCCGATCGTCGGCAAGGAGCAGGTGCTGCGCGGCCGCATCATGCACTGGATACGCCTCGACCGGTACTACTCCGACGGCAAGGCCTCGGCCGGCCAGTTCGGGGGCCCGGGCAACGAGGAGATCCCCGAGGACCCGCAGATCTCGGTCCAGCCGGTGGCCTGCCAGCAGTGCGAGCTCGCCCCGTGCGAGACCGTGTGCCCCGTGAACGCAACGGTCCACGACGACGAGGGACTGAACGTCATGGCCTACAACCGCTGCATCGGCACGCGGTACTGCGCGAACAATTGCCCCTACAAGGTGAGGCGCTTCAACTTCTTCGACTGGAACATGCGCCAGCTGGACAGCCTGTACATGGGCCCCCTTGGGCCGCAGGGCATGCCGGAGCTCATCCAGATGGTTAAGAACCCCGAGGTGACGATCCGCATGCGCGGCGTCATGGAGAAGTGCACCTACTGCGTCCAGAGGATCGAGAAGGGCAAGATCACCTGGAAGGTGAAGACCGCCCAGGAAGGCCACCCCCAGGACGTCACCGTCCCGGACGGCACGATCAAGTCCGCCTGCCAGCAGGCGTGCCCGGTCGAGGCCATCGTCTTCGGCAACATCCTGGATCCGGACAGCGCTGTCTCGAAGGCAAAGGCCCTCGAGCAGGATTACTCCCTCCTCGGATACCTCAACACGCGCCCGCGCACGACCTACCTGGCAAGGTTGCGCAATCCGAATCCGAAGATGCCCGACTACACGGACATGCCCCTTAGCAGGGTGGAGAACTGGAACAAGAACCACCCGATCAAAGCCTGACCATGTCGCACGCACCCACACAGTCCGCCGACAGGCCGGCCATCCTCGCCGAGGTGAAGTCGCCGGTTAAGCCGCGCCCCGAGCTGGTCGGCCACCGCCGTGACTTTGCCTGGATAACGAACAAGATCTGCGGGATCGCCGAGGAGAAGACCCCCACATGGTGGTGGATCTGCTTCGCCTGCGCGTGCTTCGTGGCCTGCTTCACGGTGGCCGGCATCACCTACCTCGTCTCGACCGGCATCGGCGTATGGGGCCACAGGAACCCGGTCAACTGGGGCTGGGCAATCGTCAACTTCGTCTTCTGGATCGGCATCGGACACGCTGGGACGCTGATCTCGGCCATCCTCTGCCTCCTGCGCCAGAAGTGGCGCACCTCGATCAACCGCTCGGCCGAGGCCATGACGATCTTCGCGGTGGTCTGCGCCGGCATCTTCCCGGTGTTCCACGTCGGTCGCGTCTGGTACGCCTGGTTCCTCTTCCCGCTGCCCAACTCCAACTATCTCTGGCAGAACTACCGCTCGCCGCTGGAGTGGGACGTGTTCGCGGTGTCGACCTACGGCACGGTCTCCGTCCTCTTCTGGTATGTCGGCATGATTCCCGACCTGGCCACGATGCGCGACCGCTTCGCCGCCGTTGGAAAAACGATGAGGGCCCGCATCTACGGCCTCTTCGCCATGGGCTGGCGCGGCTCGAGCAGGCACTGGAGCAACTACGAGATGGCCTACCTGATCCTGGCCGGCATCTCGACGCCGCTCGTCCTCTCGGTGCACACGATCGTCTCGTTCGACTTCGCCGTATCCCTCATCCCTGGGTGGCACACGACGATCTTCCCCCCGTACTTCGTCGCGGGCGCCATCTTCTCGGGCTTCGGCATGGTCCTTACGCTGGCACTGCCCCTGCGCGCCATCTACGGCCTCGAGGACCTGATCACGCAGTACCACATCGACTGCATGTGTAAGATCATTTTGGCGACCGGCACCATGGTCGGCTACGCGTACGCGATGGAGTTCTTCATCGCGTGGTACAGCGCGAACCCCTACGAGGGCTTCACCTTCATCAACCGCGCGTTCGGGCCCTACTGGTGGGCGTACTTCATCATGGTCTCGTGCAACGTCATCACGCCCCAGTTCTTCTGGTTCAAGGCGGTGCGTGAAAACACCTGGTTCGTCTTCATCCTCTCACTCTTCGTCAACGTCGGCATGTGGTTCGAGCGCTTCGTCATCATCGTGACCTCGCTTGCCAGGGACTTCCTTCCCTCAAGCTGGGGCTACTACACACCCTCGGTCGTCGAGATATTCACGTTCTTCGGGACCTTCGGCGTCTTCTCGGTGCTTTTCCTCCTCTTCATCCGCTTCCTGCCGATCATGGCCATAGCAGAGCTGAAGGCCGTGACTCCCCAGGCCGACCCGCACGCCGATGTGCCGCAGGGCCACGACCCGACCATTGGAAAGGTCCACCATGGCTGAGAAACCCTACGGGCTCATCGCCATGTTCGACACGCCGGGTGCCCTGATGCACGCGGCGGAGCAGGTCCGGGACGCTGGCTTCAAGAAGTGGGACTGCATCACGCCCTTCCCGGTCCACGGCCTGGACGGCGCCATGGGTGTCGGCCGCTCGCGCGTCCCAAGGATCTCGCTTGCCGGCGGCATCACGGGCTTCTGCACGGGAATGAGCATGATCTGGTTCATGGACAAGATCGACTACCCGCTGACGGTCGGCGGCAAGCCGCTCTTCAGCCCGCTCTTTGCGTTCCCCGTGTCCTACGAGCTCACGATCCTCTTCACGGCCTTTGCGACCATAGGTGGCATGTTCATCCTGAACGGGCTGCCGATGCACTACCACCCGGTGCTCAACTACGACAACATCCGCCGCGGCACCGACGACAAGTTCTTCATCGTGATCGAGAGGTCCGACCCGAAGTTTAACAGTGACGCGACACGCGCGCTCCTGGCCAAGATCGGCGGCCAGGACATCACGGAGCTCGAGAGCTGAGCCATGCGCAACCTCTACCTCACGACCGTCCTCGGCTGCGTGCTCCTGGTTTCCGTCCTGGGCTTCCGCGGCCGCACGTTCACGCATCCGCCGATGGATGTCTTCCCGGAGTGGCTCTTCCCCGGCATGAAGTACCAGCCGAAGCTGACCCAGCAGACCGAGAGCAAGTTCTTCGGCGACGGGCGCTCGGACAGGGTCGCCCCGGCGCACACGGTTCCGACGTCGTTCGGCCCCGCGGGACAGCCGTTCCGCGACGATGACACCCTTTACCTAGGCAAGATGCCGGACGGCTCGTTCGTGCGCGGCTTCCCGAAGGCCGTCACGGTGGACATGAAGCTCCTCGATAGGGGCAGGAACCGCTTCACGATCTACTGCGCGCCCTGCCACGGCGCCGTGGGCGACGGCATGGGCATAACGAAGAAGTACGGCATGGGCGCCACGCCCACGTACCACGACGACCGCATCCGCAAGATGGCGGAGGGCGAGATCTACAACACCATTACCAACGGCAAGGGCCAGATGAACCCCTACGCGGACAAGCTTCTCCCGGCTGACCGCTGGGCCGTCATTGCATACGTGCGGGCCCTGCAGCGCGCCCAGACAGGGACGGTCGCGGACGTACCGGATGACCACAAGGGGGAGCTCGGAATCAAATGACCAAGCCCGACTCAAACAAGGCGCTCTGGATCGGCCTCGCCGGCATCGCGGCCACGGCCCTGGGCCTGCTCGTCTCCGGGGCCCACGTCGTGGCCACCGCGTGGCTGGTCGGCATCGGCTACTGGACGGCGATCGCTATCGGGATGCTGATGATGATCCTGATCCACCATATCTTCGACTCGCAGTGGTCGGTGGTGCTCCGAAGGCAGTATGAGCACGGGATCGCCGCCTTCCCGTGGCTACTCCTCCTCTTCGTGCCGCTGATCCTCGGCTCGCTCCTCGGGAAGGGCGACCTCATCTGGCCCTGGATGAACCCGGACCACCAGATCAACGCGGAGCACATGGTCAAGGACGACCTCCTCTGGGTGAAGAAGTCGGCGTTCCTCAACCTGCCGCTCTTCGTCATCCTCTCCGTGGGGTTCTACGGCATCTGGATCTTCATCTCGTACCGCCTCAGGAAGGCCTCGTTCACCCAGGACGCCGACGCGGACCTGAAGTGGAGCTCGATGAACGTACACACGGCCGCGGCCGGCATCCCGGTTGTCGCCCTCACCCTTACGGGCGCCGCGATATTCTGGCTGAAGAGCCTCGAGTACCACTGGTTCTCCACCATGTACGGCGTGTGGTTCTTCGCTAACTGCATGAGGGGAGCCCTCTCCTGCGGCATATTGATCCTGACCTGGCTCTACAAGCGCGGCGACCTGAAGGGCATCCTAAAGACAGACCACATGTGGGCGATCGGCCAGCTGATGCTGACCTTCACGGTGTTCTGGGCCTACGTCTCGTTCTCGCAGTACTTCCTCATCTGGAACGCCAACGTCCCGGAGGAGACATTCTGGTACAACATCCGCGAGTTCGGCGACTGGTGGTACGTGAGCCTCTTCCTGGTCTTCGGCAACTTCCTCCTGCCGTTCCTCCTCCTTCTCTCTTACCGCTTCAAGGTGACGCACCGGACCATCCGACGCATCGCGTTCTTCGTCCTCTTCGTCGTCTTTGTCGACATCTGCTACAACGTTCTTCCGGCCTTGAAGGACACGAGCGGCAACCCGCTGCCCTTCCTCTCGCTGAACCTGCTGTGGGCCGTGACCTCCACGGTCGGCATCGGCGGGGTGGTCATCTCGGCCTACCTCCGCAGCCTGCCGAAGACCAAACTCATCCCGATCCACGACCCGCGCATCGAGGAGTGCCTGAACCATGCTGACTGACCCGAACGAGCAACCGGCCCCCAGGCCCGTGTCGATGCTGGCGATCATCGCCGTCTTCGTGCTGCTGTCGGCCTTCGGCCTGATCGCGGAGCGCCTATATTTCCCGACGGTAGGCGTCGCTCCGCAGAACGACATCCCCGAGCATCTCTCCAAGGACCTCGCATGGAAGGCGACCCCCGAGTCGCGCAAGAAGGCCATGCTTGAGCTCAGGCAGAAGCAGGCCGACCAGGGCGCAGCCTACGGCTGGGTCGACCAGAAGTCCGGCGTCGTCCAGCTGCCGATCGCCCGCGCGATGGAGCTTGTCGTCCAGGAAAACGGGGGTTCGAAGTGAGCAACAAGCCCGAATACACGCCGGTTGACTCGGCCTCGAGCTGCACGCTCCTGTTCCTTTTGGCCTCGGCACTGGGCTGGCTCGTCATCGGCGGCGTCCTCGCGATTGTCGCCGCGCTCCAGCTGCACTCCCCGGCCTTCCTGGCGCACTGCCCGGTGTTCACCTACGGCCGCGTGACGGTCATGGCTGAGACGTCCTTTGTCTACGGCTGGCTCGCCAATGCGGGCCTGGCACTCGTCCTCTGGGTCCTCGGCCGCCTGGCGGGGGAGCCCCTCCGCGCGCAGAACTGGGCCCTCGGCGGCACGCTCTTCTGGAACGTGGGTGTCACGGCTGCTGTCGTCGGTGCGGCCTGCGGTGAGCTGACAGGCTTCTCGCTTCTCGGGCTCCCGAAGTTCGTCCAGCTGATCCTCTTCGCCTCCTACATCGCCATCGCGATCCCCGGGCTCCTGGCCTGGACCGGCCGCCTTCGCCAGGTTTCCTTCGCCTCGCACTGGTACGGCGCAGCGGCGCTCTTCATCTTCCCCTGGCTGATCTCGATCGTCCACGTGATGCTCTTCGCGGTCCCGGTCCGCGGCGTCCTGCAGCCGATCATCGCCGGCTGGTACGCCCAGTGCGCCTGGACGCTCTGGATCGCTCCTCTCTTTCTCTGCGTGGCCTACTACGTGGTGCCGAAGGTGACGGGCAAGACCATGCCGTCCTACGAGTTTGCCTCGCTGGGCTTCTGGACGCTCCTCTTCGTAGGCGGCCTGACCGGCGGTCGCCACCTGATCGGCGGCCCCGTCCCAGCCTGGATCCCGTCGCTCGCGGTCGTGTCCTGCGCGTTGCTCCTCTTCCACACGCTGATCGTCTTCCTGAACCTGAAGGGTGGTGTCTGCGGCGGAACGGTCGCCACGCGCTTCATCAGCTTCGGCCTGGCCGCATACATCCTGGGCGCGCTGGTCGACGTGGTGACTTCCTTCCACGGGATCGCGCTCCACACGCAGTTCACGCTCTTTGACGAGGCCCAGAAGCAGCTGGCGCTCTACGGGGCCGCGACGACTGTCCTTTTCGGGGGCATTTACTTCGCGCTTCCGCGCATCACCGGCAAGGCCTGGTTCTCGGGCGCCCTCGTGAAGGCCCACCTGACGCTCACCCTGGCCGGCATCCTCCTGCTCCTCGTCTCCCTCGTCCTGGCCTCGGTCACGCAGAGCCAGGAGCTCCTGGACAAGAACATCCCGCTCGGTGACATCGCCGGCCACATGCAGGTCTGGCTGAGCGGCGCCATCGTCGCCCAGGTGATACTCCTCCTCGGCAACGTCGCGTTCACCGCCAACTTCTACCTGACCTCCTGCCGGATCCTGAACATTTCCGCGCCGGCCTGGTTCGCCACGCCCGCGGCGACGGAGACCCACGTATCGTGAAGAACAACTTCCTCTACTTTCTGGGAGTCTTCGCCGCCCTCGGCATCTCGTGGGCGGGGATCGTCCTCGGCTCGAACGCCCAGCTGGGCAACCTCGCGCCGTACTACGACGACAACGAGCAGGCCACGTTCCCCTCCTGGATGGCGGGTCAGGCTGCCCGCGGCCAGCTGGTCTACAAGGACCTCGGCTGCGTCGCCTGCCACACCCAGCAGGTGCGCCGCCCGGGGTTTGGCTCCGACCAGGAGCGCGGCTGGGGCGACCGCCAGAGCGTCGCCCGCGACTACATCTACCAGCCGTTCCCGCAGCTGGGCTCGGCCCGCATCGGCCCGGACCTCGCCAACCTGGGCGACCGCAAGCCCTCGGCACCGGACGCCGACGACATCCTGCACCTGCTCTACACGGGCGGGAAGGGAATGCCCTCGTACCGTTTCCTCTTTGAGAAGCGCAAGGTCGGCGTCGGCGCACAGCCGGCCCTGGACGCGCTGAGTCTGACCGGCAGCCAGAAGCCCGCGGAGGGCTGGGAGGTTGTTCCGACCAACCGGGCTACGGCGCTGGCGGCGTACCTCGTTAGCCTCAAGAATCCCTACACGTTCCCGGAGGCCGCACCCGTGGCCGCCGCCAAGGACGACGAGGTCAAGAACATGAATCCCGCGGCCCCGAACCCGCCGCCTAAGGCCGGCATCGATGCCAACGCCGAGCCGGACAAGACTTCGCCGGCGATGGTCGCAGGCGGCACGCCCATGGCGTCGCCCCCGACACCGGCGCCCGCCGGGCAGGCCGCGGCGTCCCCTGGCGCCCCCGCGCCGCAGCAAGGCACAAAATGAGCGAACCCTCCAAGAAGGATCCGCGCCTGGACCAGGCGGCCTCGAGCGACGAGAGCGTCCTCGACTCCCATGAGAAGCTCCTGGGCACGCGCCCGGACGAGGGCGCGCGCTACGCGCTCCTGCCGATCGGCATCCTCTTCGCGCTGAGCGCGCTGATCCTGTTCTCGGGCACCTATCTCAACCGCTATGCTGGCCACTACAGCCCGGCGGTGTTCAACGAGACGGCGAAGCCCTCGACCGGCGAGGTCGCGGTAAAGGTCGACCCTGTCGCCATGGGCAAGACGGCGTTCAACGCTGTCTGCATCACGTGCCACCAGGCCACGGGCCAGGGCGTTCCCAACATCTACCCGCCGCTCGCGGGCTCGGAGTGGGTCAACGGGCCGTCGGCGCGGGTTATCCGCATTGTCCTCTACGGGCTGAAGGGCGACGTTCACGTCGAGGGCCACGTCTTCAACGCCGCTGCCATGCCTGTCTTCGGCCAGGTGAGCGGCTCGGCGTACAATTGGAGCGACGAGAAGATCGCCGCGGTACTCACCTACGTGCGCCAGGAGTGGGGCAACAAGGCGGGTCCCATCTCCGCCGATGACGTCTCCGCGGCCCGCAAGGCCACGGGCGACCGCAAGGAAGAGTCGGAGTCCGAGCTCCAGACCATCAAGTAAGGCGCCACGCGGGCGGGCCGGGAGACCGGCCTACTCGCCGAGGCGCTTGCCGGGCACGAGGTAGTTCCCCACGTAGTCGGCCACGGCCTCCGCAAGGGGCGTCACCGGCTTCGAATATCCCGAGGCACGCAGCTTCGAGATGTCGGCCTTCGTGTAATACTGGTACTTGGCCTTCAGGACCTCGGGCATCTCGATGAACTCGATCCTGGGTTCCTTGCCGAGAGCCGCAAATATGGCGCCCGCGAGCGTGAGCCACGTGTTGGCCTCCCCGGATCCCAGGTTGAAGAGGCCCGAGGACTGGCTTCCGGCCTCCGCGAAGTGGAGCGTCATCTCGACCGCATCCTTCACGTAAAGGAAGTCCCTCATCTGTCCGCCGTCGGGGTACTTCGGGTCGTAACTCCTGAAGAGCCCGAGCTTGCCCGAGTCGCGGATCTGCATGTGGGCCTTCGCGACCAGGGAGCGCATGTCCCCTTTGTGGTCCTCGTTGGGCCCGTAGACGTTGAAGTACTTTACGCCCACGATGCGGTCGAGCCAGCCGAGACGCCGCGCATTGAGGTCAAAGAGGTGCTTTGAGTAACCGTACATGTTGAGCGGGCGCAGACGCTCGATTGCCGGGTCGCTGTCATCCATCCCCTGGGCGCCGTCGCCGTAGGTCGCGGCCGAGGAGGCGTAGATGAAGCGCGCACCCATCGCGAGCGACCACCCAGCCAGCTCGCGGGTGAAGTTCGTGTTGTTGTCGACCAGGTACGACGCGTCGCGCTCGGTCGTCGATGAGCAGGCGCCCAGGTGGAAGACGGCCGAAAACTTGCCGAAAGCAGCCGTGTTTTGGGCGATCCTCGAGCGCAGGGCGGGACCCTCGACGTACTCCGCGAAGCGAAGGGGCACCAGGTTCCGCCACTTCTCATCGGAGTTCAGGATATCCGACACCACGATGTCGTCGATTCCCCGGGCGTTTAGCGCCCAGATGAGCGCGCTTCCGATGAAGCCGGCGCCGCCGGTGACGAGAATCCTTCCGTTGAGAGCGTTCGCAGCCATCAGGCGGAAAGCTCAACGGCCCGGGCCCTGGCTGCAAGCACCGCCGTGGCCATCATCCCGCGAAAATCGAGTTCTGACATTTTCCTCAGGCCCGCGGCGGTGACGCCGTTGGGGGAGGTGACCTGGTTGCGCAGGACCTCCGGGTCGGTATCCCGCGAGGAGAGGAGCTTTGCGGCGCCGAGGAGTGTCTCGACCGCGAGAAGCCTCGAGACGGCCGGGTCGAAGCCCAGCTTGATGCCCGCGTCCCTCAGCGCGGCCGCAAACTCGAAGACATAGGCAGGTCCGGAGCCGCTGACGGCCGTGAAGGCGTCAATCTCGGCTTCTGGCAGCTCCAGTGCCTTGCCCAAGGCGCCGAATGCGTGGTCGAGGACGGATCGGTCAGATGCGGAGAGGGGGCTGGCCGAGCACCAGCCTGTGAGGCCGGCGCCAATCTGACCCGGAGTGTTCGGCATGCTGCGCACGATGTTGCCGGCCTCGGGAAAGGCAGCCGCCAGGGCCGAGAGTTTCTTGCCGGCCAGGACTGAGATCACGAGGCGTCCCTGGGTAAGCATGGCGAGCCTCGGGTCGGCGCCGGCCAAGTGCTGCGGCTTGAAGGCCACGACAAGCGTTCCAGCGCCGCTCAGAAGGTCATCGAGGCTCGTGGCGAGGCGGATGCCGGTCCTTGCCGCCAGCATGGATGCGGTGGTGCCAGATCCGCCCATGCAGGCGATCTTGCTCGGCTGGAATACCCCTTTGGCGATAAGCCCCTCGACCATGGCCGAGGCCATGTTGCCGGCTCCCAGGAAGGCTATGCCGTCCGGGCGTGGTCCGCTGCCCGTCGCATTACTCGTCATTGTCCATGCTGCGGTCGCGGTTGCGGGGATCGCGGATGGGATGGACAAGGACCGCGCAGGCGCCGCCTTCGGGCCGGTTGGCGAGCGTGACTTCGCCGCCGACGCTCCGGAGCGAGTGACGCGCAATCGTAAGTCCCATCCCGACGCCGACCGTGCGCTTGGAGCTCACGAAGGGCTCGAACATGCGGTCCCGAATGTCGTCCGCGATGCCAGAGGCGTCGTCCTCGACGCGCAGCTCGAGCATCTTGTCGCCGCGGGGCTTGTCGAAAGTGCGGGTGTGGACGGCGATCGAGCGCTTCTCGGGCGGGGCGTCCCCGTAGGCTTCCCAGGCATTGATGAGGACCTTCGAGAGGACCTCCTCGAAAGTCTCGATGTTCGTGTCGATCTCCAGATCGTCCACCGTGTTATAGACCACGACGCCGGCCGTGAGCTTGTAGTCAGAGTGGAATCGGCGGATGCCGCCCTCGATCAGCCGGGGGAGGGCGACCCGTGTCAGCTCGGGCCTTGATTTCACGACCAACGTGCTCAGCTGCCTGATGATGCCGACGATCCGCTGGATGGCGTCATCGACGTTCTGGGCATTCTTCTTCACTACCGGCGGCTTGTCGTAGCCGGTCTTGATGAGGTCCAGGTAACCGATGACGACGCCGAGGAGATTGTTCAGGTTGTGGGCGATGCCCTGAGCGACGGCGCCGATCGTGGCGGCGCGGCGGGATTCCTCGAGGCGGCGCTGGAGTTCCAGGTTCTCGCGGTTGATCGTCGCGAAGCGCAGCTGCGTCTGGACGCGTGCCACGGTCTCGTCGAGGTCGATCGGCTTTGTGATGTAGTCGACGGCGCCGACAGCCAGGCCCTCGAGCTTGCTCTCCTTGGTGGTCCGGGCCGTGACGAAGATGACGGGGATCGAACGAGTTTCACTGCTCGCCTGCAGGCGCTGGCACACCTCGATGCCGTCCATGTCGGGCATCATGAGGTCCAGGAGGATCAGGTCCGGCTTGTGCAGCCTCACCTGCTCGAGGGCCTCGAGGCCGTTGTTCGCCGTGGACACATCAAGGCCACCCCGCTCGAGCTTGCGCTTCAGGAGCTGAACATTGATCGGCTGGTCATCGACAACCAGTATTCGGGCGTTGGACATCGTCTAGTGGCTAAGTGCCTAGGGGTTAGCGCCGAGAATGGAGCCTATTTGCCGAGGCGCAAGACAAGGCGAAGGCGGATCAGCGGGAAGAAAGCAGGCGGTGGGCCTTGACCGTGTTCTTCATCAGCATCGCGACTGTCATCGGCCCGACCCCGCCGGGCACCGGCGTGATGCGGCTGCAGAGCGGGGAAACGCCGGCAAAGTCCACGTCTCCGACAAGCCGGTAGCCCGACTTCTTCGAGGCATCCGTTACCCGGTTGATGCCGACATCGATCACGACGACACCGGGCTTCACCATGTCGGCCTTCACGAACTCAGGCCTGCCGATGGCGGCGATCAGGACGTCGGCCTGGCGCGTGATGGAAGCGAGATTGGCCGTCTTCGAATGACAGATCGTGACGGTCGCATTGGCGCCGGCCTTTCGCTGGAGGGCGAGGAGTGCCGCGGGCTTGCCGACGATGAGCGAGCGGCCGAGCACGACCACGTGCTTGCCCTCGAGGTCGACGCCGCTGCGGCCCAAAAGCTCCATGATGCCCGCGGGTGTGCAGGCCG
>DASRSJ010000089.1:0-3220 GCA_035656555.1 Opitutaceae bacterium
AGGAGCCGAAGATCTTCGACGGCATCTACACCGGCACCGAGACCCGCGACCCGAACTTCACAGACCAGTACCTCCAGCAGTACGAGAGCTACCAGATCATCCGCTACTACGAGAACATCAAGCCGGGCGGCAATGGCGGCGGCTGGGTCGACACCTACGGCACGCGCTACGTCGACCGTTATTCGGAGCAGCTCTGGGACACGATGTTCGCCAAGGCGCGCGAGATCACCCTCTTCAACTGGGACCTTCTCCTCATGAAGGCCGTGGCGGGTAATCGGAAGGAGTGGGAGAACCTGCCGACGGCGCTGAACTTTGGCACCGTGACGAGCGAGTACCGCCCGGCGGGCGCCGCCGCTCCCACCACGCCGTCCTGGGCCACGGTGGCCGGCGTGTCCCTGCGCGAGGCAGACGCCGTTGTCGGCAAGCTCGGCAACCCGATCGGCATCCAGAGCTACAAGCCCTACCAGTCCACCGGCGAGGACTTCCTCCACAATTATCTCGGCATGATCGGCATCCCGATCGACCTGCACCCAGAGTTTCCGACGGAGGCCAAGATGGTGCTCCTGACCGAGGAGGCCAAGTTTGACCCCGAGATCGTGGCCAAGATCAAGAAGCAGCTGATGGACGGAAAGAGCGTCGTCATCACGTCCGGTCTCCTGCGCGCCCTGAAGGGCAAGGGGATCGAGGACATCTGCGAGACTTCGGTCTCCGACGAGAAGGTCCTGGCCCGCGACTTTTCGACGGGGTGGGGCTCCGGAGCCTCCCTCTCGCCGGACGACAGGAGCCCGGGAATCCTCTTCCCTGAGGTCCGCTTCCTGACGAACGACGCGTGGGGTCTCGTGAGCGCGCTCGAGGGCGGCACGGGATACCCGATCCTCCTTATGGACAAGTATGCCAAGGGCACGCTCTACGTCTGGACGATGCCCGACGCCTTCCGCGAGATCTACGCGCTGCCGCCCGAAATCACGAGCGCCATCAAGGATGTCGTCATGAAGGGCTTCTTTGTCCGCGCCGACGGCGCGAGCCAGGTGTCCCTCTTCGCGTACGACAACGGTGCGTTCGTTCTCGAGTCCTACCTGCCGACCCAGGCCTCCATGAAGGTCACGCTCGAGGGCAAATTCTCAAAGCTGCGCAATCTCGTCACCGGCGAGGTCATCGCCTCCTACACGCCCGAGCCCCCGACGGGCTTCAGGCGCCTGATGATGAGGAAGGATGCTCCCCCGAAATCATACTTTGTGGTGAACGTCCTGCCGCACAGCTACGCGGCCTTCACCGCGGAGCCCTGAGGGGCGGCAGTCAGTAGGGATACGGGTAAAGGAGCCCGTCAGCCGCGCAGAGGCCGAGGAGGCCCTTGCCGCGGTAATCGTCAAACCCGACGGCCACCGTGAAGTGGCCGGTCGGGTCCGTGACGGCGACGTCCATCGACGTGCCATAGAAGCTGCCGCCGTGGGAGCTTCCCCCGACCGTGAAAGAGATGTCGCCGTGGATCTCCGCCTTGAGCGGGGTCGCGACAGCGGCCTTGGGCGGGATGGCGACGGAGGGCGTGGCCCTGGGCGGCGAGTAGGAGAAGGTCTGCTCGGGCGGCGGCCCGATCGCGATGGCGGTCGCCGCATAGGTATCTAGCGCGGCGCGCTCCTGCGGGTTCAAGGCCGTGAGGCCGGAGGCCAGGCCCTCGCGCTCCATGTGTCGCTCCGAGAAGGCCGAGGAGAAGCCGGTCACCCCGCCGTCATGGGCGAGCGTCACGTCCTGGGTCACGAGGGCGTCCAGGATCGACTCCTGAGAGCTCGAGAGCTTCGAAAGGCCCGCGGAGCTCTTCTGGGCGGTGGAGAGGTTGCCGACGAACGAAAGGTCGGCGGAGCGGGCGCAGACTGCTGCCAGGAGCGCGGCGCCCGCGAGTGTGAGTCGCGCCAGCCGGAAAGCGGGGTATGAGTGCATCCTCATGGTGTGACGCGGCGCGCGGGTGAAAGTTCCGGAAGGCTCAGCCCGCGTCGTAGTCCAGGTAGGGCCCGAGCCACTTCTCCGCGGTCGCCATGTCCCAGCCCTTTCGCTTGGCGTATTCCTCGACTTGGTCGCGCCCGACCTTTCCGACGCCGAAGTACTTGGAGTCCGGATGGTTCATGTACCAGCCGCTGACGCTGCTGGCGGGGCTCATGGCGCAGCTCTCGGTCAGGATAATGCCCGTTGCTTCCCCGGCCTTGAGGAGATCGAAGAGGATCGGCTTCTCCATGTGGTCGGGGCAGGCCGGGTAGCCCGGGGCCGGGCGGATGCCCCGGTAGCGCTCGCGGATCAGGTCCGCGGGGCTCAGGTTCTCAGTCTTGCCGAAGCCGCACGCCTCGCGGGCCTTCTTGTGGAACATCTCTGCCATCGCCTCGGCGAGCCGGTCGCCGAGCGCCTGGCTCATGATGGCGTTGTAGTCGTCGGTTGCTGCCCTGAACTCGGCCGCGAAGGTGTCGACGCCGTGGCCGGCCGTGACGGCGAATCCGCCGATGTAGTCGATCCGGCCGGTCTCCTTGGGCGCGATGTAGTCGGCTAGGCAGTGGTTGAACTGGTCGGCCGGCTTTTCCAGCTGCTGGCGCAGCATGTGGAACTTCGTGACGACTGAGGACCTGGCCTCGTCGGAATAGACCTCGATATCGTCGCCGACGGCGTTGCACGGCCAGTAGCCGATGACGGCGTTGGCGGTAAAGCGCTTCTCGCGGACGATCCGTGCCAGGAGCACCTTGGCCTCCTCGTGAAGCTTCGTGGCCTCAACGCCGACCACCGGGTCCTTGAGGATGTCGGGGAAGCGTCCGTGGAGCTCCCACGCGCTGAAGAAGGGGCCCCAGTCGATGTAGGCGACGATGTCGGCCAAGGGGACGTTCTTGAAGACCTTTGTTCCCAGGAAGTCGGGGCGGGGGATGTCGACGCCCGGCCAGTCGAACACCTGCTTGCGGCTGCGGGCGAGGTTGAGGGAGAGGAGGGGCTTCCGGGCCCTTCGGGCCGCGAAGTCCTCCCTCTGGGCCACCTGCTTCGTGCCGATGTCGGTAAGGAAGGCAGGCTTCATCTCCGGGGAAAGGAGAGAGCTCACGACATTGACGACCCTCGAGGCATCGAGGACATGAACGACGCCGTGGGCGTACTCGGGCGCGATCTTGACCGCGGTGTGCGCGGCGCTGGTCGTCGCCCCGCCGATCAGGAGGGGGACGGTGCAGCCGGTGCGCCTCATCTCCTTGGCGACATG
>DASRSJ010000090.1:0-3288 GCA_035656555.1 Opitutaceae bacterium
AGATCCAATGACTCGCGCCTGTACCAACAATTCAATCTTCAGCCCTAAGGAGAAAAGGGCCTTCAAGATATTCGTGATCGAGATGGTCCTCATTGGGGCCGGCCTGTGCTGGATCGCACCCACCACATCCGGCAGGCTCGCGGGTGTCCTTTTTGCAGCGGCCCTTGTCCCTGTTCCACCGGCCGTTCTCTACGTCTGTCGCAAGCTTGTTGGACGCCACATACCAGCTCCAGTTCTACCCGTAGAACCCGCGGCTTAGCCTTAGGTTCAACTGAAAAACGATCCAGTCCTTCCCCTACCTCAAATCACCTTAGTCCCATGAAGAAACTCTTAGCCATTGCCCTCGTCGCGCTGCCAAGCGTCGGACTTGCCATTGATTCCTCCCTAAGTTTCCCGGACGCAACGATAGACACACCCCCTCTTTCGCTTGAGCAAAGTGCCGCGCAAGGTGTCCCAAGCTTGGTGTTTGATTTCCGCCCGGCTCCGACTGTAACCCGCGTCTCGAGAATGCCGATCCTTGCGCCGGCCAGCGAATGCGACCCGAAGATGGTCGTTAAGCCGGACTCATCGGTGGACTACAAGCTGACGGTTGTGGCGCCCGAGGTTAGCTCGGAGAAATAACTCGATGAAATTGAAATCCTCGCTGTTGGGAATCGTTGCAGCCGCGCTTCTCATCGCAGTGCGGCTTGGTGCCGCAGACGCCCCCGCGGCATCCGCCGCGCCGGTGCAGCGTGTTTCTGGAATCGGCGGCTTTTTCTTCCGCACCGCCGATCCCGTGGGACTTAGCAAATGGTACAAGGAGAAGCTGGGCGTCGATCCTATACCCTCCGACTACGGCCAGAAGTCCTGGACGCAGGAGGCGGGTCCCACGGCCTTCGCGCCCTTCGCCAAGGACACAAAATTCGGGAAGAACGACCAGGGCTGGATGATCAACTTCCGGGTCAATGACCTCGACGCCATGGTCGCGCAGCTTCGCGCGGCCGGGGAGAAGGTGAAGGTTGATCCCACGGTATACCCGAACGGCAGGTTCGCCCACATGCACGATCCTGACGGCAATCCTATCGAGCTCTGGGAACCCGCCAAGAGCCACTAGGTCGAATTCGCATCCCATGAAAACGTTCCTCACCTCACGAGTGGTTCTGCTCCTTTCCGTGTTTGTCGTCTCTGCCGCCTGTTCCTCGGCAGCCGAGGCCAGGAAGGAGGACGCCGCCCTTTCGGCGAAGCTCTTCGCCGCCATCCAGAAGTCGGACTACAACTCATTTGTCGCCGACGGCGACGACGCGTTCCACGGATTGACGAAGGCCCAGTTCGGCTCCGTGAGCGCGGCCTTCGCGCCGAGGCTCGCCACGGCGCACATCACCTTTCTCGGTGAACTCAGCCAGCATGGCTACCGGGTCACACTCTGGAAGATCGCCTTCTCGGACGGGAGCGACGACGCCCTGGCCACGCTGAGCGTCATGGGCGGCAAGGTGGGCGGCTTCTGGATCCGTTGACCCAATTGCAAGCCGGCCGCGCCTCATTGGACATCCGTGTCGACGATCTGTCCGGACAAGAGATCGCGGCCTTCCTGGAGGAGCACATCGCCGACATGCGCTCGATGTCTCCTCCGGAGAGCAAGCATGCGCTCGATCTCGACGGCCTGCGGAAGCCGGAGATCACCTTCTGGACCGCGTGGCACGACGGCCGCCTAGTCGGCTGCTGCGCGGTCAAGCAGCTGGACCCTGCCCATGGCGAGATGAAGTCGATGCGGGTCGCCAGGGACGCCCGCGGGACGGGGATTGGCGCAAACTTGGTTCACCACGTCATTGGCGAGGCAAAGGCGCGCGGTTACGCGCGGCTCAGCCTGGAGACCGGCGCCATGCCCTTCTTTGAACCCGCACGCCGTCTTTACCTGAGGCACGGATTTGTGCCGTGCGGTCCATTTGGATCTTACAAGGCCGATCCAAACAGCGTTTTCATGACCCTGTTACCGGGCTCGATATAGCTCTCCGGGGATAACGCGAATGCCCGAGTTCACAACCAAGCCCCTGAGCCCGAAGACCTGGCCTGACTTCGCCTCCCTGGTCGAGAGCAACAACGGCGTCTGGGGCGGCTGCTGGTGCCTCTCCTTCCATGCCGAGGGCGCCGAGCGCGGCCCGCAGCGCAAGCGGATGAAGGAATGCCGCGTGCGCGAGGGAAACGCCCATGCGGCACTCGTCTACCACGGCAAGGCCTGCGTCGGCTGGTGCCAGTTCGGATCGCCCTCTGAGCTGCCGCGCATCAAGCACCAGCGCGCCTACAAGGAAGGCTTGGAGGAGGCGCCGGACTGGCGGATCACTTGCTTCTTCGTGGACAAGGCCTACCGGGGCAAGGGAGTGACCTCGGTGGCGCTGCAAGGCGCCCTGAAGGAAATCGCACGCCTGGGAGGCGGAAAAGTGGAGAGCTACCCCGAGGACCTGACGGGCCGCAAGGTCTCCTCGTCCTTCCTCTACAACGGGAGCATGGGCACCTTCGAGAGGAACGGCTTCAAGAAGCTGCGCCCGCTCGGCAAGAATCACTGGGTCGTGGGTGCGGTCGTGAAGGCGCCCCGGCGCAGACCCGAATAATCCGCCTCAAACAAGCGTCTTGAGCGTCGCGAGCGACGTCACGAAGGCGTGGGACTCGCGCTTCACGCGCTCCCTGGAGGTGTAGCCACCAAAGCCGACAAAGAGGTCCACGACCGGCTGCGTCTCAAGGTCGCTCACGCCGTCGCCGATCATGACGACCTTCTCGGGCGAGTATAGGCTCCTCAATTTGGCGATGATCTCCACCTTGCCGCCGGAGCGGCTCGAGGGATAGGCCTCGTCGAAGCCCTTGTACGACCCGTCGGGGGCGAAGAAAAGGTCCACGGCCTCGACGTGCGAGATGCCGAGATGGTCGGCCAGCGGGCGAATGCACTGGCGAAAGCCGCCGCTGATGATGATGCAGGTCCAGCCCATCGCGGTCATCGCGTCGACGGTGGACTTGGCGGTGGGCTCGATGGTCGCCAGGTAGCGCCGGCCGATGGCCGCGGCGTCCTCGAGCGAGGGGCGGATGGCCTCAAGCCTGAGCTTGAAGATCTCCTCGATGCGGATGCGCCCGTTCATGGCGTCATCCGTCAGAGCCTCCACCGTCGCAAAAATCTCGGGGCCGCGGAGGCGTGCGAGCTCGTCGATTCCCTCAACCGAGCTCAGCGTGCTGTCGCAGTCAAAACAGATGAGTTTCAACTGCCGAAAAACCTTACTTCTTCGTGCTGCGCTTGAACTTCGTGGTGAACTTCTCGACGCGGCC
>DASRSJ010000091.1:0-7322 GCA_035656555.1 Opitutaceae bacterium
GGCGTGCCGACAGTGGCTGGCGACGTCTACTTCGACCGCTCGTACGAGGGCAATCCCCTCGTCAACGCACTCTGCCTCGGCACGCTGCGCCACGACCAGATCCGCCGCGGCGCCGCGAAGGGCCTCGGCAATCCCGTCTACTACGTGGGCGCAGCCACCGGCCGCGACGGCCTGGGCGGCGCGGCCTTCGCGTCCAAGGAGCTGAGCGCCGAGAGCTCGGCCGACCGTCCCGCGGTGCAGAAGGGCGATCCTTTCATGGAGAAGCTGCTGATCGAGGCGTGCCTCGAGATGATGGCCATCCCCGGGCTCGTGGTCGGCATCCAGGACATGGGCGCCGCCGGCCTCACCTGCTCGACCTGCGAGACCGCGAGCCGCGGCGGCGCCGGCATCGAGATCGAGCTCGACCAGGTGCCGCAGCGCGAGGTCGGGATGAATTCCTACGAGATCATGCTATCCGAGTCCCAGGAGCGCATGCTGGTGATCGTCCAGAAGGGCAGGGAGAGCGAGATCGAGCAGGTCTTCGCCAAGTGGGACCTCCACGCCGCGCTCGTCGGGACCGTGACCGACACGGGCCGCATGGTCGTTACCCAGCACGGGATCGTCGTCGCGGACATTCCCGCCGGGGCCCTGACCGACAACGCGCCCGTCTATCACCGCGACTCGAAGAAGCCGGCCTATCTCGAGCAGACGGCCTCATGGACGCCGGAGGGTTCCTCGCTCGCCGATCTCGACCTTGCCGGGGCCAAGGCCGCCCTTCCCAGGCTCCTCTCTCACCCGACGATCGCCTCCAAGCGCTGGATCTACAGGCAGTACGACCACATGGTGCAGCACGGCACGGTCGTCCTTCCGGGCAGCGACTCAGGCGTCGTGCGGCTCAAGCTCGGCAACACCGAGAAGTTTATCGCGATCAGCAACGACTGCAACGGGCGCTACTGCTATCTCAACCCGAAGCGCGGCGCCCTGATCGCGATGGTCGAGTGCCTGCGAAACCTCGTCTGCTCGGGCGCGACGCCGCTCGCGATGACGGACAACCTGAACTTCGGCAACCCGTACAAGCCGGAGAACTTCTACCAGCTGAAGGAGTGCGTGGCCGGCCTCTCCGAGGCGTGCCGCTTCTTCGACGTCCCGGTGGTCGGAGGGAATGTCTCCCTCTACAACGAGTCGCCCGAGGGCGCCATCGACCCGACGCCGACGGTGTCGGTCGTCGGCTTCATCGAGAAGGAGGAGCACATCACCCGCCAGTTTGTGGAGTCCGCCGGGCTTCGCCTCGTCCTCCTGGGCGGCGCACCAAGTGAGCTCGGCGGAAGCCAGTTTCTGGGGACGATCCACGGCCTGAAGACCGGGGACGCGCCCGCGGTCGACCTCGCCGCCGAGAAGAAGCTGCAGGATTTCCTCCTCTCCCAGATCCGATCCGGCAAGGTCGGCGCCGCGCACGATCTGAGCGAGGGCGGCCTCCTGGTCGCGGCCGCGGAGATGCTGTTCGGCTCGGGCCGCCTCGGCGCCTCGCTTGACCTCTCGGCCCTTTCCGCACCCCGCCTCGACGCACTCCTATTCGGCGAGAGCCAGGGACGCGTCATCGTGGCCGTGTCGCCTACGGACTCGGCGGCCCTCGTCGCCTCCGCGAAGGCCTCCGGGGTTCCCGCCGACGACATCGGCACCGTCACCGAGGCGCCCTCCCTTTCGGTCAGGACGTCCCGCGGTCCCGTGGAATGGGACGTCGCCGGGTTGCGAATGGGCTGGGAGACGAGTATAGAGGTGGCGATGAAGCGTCCCGGCATAGCCTGAACCACCGCCCATGAGCGATTTCGTATCCCATGAGTGCGGCGTCGCCGTCGTCCGGCTCCTGAAGCCGCTCTCCTATTACCAGGAGAAGTACGGCACCCCGCTCTGGGGCTTCACGAAGCTCTTCCTCCTGATGGAGAAGCAGCACAACCGCGGCCAGGACGGCGCGGGCGTGGCCTGCGTGAAGCTCGATGTGCCGGCCGGCGAGCCCTTCATGTTCCGCGAGAGGAACGTGAAGTCCAATCCCCTGGACCGGATATTCAAGGAGCTCCTGGGCCAGTACAACGACAAGGTCGACTCCGGCGTGATCCACCCGGAGTTCCCGGAGACCGTGAAGAAGAACTTCGACTTCGGCGGCGAGCTCTTCCTTGGGCACCTGCGTTACGGCACGAGCGGCGGCTATAACCTGAGCGCTTGCCATCCCTACTTCAGGCGCAGCCCCTGGGCGACGCGCAACCTGGCCCTCTGCGGCAACTTCAACCTCACGAACACGGCGGACCTGAACCAGTCGCTGATTGGCATCGGCCAGCACCCGGTGTTCGCGACGGACACGCAGGCGATCCTCGAGAAGATCGGCTTCTTCCTGGATGAGGAGCACGAGGACATCTACCGGTACCTGCGCACGAAGAACCTCGCTGGCGAGGAGCTCTCGCGCCGGATCAGCGAGGACCTCGACCTGACGCGGGTGCTCGCCCGCGCCTCCGAGAACTGGGACGGCGGCTACGTCCTCTGCGGGCTCATCGGCAACGGCGACTCCTTCGTGGCGCGCGACCCGTCGGGGATCCGGCCCTGCCACTGGTTCCAGAACGACGAGGTCGTGGCGTTCGCCTCCGAGCGCGCGCCCCTCATGACTGTGTTCGACCTCGCGGTCGAGGACGTGAAGGAGGTCCAGCCCGGCCACGCCGTGGTCATCAAGCGCCGTGGCACGGTGTCGGAGCAGTCCTTCAAGCCGGCGCTCCCGAGGACGTCGTGCTCCTTCGAGCGCATTTATTTCTCCCGCGGCAACGACGTCGACATCTACCGCGAGCGCCAGGCGCTGGGCGGCAAGCTTGCGCCCCAGGTGCTAAAGGCGATCGACAACAACTGGTCGGACAGCGTCTTTAGCTTCATCCCGAACACGGCCGAGGTCGCCTTCTACGGGCTTATGTCGGCGCTGCGCACGCAGAGGCGCGGCGAGGTGAAGGACGCGATCATGAAGGCGAGCCAGGAGGGCAAGCTCACGGAGTCCCTCCTCGACGATCTTATCCTTCGCAACTGGCCGCGCGGGGAGAAGGTGGTCAGCAAGGACATCAAGATCCGCACCTTCATCGGCCAGGAGTCCATGAGGAACCAGCTGGCGAGCCACGTGTACGACATCACCTACGGGTCGGTGCGCGCGGGCCAGGACAACCTTGTGTGCGTCGACGACTCGATCGTGCGCGGCACGACGCTTCGGCGCTCGATACTGAGGATACTCGCAAGGCTCAACCCGAAGAAGATCGTCATCGTCTCGACGGCGCCGCAGATCCGCTACCCGGACTGCTACGGGATCGATATGTCGGAGATCGGCAAGTTCGTCGCGTTCGAGGCCGTGGTGGATCTCCTCAAGGAAAGCGGCCGGGCCGACCTCCTTGCCGAGGTCTACCGCGCTTGCCGCGACGAGATCGCGAAGAAGGGTTCCGTGAACCCCGTGCGGCGCCTCTACGAGCCCTTCACGCCCGAGGAGATCTCGGCTCGGATATCGAAGCTCGTTCGGCCCTCGAAGATCGGCTGGGACGGCGAGATCGAGATCATCTTCCAGACCCTGGAGAACCTCCACGCCGCCGTGCCGAACCACACGGGCGACTGGTACTTCTCGGGCAAGTACCCGACGGAGGGCGGCTACCGCGTCGTGAACCAGGCCTACGTGAACTATTACGAGAAGAACGAGGGAAGGTCGTACTAAGGCATGTCCCTCTCCTATGAATCAGCGGGAGTAAGCTACGGACCCCTGGACGCCTTCAAGAGGGCCTGCCAGAAGGCGGCCTTCACGACGACCGACCTCCTGGCGCAGCACGGCTACAACGAGCCCGCCACGGTCCGGGGTGAGAGCTGCTACCTGATCGAGGCGGAGGACCACTACATGGCCCACGTCGAGGAGGGCCTCGGCACCAAGAATCTCGTTGCGGACGCGGTGCAGTCGCAGAGCGGGACATGCCACTACCGGGCGATCGGCATCGACACGGTGGCCACGATCGCGAACGACCTCATCACCTGCGGGGCGCTGCCGATCGCCGTCGCGATGCACGCGGCCGTCGGCAGCTCCGACTGGTTCTCCGACGAGAACCGCGCGCAGGAGCTCGTCAAGGGCTTCGCCGAGGGATGCCGCGCGGCGGGTGCGGTGTGGGGCGGGGGAGAGACCCCGGCCCTGAAGGGGCTCATCGAGAAGGACGCGATCGTGCTCGCGGGCTCTGCCATCGGGAAGATCTCGTCCAAGTCGCTGCGCATCGTGGGTGATGTCTCGGACGGCGACTCCATCCTGTTCCTCGCGTCCTCGGGCGTGCAGACGAACGGCCTCACTCTTTGCCGCAAGATCGCCGAGAGCCTGCCGGAGCGCTACGCGACCGACATCGGTGGCGGGGTGACCCTGGGAGAGGCGCTATTGGCGCCCTCGACCCTCTACGTGGCCTTTGTCGCGGAATGCCAGAGGCGCGGCATCAAGCTCAACTACGCGGCCCACGTGACCGGTCACGGCTGGCGCAAGCTGATGCGGCTGGAGGAGCCCTTCGTCTATGAGATCACGGCGCCGAGGCCCCATCCGGCGATATTCTCGTTCCTCATGAAGGCGGGACCGGTCGCGCCGAGGGAGGCGTACGCCACCTTCAACATGGGCATAGGCTTCGCGGTCTATGTCGCCCCGGGCACCGCGCAGGCGGCCCTGGCCGCCGCCAAGGCGTCGGGGTACGATGCGTGGCTGGCCGGAACGGTTCGCAAGGACGGTGAGCGCAAAGCCGTCTCGATCCCGTCTCTCGGACTGGTTTTCGAGGGTGACACCCTGCAGGTCAGATAATTGCAAAAGTTCCTGTCTGTGACAGGGTAATGGCAAACAAGTGGCGGACTTGGAAAATCCTGCGCACTTTGCCATTTGGCGTTGCAAATGCTATGTGTGCGCAAGTCCGTGGGGCCGTCAGTTCCCAGGGTAAACCATCCGACGCATGACCAAAAAGACCACTAAGCCAGCCAAGACGCCCGCCCCGGCGACCAAGAAAGCCGCGCCCGCACCGGCGCCCGCGAAGAAATCCACCGTAGCGCCCAAGATCAAGGCGGCCGCGGCTCCCTCCACGCCAGCGCCGGCCGTCGTCGCCAAGCCCAAGGGCGGCCGCGTGACGATCATCGCCACACTGGACGTCGGCTTCGGAAACTCCCTCTTTGTGCGGGGCGACGAGCCGATCCTCAGCTGGGACAAGGGCATCGCGCTCGGCAATGTCGACGGGGGCAAGTGGGAGATCGTCCTTACCGCCATCACGCAGCCCCTCCAGTTCAAGTTCCTCGTCAACGACTCGACGTGGAGCGCGGGCGAGAACTTCACGGTGTCGCCCGGCGACATCGTCACGCTCACCCCCTCATTCTAGGCGGGGAGGGAATCCTGTCCGGGCTCATCTCGACGAGCCGCCGGCCCAGTTGGGCGACGGCTTCGTCGGTGTCCGCGACCGCGGCCAGGTCCACGTTCTCGAAGTGCAGGCGCATGGTCGAGAACGGCCGCGGCAGGTAGAAGCCGTCCCAGCTGTTGATCCTCCAGGCCGACTCGTATTCGAAGCCTGCCAGGACAAACACGCACTTTGTGCGCCGTCCGACGACCAGGGCCCCCGGCTTCATCACGTAGGCCGGGCCCCTCGGCCCATCGGGCGTGATGCCGACATCGCGGCCGTTCTGGATCGCCTCGACGAGTCCCGTGGCCGCCTGGCGGCCCTGGCGGCTGGAGGAGCCCCGCACGGCGTGCATCCCGACGGCCGCGAAGAGGGCCGCGAGCCACGAGCCGTCCTTGCTTGCGCTGATCAGGGCGCTGATCGGCTGGCCGCTCCGGAACCGGCGGAAGATCTCCGGGGCCACGAAAAGGCGGTTGTGCCAGAGGGCGAAGACGACCGGCTGGCCCTGCTGGGTGATCACGGCCCTGTCGGCGTCGGCCATCTCCATCCTGATCGTCCGCCACCACGCGCGCAGCACGAAGGCCAGGGGCCATATAATTATGCGCCGCCACATCGCGATGGGACGGGCGGAGTTGTCTGGGGGCGTGTTCAGCTGCCCCGTTGTCTCGCAAATGACGCCGGGGTGTCGAGCCGCATTGACGGGCGGCTCTTTTGCGGGCACCCAACAATTCATGCTGCCGACGTGTCCCTACCTGCCGATGCCCCGCCCGGGGCTCGACTGGAAGGTGCTAAACGCCTTCCCCGCGAACGACCGGGGCGCCGGGTTCTACGACGCGTGCCTCGAGTACGGGCATTCGCTCTGGAAGAAGAAGCTGCCCGCCCGGGCAATGCTTTGCCTGGACCGCGCGATGGGCGCGAACCTGAATGGCGACGAGGAGATCCTGGTCACGTGGCCCATGCCTTACTCCGCGATGGTCTGGTTCATGAGGCACACGCCGAAGGATGTCTTTATTGGCAACCCGAGGATCCATTTCCAGCACTACGCCGACCGGATGAACGAGCCCCGGAAGGAGCAGCGCAAATGGCGCGCCTGGGCGTGCTGGGCGCTCGCACGGAAGGTGATGCACGACCTGCCCGGAGACCCGAGGCACCTGGTAGAGGAGCCGACGATCAAGCAGATCGAGGCCGCCCTTGCGAGGCATGGGCTTCCGGGTGAGGCCGCCCAGTGGCACGAGGAGTGGGCGCATCCGACCCGCTGAGGGGTCTGGCGCGGTGGGCGAGACTCGAACTCGCGACCGACGATTTAGAAAACCGTTGCTCTATCCGGCTGAGCTACCACCGCTTAAAAACCAGTAGCTAGGGGATACTTTATCCCGACACCGGGGCAAGGGTACAATGGATGAACCCTGGTCAAGATCGCGCACGGCTACTGCGGCCAGTAGACGAAGCTTCTTCCGTCCTTGAGGATTACCCTCAGCGGGCGGCCCTTCGCAAAGAGCAGCGTCTTGTAGTTCTCGCCTGCGACGGAGGGCATCGAGGGGATGGCCTTGTCGGGGCCGACCAGCTTGTCGAAGCTCGTGCGCGTGGTGCCATTCGCCTTGTAGTAGGCGTCAGCCGCAAGGCTCAGGGCCTTGAGGTTCGCCTTGATCGCCACGGCGTCGGGGCGGTCGTCGGCAGTCGGCCCCTGCGTGTCCTGGGTCGCCTGCGGGTAGGGACTGACGTTGTGGCGCTTCATATGGATCGGATCGAAGTTTATGACGCGGCCGTCGGAAAGGGTGACCTTCAGGATCTGGCCCTTGAAGATGATGAGCTGCGTATAGTCTTCCCCCGCGATGGGCTTCATCTCCTTGATGGGCTTGTCGGGACCGACCAGGTCGGAATAGCGGCAGGCCGTCACTCCCGGGTGCGAGGCAAAGTAAAGTTCCGAGGCTGTCG
>DASRSJ010000092.1:0-4987 GCA_035656555.1 Opitutaceae bacterium
GCCGCGATCGTCTGGCCCTTCATCCGGTTGTGGCAGTAGACGAGCCCGTTGCTCCTGGAGTCCACGTACGGATTGTCGATCTGCGCGGGATCGCCGATCAGGATGATCTTCGAGCCCTCGGAGATGCGCGTGATGACGGTCTTCACCTCGTGGGGCGTCAGCTGCTGCGCCTCGTCCAGGATGAAGAAGCGGCGCGCGATCGAGCGGCCGCGGATGAAACAGAGAGCCTCGATCTCGACCAGCCCACTCTTGAGCAGCCTCTCATAGGGCTTCACCGGGCCGACCGGCGCATGGCCGTGGCTGCCGTTGGAGGACTGCGCCGAGCTCATCGGCGTCATCATCTCCTCGCGCTTCCAGTGCTTCTTCTTTGAGACCTTCTTGGCCGCGAACTGCGGCTCCTTCGGCGGCTTGGACGGCATGAGGACCTCGAGCGCGTCGTAGTAGGGCTGGAGCCAGGGCTTCATCTTCTCGTCCAGCGTGCCCGGGAGGAAGCCGATGTCCTTGCCGAGGGCGATCACCGGCCTCGAGATCGAGACGCCGTCGTAGCGGGAGTTCTCATCGAGCGTCTGGAAGAGGGCGCAGGCGGTGGTCAGCAGCGTCTTGCCAGTGCCGGCCTTGCCGAAGCAGGTCACCATGTGGATGGAGTCGTCCAGGAGGGCGTCCATCAGGAACTGCTGCTCCAGGTTGCGCGCGCGGATCGGAATGCCACCGGGGGCCTTCACGTAGTCCGGCAGCTTCAGGCGCTGCACGACGTTCTCGCCGTAGTAGCGGGCGGGCATCGTCTTTCCCTCGTCGGAGCGAAGGAGGACGTACTCGTTCAGGTAAAGCTGCTTCGCCACCTTGGACGCGATCTCGAACTTCCCCTCGGAGCAGAAGCGCTGGATCTCGTAGATCGAGAGCGATATCTCGCGGTAGCTCTTCTCCTCGTCCTCCTCGGGCACCTTGTCGTTGAGGTAGTCCTCGGACTCGAGGCCAAGGGCGCGCGCCTTCAGCTGCACGTTGACGTCCTTCGTGACGAGGATCGTTGGCGGCGGGAACTGCTCCTGGATGAAGAGCGCTGAGGCGATGATTCGGTTGTCCTTCTTCGTCAGGTCGGGAAGGATGGCGCGCAGGCGGTCCATCGCAGCGGATTTCCGGGACGGGTCCGCCAGGTAGGGGTTGATGATGACGGAGAGCGTGCCGCCATTCGGCAGCTCCACGCCCTCGAGCATGGAGCGGGAATCGGGGAGCAGCTCCTGGAGGATCCGGTGCACGCGGCGGGCGTTGCGCCCGCGCTCCGTGGACTGCTCGGTTTTTATCGCGTCGAGCTCCTCAAGGACCTCCACGGGTATGGCCAGGTTGTTCTCCTGGAATTTGTAAATCGATTGCGGGTCGTGGATCAGGACATTCGTGTCTAGCACGAACGTCTTTACCTTTGCTGAGACCCTTAGCCGCGAAGTTGAGGCCTTAGCCTCGCGCGTGTTTTCCATTTATTCTTTGGGAATATCCTGTGAGTAAGTGAGCATCTTACGGGCCAGCTGTCGAATAAGAATCTTGGGTTTTTGTTACAAACTGGCGGTAGAACGAAGCTTACCCAGCCTTTGGGGTTTTAAGGTTTAATTTGGACCCGGCGCCCGCCGTCGGCCGCCGATTGGTAGATAGACTCGATAATCCGCATGTGGTCTCGCCCCATCTGCCCGGAGACGGGCGATTCCCTCCCGGTGAGTGCCTCGGCGGCAAAGTGGTCCATTTGGAGGGCCTGCTGGGGCACTTCGGGGTAGTTCGGAGTGCCCTGGGAGGTCGAGACCTTGATTCCCCGGTAGGCATAGGCGGGGTCCATGTGGATCCAGCCCTTGTCGCCCTCCGCCCGGAAGAAGGCCGCGTCCCGGGAATAGCTGGAGGCCGCCCTGCAGGTGACGTCGCCCGGGAATTCCATCGTCCACTCGATCGACTCCTCGACGCTGTCGAAGAGCTCGGGCCTCGTCTTCGGCAGCTCTCTCGCCGTGACGGCGTGCGGCTGGGAGAGGGCCGCGCGGCAGGCGGCCTGGATCACGTAGATGCCGACGTCCATCAGCGGGCCGCCGCCCGAGAGCGGTTTCTCGATGCGCCACGCGCGCCGGCGAAATGTCCAGCTGTGCTCGCCGCTGAGCGTGTTGAGGATGCCGAAGTCCCTGTCGCGCGCCAGGCGCTCGAGCTCGGCGTGCCTCGGCTCGTAGTGGAGCCGGTAGCCGACCGAAAGCTTGGTGTTGGCCTTCCTGCACGCGGCGAGCATCGCGTCGCACTCCGCTACCGTGTTCGCCATCGGCTTCTCGCAGATCACGTGCTTGCCAGCCTGCGCCATCGCGATCACGTGCTCGGCGTGCAGGCCGTTCGGGGTGATGACGTAGACAATGTCGATGTCCTTATTCTCGGCGATCTGGTGCATCGTCTCGTAGCTCCAGACATTCTTCGAGGGGAAGCCGTGCTCGCGGCTCCACGACTCGCCCTTCTCTCGGGAGCCCGTGATGACACCTGCCAGCCTGCAGGCCCTCGTGTGCCTGAACGCCGGGGCGATCTCTCCCGTCGCGTAGAGGCCAAGGCCCATGATCGCGACGCCGGGCACGTGCGCACCTGCCTTCGTCAGCTCCGCCACCTCCGCCGCGAGGTCGGATGCCGCTGCGCTGCCGAGGTAGGCGGCGCCAAGCGTCATGTTGCGGACAAATTTCCTTCGCGAATGGACCTCATCGCCGGGGCGGGGATTTTTCATGCTGGGGCGTCGCTCTCTTCATCGGCACGTTTCCGCCTAGGGAAAGCGCCGCGGCGAAAGGAGCAAGCCTAGGCGGCCCGGTCCGGCCGATCTTGCCGATTGCGCTGTGCGGCGCTGCAGGAGCGCGCATCACGTGACCGCGGCCGGCATCAGCAGATCCCACTTGTTGCCGTAGAGATCCTCGAAGACGGCGACCGTGCCGTAGGGCTCGTGCCTCGGCAATTCGCTGAACTTCACGCCGAGGCCGAGCATGCGCGCGTGGTCGCGCGCGAAGTCATCGGTCTGAAGGAAGAGAAAGACGCGCCCGCCGGCCTGGCATCCGACCGAGGCTTTCTCCGCGTCGTTCTTCGCCCTCGCGAGAAGGAGGCGGGCTCCCGATGTCCCTTTCGGGGCGATAATGACCCACCGCCGGCCCTCCCCCATCGGCGTGTCCTGGATCACCTCGAAGCCCATCTTCTCCTTATAGAAGGCGATGGCCTCGTCGTATTCCCGGACCAGCATGGCGACGCAATTTACGGCTTGGCTCATGGCATTTTGTTTTTCCGGTTTTTGGACCCGTTTCGGCTCATATTCCTACTATTTAAGTAGACTTTAAGCTCTTGGCAATCCTTTGCTAAAATAACGTTATAGTCTAATCAATAACATTTTGTGTCACGCCAATCACGTCATTTTTAAGTGCTCGACTATGACACGATTCTGCCGGGAGGGACTTGTCAAAAGGCCCCCCATAATGCAGTTTAACCCTCCGACTTTGATGAATCCCGCTTCCGCCACGGCCAACGAGACCCACGCATCCAGCGTGTGCGGTTTTGGCCGGCGCCCCTAGCCCATGGCGACTGCGGATGTCATTACTCCTGCGGTTGATCTGGCCGCGGAGGACCAGAGGTTGTCCGGGGCGACGCCCGAGGAGCGCATCTCCTGGGCCCTCTCGACCTACGGCGACTCGCTGGTCCTTAGCACGAGCTTCGGCGCCCAGGCGGCGGTCATGCTGCACATGGCGAGCAAGCTCGCCCCGCAGATACCGGTCGTGTTCATCGACACGGGCTATCTCTTTCCCGAGACGTACCTTTTCGCGGACACGCTGACGAAGCGCCTGAAGATCAACCTGAAGGTTTACCGCTCGGCCGAGACCCCGGCGTGGATCGAGGCGCGCCACGGCAAGCTCTGGGAGCAGGGCGCCGAGGGCCTGGCCAAGTACAACCAGATCGTGAAGGTCGAGCCGATGCAGCGCGCGCTCTCCGAGCTTGGCGCCAAGGGATGGCTCGCCGGCCTGCGCCGCGTGCAGGCGAGCACGCGGGAGAAGCTGCCCGTCGTCAGCGCGCAGGACGGCAGGACAAAGGTGCTGCCGATCGTCGAGTGGACCGACCGCGACGTGTTCCGCTACCTGACCGCAAACGAACTTCCCTATCACCCGCTCTGGGAGAAGGGCTACGTCTCCATCGGCGACGTCCACACCACCCGCCCCCTCTCTGCCGACATGACGGCCGAGGAGACGCGCTTCTTCGGCCTGAAGCGCGAGTGCGGAATACACGACCAGGCCGCGCACATTTAAAAAACAACACACTCCGACATGAGCCACCTAGACGAACTCGAATCCCAAAGCATCTACCTTCTGCGCGAGGCCTTCCACGGCTTCGAGAGGCCCGCCATGCTCTGGTCCATGGGCAAGGACTCCAACGTCCTGCTGTGGCTGGCCAAGAAGGCGTTCTGCGGGCACATGCCCTTCCCCGTCGTCCACATTGACACGACCTATGAATTCCCCGAGATGCTCGAGTTCCGCTCCTGGGCGCAGAAGCACTACGGCTTCGACCTGAAGGTCTGGACAAACTTCGAGGCCCGCGGCCGCGGGATCGGCTACGAGACGACCGACCCGGTCACCGTCACGCACGAGCTCAAGACGGTCGCCCTCCAGCAGGCGCTGGCGGCCTACGACTTCGACGCGCTGATCACCGGCATCCGCCGCGACGAGGACTCGACGCGCGCGAAGGAGCGCTACTTCTCCCCCCGCAACGCGGAGTTCGAGTGGGACTACAAGGACCAGCCTCCGGAGTTCTGGAACCATTTCACGACGGAGTCGGGCCCGGGCGAGCACGTGCGCGTGCAGCCGCTTCTGGACTGGACCGAGATCGACATCTGGCGCTACTGCGACCGCGAGAAGGTGCCGCTGCCCGGGATGTACTTCTCCAGGAACGGCGAGCGCTTCCGCTCCCTCGGCTGCATGCCGATCTCCAAGCCCGTGAAGAGCGAGGCCAAGACGATCGA
>DASRSJ010000093.1:0-20392 GCA_035656555.1 Opitutaceae bacterium
TAACCGCACGCCCATGAAGCCGCAGGACGCCGTGGCGCTGAACAACATCATCGCGAGCACGGCCAACTCCGAGCTCGAGGTGGCGGTCTTCTCCGACGCGAGGAGCTCGTCCGTCAAGGCCAACGGCCAGAGCGTCAGCGGCGTCTTCGTCAGCGGCACGACCGGCGACTACGGGCGCATCGCGACCACTGACTTCGAGGAGGGGAGGCTCTTCACCGACACCGAGAGCGACGCGGCCCGCCAGGTCTGCGTCCTGGGCTACGACGTCAGCCACGCCCTCTTCCCGGGACGCTCGTCCATCGGCCAGACGGTCTTCGTGCAGGGCCAGCCCTTCACGGTCATCGGCACCCTGGTCAAGCAGGGCTCCTTCCTCGGCCTCTTCAGCTTCGACAGTCAGATGCTCATGCCTCTTGGCGCCTACCGGAAGTACTTCGGTGTCCGCGACGAGAACACCGAACTGCAGGTGAAGATCCGCGACAAGAACCGCGTGCCGCAGGCGGTTGACGAGCTTACCGGCGCCATGCGCCGCGTGAGGGGCCTGGTCCCGGGCCAGCGCGACGACTTCTCGATCAACGAGGGCCAGGCCTTCAAGGAGCAGCTCGACCCCATAAAGAAGGGCATCGCGTTTGCCGGCCTCTTCGTCACGGGCCTCTCCCTCTTCGTCGGCGCGATCGGCATCATGAACATCACGTTCGTAAGCGTGCGCGAGCGCACGAAGGAGATTGGCACCCGCAAGGCGCTGGGCGCCAGGCGCCGCACGATCCTGCTCCAGTTCCTGATCGAGGCGGTCTCGATCTGCGCGGTCGGGGGCTTCGCGGGCCTCGGCCTCACCTACTTCATGTGCATCGGCGTGCAGGCGGCGATGCCATCCTTCCCCCTCGTCTTCTCCGGAAGCCTGGTCTTCACATCGATGTTCGTGGCGATCATGACCGGGGTTGTCTCCGGATTCGTCCCCGCACTGGGCGCCTCGCGCCTCGATCCCGTTGTCGCACTTCGCTATGAATGAGATCCTAAGGATGGCGTTTGGCTCCCTCGGGGTGAACAAGCTTCGCTCTTTCCTCACGATGTCCGGCATCACGATCGGCGTCTTCTCCGTCATCGGCGTCATGACCGCCGTCTCGGCGCTGCGCGGCTCGATCGAGTCGGGCCTGAGCTTCCTCGGGTCGAACATGTTCCAGTTCGCCAAGTGGCCGACGGGCATCCAGGTCGGCGGCGCTGACGAGCACAAGTACCAGTCGCGCCGGAATATCACCCTGGCCGAGTCGCTGCGCTACATGGAGCTCATGCGCGACACGTCCCAGATCGTTTGCCTCAAGGCCATCGAGCGGGACAACACCGTCACGGCCACCTACGGCAACCGCAAGACGACGCCGGACGTGAACTTCATCGGCACGAACGAGAATTTCATCATCTCCAACCAGTTCACCGTCGCCACGGGCCGCAACATCACGGGCGCCGACGTGGACCTCCTCAGCCCGGTCTGCGTGATCGGCCAGGACATCGTGTCCAAACTCTTCCCTGCGGAGAGTCCCATAGGCAAGCGGGTGAACGCGGACGGCAACACTTACACGGTGGTGGGCGTCTTCGCGACAAAGGGCTCGTCGTTCGGCGAGAGCCAGGACGGCTACATCATTGTCCCCATCACGCGTTTCCTGATGGAGCACGGCCCCGACCATTACACGATCAACATCGCGACGCAGGCCCCCTCGCAGGAGCTCTACAACGCGACGGTCGAGAAGGGCATAGCGACGATGCGCGTCGTCCGCGGGCTGCGACCCGAGCAGGAGAACGACTTTGAGCTCTATTCCAACGACTCGCTGATCGCCGCCTTCGCCAAGATCGCCGACGTGATCAGCGGCGGCGCCTTCATCATAAGCGCCATCGCGCTCCTCGCGGCCGGCGTTGGCATCATGAACATCATGCTCGTGAGCGTCACCGAGCGCACGAAGGAGATCGGCGTGCGCAAGGCGGTAGGCGCCAGGAAGATCATCATCCTCACGCAGTTCCTCGTGGAGTCGGTCGCCCTCTCGGTTACGGGCGGGCTCTTCGGCATCGTCCTTGGGACCGCTGCCGGAAACCTGCTGGCGATCATGCTTTCGGTCTCGGTCGTCTTCCCCTGGGGATGGGCAATCACGGGCGTCGCCGTGTGCTCCTTCATCGGTATCGCCTTCGGCCTCTATCCCGCGTGGAAGGCCGCCTCCCTGGACCCCATCGAGGCCCTGCGCTTCGAGTAACGGCTAGCCCCTGCGGATCTCGGATCCGGTGAAGCGGATCTGGATGCGGAAGACCTTCTTCAGGCGGCACCTCACGGCCCCGGTCGTCAGGTCAACATGCTCGGGGATCTCGATCCTGTGCAGGTCGACTGCGGCGTGGTAGCCGCGCTCCGAGAATATATCGATCAGCATCGAGAGGGCCCTCGGGTCGTCCAGGGTCGTGTCCTCGGTGTTCACGAGCGCCGTGCCCGAGATGGCGTGGCGCATCACGATCGGCATGATCTTCTTCTCGATGAACTGGACCACGCACTTGAAGAGGTCCTCGTGCTCCAGCTCGTAGGAGTCCAGTCGCTTCACGAGCTCCTGGCGGGCGTGGACGACGATCTCGCTCGCGACCGCGATGCCGCGCAGGCGGTCGACGGTCCTCGGGTCCAGCTCCAGCGTGCTCTGGTAGTCGAGCTCGCGCATGATGTTCTTCTCGACCTCGGGCAGCGTGCCCTGGGCGTTCACGAAGTGGTAGTGGAAGATCTCCTTGAGCTCCTGCAGCGCGTCCCATGTCTGCTCCTTGAAGACCCTGTAGCGGCGCTGGGCGAGAGCCTTGTCGAAGTCCGTCGAGCGCTCCTCCTGGAGCTCGCCGATTCCGGTCCGCCTGACCTCCTTGTTGTGCGCGCGAACCTCGAGTCCCCTCCTGAGCTGGCGGCCTACGCTCGTCGCCTCGTCCACGAAGAGCACCATGATGTGGATCGTCGGTTGGCGGAAGTGGATCCCGAGCGGGGTGCGGTAGAAGTCCTTCCTGAGCTCCTGCATCTTGTCGACCAGGAGCTTCAGGCACTCGACTTGGACCTTGGTGCGCGGAAAACCGTCCAGGATGACGCCGTCCCTGAACTCGGGCCTGAGCAGGTGGCGGAACAGGAGATCGATCACCTCGCGGTCGCCGACCATGCTTCCGGCGTCCTTGATCCTCTTGGCCTCTGGCGTGTCCAGAAGCGCGCTGATCACGATCGGGTCGCACGTCAGGCCGCGGGCCTTCGCGATGAAATTTGTGTTCGATCCCTTTCCGGCGCCCGGCGCGCCGCCTAAGAGAATGATCTCCTTGGGGAAGCGCAGGTGCTCGCGCCCGATTTCGGCCTCCATCTTCTGCCAGATAGAGCCGAAAATAATCTGTGCGTCCTTGATCTCGAGGTCGGTGATGCGCGCCGTAGGCGTCGGCACCGCAGGGGTTTCTGCGAGAGGTTTGGCGGGTTCGGCGGGCATCAGGGGTTGTGGCGGAAACTCGGAGGGGGCGTCGTCACTGGCAAGCTTTCTATGGGAACCCGGAAAAGCATTCGTGGTCTTATTGATCGTGCCATCTCGGTGGGCGAAAGCCTACGAGAGCACTTAGTTGAAGCTGGACCTGGCGGGGTCGCGAAAGCGACCCCGCCTTGGCTTTTTAGGGGATCGGGCAATTCGCGGGCACCTCCGGAACTAGTCTGCGTCCTCTCTGTCACTGACTTCCAAGGACCCCACAGGCAGCGACGCCCCGGGCCCCCATTATGCGAGTCCTAATCGTCGATGACGAACCCTCTATCAGAAAGACGACCAGGATTGCCGTGGAGTCGTCCGGGCACATCGCTGCGGAGGCCCCGAACGCCGCCAAGGCCATAAAGGCCGCGGAGGACGAGAGTTTTGACGCCGTTTTCCTGGATCTGAAGCTCGGCGCGGACGATGGGATGCAGGTTCTGGACAAGCTGACGAAGCTCAACCCGCCGCCGGCCGTCATCCTGTTCACGGCCTACGCCAACATCGCCACAGCAGTCGAGGCCATGAGGAGGGGGGCTTTCGATTTCATCCCCAAGCCCTTCACGCCGGACCAGATCCGGGCGGTCCTCGGGAAAGTATCCAAGGCGAGCAATCTCGAGCGCAGGGTGGTGGCCCTGGAGAGCGACCTGGCCTCGGGCCTTCCTCCCGTCGACCTTGAGTCGGCCGAGCCCCTGATGACCCGCGCGCTGCAGACGGCCTTCAAGGCTGCCGAGACACAGGCCAACATCCTTATCCTTGGGCTAAGTGGAACGGGCAAAAGCGTGCTGGCCCGTGAAATACACAAGCGCAGTCCCAGGCGCGAAGCCGCCTTCGTGACCGTCAATTGCCCGAGCCTTTCTCGTGAGCTGCTGGAGAGTGAGCTCTTCGGCCATGCCAAGGGCTCCTTCACCGGTGCCGTGGTGGAGACGGCCGGAAAGGTGGCCGCCGCCGACGGAGGCACTCTATTTCTAGATGAGATCGGTGAGATGCCCCTGGAGATCCAGCCCAAGCTCCTGCGGCTCCTTCAGGAGCGCGAGTACGAGCGGGTGGGTGAGAATCGGCCAAGGACGGCCGACGTCCGCGTCATTGCCGCCACAAACCGCGACCTCGCTGCGGAGGTGAGGGCCGGCCGTTTCAGGGAGGACCTATTTTACAGGCTCAACGTCATCGCGATCACGCTCCCTGGCCTCAAGGACCGTCCGGCGGACCTGCAGCGCCTGGCCGACGGCGCCCGGAAATTCTTCGGGACAAGTGCCGGCCGCAAGGATGTGGGCTTCTCCAAGCCGGTGCTCGACGCTTTCTCCAACTATCCCTGGCCCGGCAATCTGCGTGAACTGCGAAACGTGATCGAGCGCGCCGTCATCCTGGCGCCGGGTGACCAGATCGAGCTTTCCGACCTGCCGGACGAATTTGCCGGACGCACCCGGGCCGCCTGCGAGGTGGGCTCCCGCGTCTCGATCGACGAGCTCGAGAGCGAGCACATCCGCCGCATCCTCGCCTCGTCGCGGAACCTGGACGAGGCCGCGAGGACACTCGGCATCGACCCGGCGACACTCTACCGAAAGCGCAGCAAGCTGGGGCTCCTCTGACGGCCGCCCCCGGGAATGCTTCGCACCCGCCTTTTCTTCGGCCTGCTGCCGCTGCTCCTGGTGATCGTGGCCACGGGCGGCTACGCGATCCACGTCTGCCACCAGCTGGCGGGCCCGATGCAGCACGACCTGGTCGCGAACTACCGATCGGCCCTCGGCTGTCGCGACATGCGCGCCTCGGCGACCCTCATGTCGAACACCGCCTTCTACCAGGGCAACGACCCGATCGGTTCCAGGAAGGCGCTCGACGTGAGCCGCTCCGCGTTCACCCAGGAGCTGATGAGCCAGTCCGCCACCTCCGCGGGCACGCAGCGTTCGCGCCTGATCGAGGAGCTCGACTCGGCATTCCAGAATTTCTCGATGCTCTGCGACCGCGCGCTCGCCGGGGGCGGCGCGGCCTCGCTGGTGGACTTCCGCGCAAACCAGGACGCGCTCTACAGGGTGTTCGACGCCCTGAACCGCATCACGGCGAGCGACTACGCCGCGTCGCGCGAGGTCGAGGCCCGCGCCGAACACCTTGAGACGACCGCCGTCGGCATCCTGTCGGTGACGATCGGCCTTGCGGTGGGTCTCTCCGCGATCCTCGCATGGGCCCTGGCCTCCTCGCTCCTCATGCCGATCAAGGCGCTCACCGCCTCGGCGACGGCGCTCGGCGAGGGCGACCTCGACATCGAGGTGCCCGAGTTCTCACGGGACGAGCTCGGCAGCCTCGCCCGCTCCTTCAACACGATGGCCACGCACCTTAGGAGCTACCGCGAGGCGACGGTGGCCCGGGTCCTTCGCACGCAGCGCACGATGGAGGCGACGCTGACGACAGCGCTCGAACCGCTCTTCGTCGTGTCGTCGGCCGGCGTCATCGAGGTGAGAAATCCTGCGGCCGAGGAGCTCTCGAAGGGACCCGACTTCGAGTCGGGACTCCCCCCCGGCCTTGCCGAGCCGCTGGCCACCGTCCTCGAGAAAGGGGAGCACTACCTGCCGACCGACTACGGCCGCGTCATCACGTTTCGCGTCGGACGCGAGGACCGCCACTACCTGCCGCGCATACTCGCGATCGGCGACAAGCTGACGGAATTCAAGGGGGCCGCCGTGATCCTCCAGGACGTGACGAAGTTCAGGCTGCTGGACGACGTGAAGACGAATCTCGTGGGCACCGTGAGCCACGAGCTGAAGACCCCGCTGACAAGCCTCAGGATGGCGGTCTATCTCCTCCTCGAGAAGACGCTCGGGCCCCTCTCGCCCGGCCAGACTGAGATGCTCGAGTCCGCCCGCGACGATGCCGACCGCCTGCTGAGGATCCTGGACTCGCTCCTGGACCTGACGCGGCTGGAGGCGGGCGCCTCGGCGCTTGAGCGAAGCCCCGTCTCCGTCGAGGAGCTGCTAAGGGCCATCTCCGACGAGGCGCGCACCTTCATCGCCCAGGCCGGCCAGAAGCTGGCGGTCCACAACGAACCCGGCCTTGGCGAGATCAGCGTCGACGCGACGAGGCTGCGCCACGTCTTCATCAACCTCCTCTCGAACGCGTCGAAGTACTCCCCGGACGGCGGTAGCATCGTGCTCTCGGCGGCGGCGGCGCCCCTGGGATTCATCCGCTTCAGCGTGAGGGACCATGGCAGCGGGATCCCGCCGGAGGTTGTCCCGCGGCTCTTCGACCGCTTTTACCGGGTGCCCGGCCAGTCAAAGCCGGGGGCAGGGATAGGACTCGCGATTGCCCGCGAGATCGTCGTCGCCCACGGGGGAAGCATCTCGTGCATTCCCGCGGAGGGCGGAGGCACCGAGTTCTACTTCCTGATTCCAACGGCCGATTCCTCGGCCCGGTCGGTCTCGGCCTAGTCAGGCCGCCTTGCGGTGCCTGACCTTCTTGGCGCTCTTCGTCTCAAGCGTGCCCACCCGGCGCTCGAGGGCGTCCAGGCGCTTCTTGTACTCGCCGTCCGTATAGGCGACGAATTCGCGCACCTTGTCGCTGACCTTGGCGCTCGCCTTGTCGAACTCACGGCGGCCTTCCTTTGCGATCCTCTCGGCCGCGGCGCGGGCGTCGGTCGCGTTGATCTTACCCTGCTTCACGAGGTCCTCGAGATTGTCGAAGGCCTTGTCGGTGCTGATCGCCGCGGCCCCTAGGCCGGCGATGATGGTTTTCCTGAGTGATTCGATCATGGTGGGGTGGGGTTAGTCGCTTCTGGAGGAGTTGGGATGGGCCTCGGGTCCCTCGCGCAGGAGCGCCAGAAACTGCTCGGCACCACGACTCTGGTAACGCTGCATGTGTCTAAGGACCGCGATTTCCCTGCTTGGTTCTGCGTCTGAAAGGTTGATGTAGGCCAGTGAACCCTCGTCCTCCCGGGCCCTTGCGCCAGAGGGAAGGATCGAGATTCCGGCCGCGATCCCGACCAAGGCCTTAACGGTGGCCACCTGGGCGCACCGGGAGCCGATCTTGGGCTCAAAGTGGTTGTCGCCGCAGAAGGCCCTGACCTGGGCGGCCAGCGAGCTTGAGGAGCCAAGGAGAATGAAGGTCTCGTTGGCCAAGTCGGCCCCAGTGACCTTCTTCTTGGCCGCCAAGGGGTGATCCTTTGAAACCACGAGGACCAGGGCCTCCTTCCACAGGACGTCCACCTGGAGGCTAGGTTCATCGATGGGCAGGGCCGCCACCGCCAAGTCCAGCTCGCCGCGCAGGAGCTCACGGATCAATGGGGTCTTAAAATCCTCCCGTATATTAACTTGGAGGTTCGGGTAGCGTCTTTTGCACTTTGCGATCAAGTTGGGCAGCAAATAGGTGGCAATGGTGGGGATCGCTCCGACCGTGATACGCCGCTCGAAGGTCGGACTGTCGCCCAATTCCTTGGTCGCGTCCTCCACCTCGAAGAGGATTCGCCGTGCCCGCTCAAGGAAGGCGATGCCCGCCTCGGTGAGCACGGCCTTGCGCCCGAGCCGATGAAAAAGCTTATGCCCCAGTTCCTTCTCTAACTTTATAATCTGCTGACTTAAAGAGGGTTGAGCTATGTTACTCAACGCCGCGGCACGGGTGAAATTGCCCGTGTCGGCGACAGCCAAAACGTACCGAAGTTGGCTTAATTCCATAGGTGCAGCCTATGATCGCCATAGATAACTGCAACTACCATTATGGCGATACGGGTGTACTATAGTCGCCTGGTACCGATTGGTACCGGGACAACAAATACATCATATGAAAACAAACACAGTCAGTGCGGTCACCCCGGCGATCCTCGCCTTAGCCGCAATCGTGCTTTCTTTCCGTTACATGAGTGCCAGTGCTCTCCTCGCAGGTTACTTCTGCGTTGCCGGAATCGCCGCTATCGCGGTGGTCGAGTACCGTCTCAACTGGAAGCGGTTCTTCAGCCGCTAATCGGCTAAAGAATCCCCAATTCGCGAGGGCCCGGAGAAATCCGGGCCCTTTTCATTTATGCCGTTATCTTGGGAGGCTGGACGGCCTTGCGGGTGAAGAAGCCGGCCATGATGAGTGAGAGGACGACCGCCAGGACCATCCCGAAGATGACGTAGAAGATGGCCTGGGGCACCGGGTGGAACATCGTGCGTGTCATGGCCTCGGCCTGGTCCATCTTGGCCCCGGAGGCCCCGCTGGCCTCGATCTTGTTCAGCCTGTCCTGAAGCATGATGTCGGTGAAGCCCGGGTTGATGTAGACGTTGTAAATGTAGTTAAAGACCGTGTTGAGGAGGGTCGAGATCGTGGAGATCATGAACGCGGCAAAGAAGGATTTCCCGAAGCCGAAGTCCTCGTCCAGCGGCACCTCCTCACGCCGCGCCTTGATCCCAAGGATGAGGCACGTAACGACAGCGGCCAGGCCGAGCAGCCCGCCGACCCACTGCGCCGTGGGCAGCTTCGCGATGTCGGAGTGGAGCCCGGTGAAATAGAGGATCAGGACGATGAACGCTCCCGCGAGCGATGAGATGAAGCCGTACAGGGCGTAGGTTTTCATGGGAAAGCGGGGAGGCGGACCGGCCGCGTGATCAGCCGTCTATTCCGTGGTCCGACTTCGGCTCCTCGGGGTTCGGGGGAGGCTCGGTCAGGCGTGGATGGGCCGGCGGGGTCTCCGCGGCCGGGATCGCAGAAGGGGCGGGGACCGGCTTGAAAGTCGGGATGGCGGGCTTGTCGGGCAGCTCGTCGATGGCGCGCTTAAACTCGTGCTCCACGTCGCCCGCGGCCTTCTTGAACTCGCGGATGGCCTTTCCCAGGCCCTTGGCGAACTCCGGCATCTTCTCGCCGCCAAAGAAGATCAGGATGACGACCAGGATCAGGATCATCTCGGACCCGCCCAGGGAGTCGAGAAAGCCAATCTGTGCGGGGATCGAGATCATGGGTATCGGCCAGAACTCTACCATATCGCGGCGCTCCCGCAACCCTATCTGACTGCGATGCTGACGGTGAAGGTTTCCCGACCTCCGGGCGGGACCACGTGGAGGCCCTTTTTGGTCTCGGGCGAGTTGGGCGGCCCCATCCAGGGCTCCACGCAAAAGAACGGCGAGTCTGGGGCCTGCGTCCAGGTGACGAAGACGGCGTCAGCAGGGGCGGCCACCTCGGTACCCAGCCGCATGACGACATCGCCTGCGATTCCCTTCTCGCCGAAGGCGACCTCGGGGCTCTTGAGGCCCGCGTGGATCGTGTCGATCAGGTCCGGGCTGTCCATAGGCACGTCGATGGGAAGCTTCGGGCCCGGCACCAGATTGCCCGCGGCGTCCTGCTTCAGGCTCGAGGACGAGGGCATGCGGATGATGTAGTCCCCGCGCTTCGAGCCCTCGTTCCAGGGCAGCGTGAAGTAAAAGTGGTGGCCGGCCGACCATGGGAGGGGCTCGTCGCCCAGGTTCTCGAGCGTCAGGTTGCACGTTAGCCCGAAGGCGCTGAAGCGGTACGCGACGCGGAACTCGTATTTGAAAGGGTAGGACGCCGCGGCCTCCTCGCCCGGGACAAGAACGGCCTCGAAGCCGGACGCGTCGACACGCGTCGTCCTGAAGTCCCCCTGCCTCGCGAAGCCGTGCATGGGCATCGGCCTGCGGACGCCCTTCAGGTCGCGCCAGAATCCCATCTCGCCCTTGTCAAAGGTCCGGGCGTTGAAAGGGAAGAGGATCGGGTTGCCGCCGCGCGCCTTCGTGAAGTCGGCCAGCGAAGCGATCTCGGGCCAGTGGATCACGTCGCGCACGGAGCCGTCTCCCATCTCCATGTTCCAGTTCATGAGGCGGGCACCCTTCTCCGGCAGCGCCATGAACGTGGAGCCGCCCACGCGCCAGCGGAGCAGCGTCTGCCCGAAATAAGGAATCTTCTCCATGCGGCTAGTCCCTCGTCAGCGCCCGCGCCAAGCGGGTCACCGGCTCGAGAAGTCGAACTGAATCCTGTCGTGGCCGGAGTGGCCGGTCGGGTACGCCTTGCCCTTGTACTCGATCTGCACGGCGGCGAGGTCCGACGCCGTCAGGTACAGCGGCACGTTGGGATAATCCCTCTTGTCGCCGGCCTGGAGCGCGCCCTGGAAGAGCTCGGCGCCGTCGGACTTGCGCACGACCTTGATGCGGACGGCCTCGCTGGCGACGATGGAAATGGTGGGGGCGGGAGCCGCGACCGGGGCCTCGGACATCTCCGGGGCGCTGGCCGGGGCCGCGTGGCCCGAGGTCGTCGGCGCGGTGGGACCCGCGAGCGACTTCACGATCCAGACGATTGCGAGGAGGACCAGGACGAACACGAGGGCGATGCCTCCCTTGAAGACGAGGGCCGGGTCGATCGCCGGCGCCTTCGGAAGGTTTTCGCGCGGGCGCTGGAAGCGCGCCTGCTGCGTCGTGCGCGGCGTGGGCTCGCTGGCCTGCGGCTCGGGCTGCACCTCGCTGCGCTCGTCGGTCGAGGAGATGCCGAGGTCCATGCGGCCGTACACCTCGCGGCTGGGCTGGCGCACACGGGCGTCGCTGCCGCGCAGGGCCGTGTAGTCGTTCAGGAGCCTGTCGGAGGGAAGGCGAAGGTAGTTCGCGTAGCCCTTCAGGAAGCCCTTCGTGTAGATGTCAGTCAGGCCGATCTCAAACTGGTTTCCCTCGAACTTCTGCAGGTACTCGCCGCGGATCTTCGTCGCCTCGGCGGCCTCGCGTATGGAGATGCCCTTCTTTTTGCGGGCATCTTCAAGGCGTTCTCCAATGGTCTGCATGTTCGATCAGTTGCAGGTTTTCAGGGGCAGGGAAAGAAGGATTTGGGTCAGGAGTCGAGGTCGCCGATGATCTCACGGGGGCTCGAGCCGTTCTCCGGGCCGACGACACCCTTGTCCTCCATCATCTCCATGATGCGGGCGGCCCTATTGTAGCCGATGCGCAGCCTGCGCTGGAGCATCGAGGTGCTGGCGCGCCGGGTCGACTTAAGGACATCGATCGCCTTTGCGTAGAGATCCTCGTCGCTGCCGCCGTCGCCGTCATCGGCGTCCTCGTCATCCTCCTCGTCGTCCTCGGTGGCCGCGCGGTCGATCTGCTGCTGGACCGCCTGGGCGTACTGCGGCGGCCCGTTGACCTTCAGGAACTCGACGATCGCATGCACCTCGTCGTCGCTGACGAAGGCGCCCTGGGCGCGGACGAGCCGCGAGGTGCCCGGGGGCGAGAAGAGCATGTCGCCGCGCCCGATCAGCGTCTCGGCGCCCTTTCCGTCCAGGATCGTCCTTGAGTCCACCTGGGAGGCGACTTGGAAGGCGATGCGGGAGGGCAGGTTGGCCTTGATGACGCCGGTGATGACGTTCACCGACGGGCGCTGGGTGGCGAGGATGAGGTGGATGCCGGCGGCGCGCGCCAGCTGGGCCAGGCGCGCGATCGAGGTCTCGATCTCGGCCGGGGCCAGGATCATCAGGTCGGCCAGCTCGTCGATGATGGCGACGATGTAGGGCAGGTGGTCCGGCAGCTCGAGCGTGTCGCCGAGCCCGTCCATCCCGTTCAGCGACGCCTGGGCGTCCGCGGGCGGCTTCGCCTCCTTCTTCCTCGTGTTGTAGCCAACGATGTTCCTGACGTTCGCCTTGGCGAAGATCTGGTAGCGCTGCTCCATCTCGCTCAGCAGCCACTTCAGGGCCGCCGGAACCTTCTTGGGCTCCGTCACGACCGGGATGTACATGTGCGGCAGCGTATTGAAGATCTTCAGCTCGACGACCTTCGGGTCCACCATGATGAGCCGGACATCCTTGGGGCTCTTCGAGTAGACGATGGAGGCGATGATGGAATTGATGCAGACGGACTTTCCGGAGCCCGTTGCGCCGGCGATCAAGAGGTGGGGCATCTTTGCCAGGTCGGAGATGAGCGGCCTTCCGGAGACGTCGCGCCCAAGGGCGATCGGAAGCTCGGCCTTCGCGGAGCCCCAGTCCTCGCTCTCCAGGAGCTCCCTCATTCCGACGGGCGTAGGAACGAGGTTCGGGACCTCGATGCCGACGGCGGCCTTGCCGGGGATGGGGGCCAGGATGCGCACCGACTGGGCGCGCATGCCAAGCGCGATGTTCTTGTCCAGGCCCGAGATCTTCTCGACGCGCACTCCGGGCGCGGGGACGACCTCGTAGCAGGTGATGACGGGGCCGACGTGGATCTCGCCCGGCGTCACGTCGACGCCGAACTCCCCCAGGATGCGGATCAGGGAGTCGGAGTTCTTCTGGTGCTCCTCGTCGCTGTTGCCCGAGGAGGCCTTGACCTGCTCCTTGAGGAGCGAGGTCGGCGGCGCCTTGTAGCTTGCGTCAAAAAGGAACGGCGCGGCCTTGGCCTTCTTCGGCTCCTCGGGCTTCACGATCGTAAGCGGCGCCTTCGGCTGGGCCTTCGCGAGCGGCTTCGGCTCGGGCTTTATCTCGGGCAATGGCGGAAGGGGCTTCACCGGCGTGCGCGACAGCGGCTCCTCGGCGGCCTTCGGCACCACGATCTTCTTGGAACCGCTCGGGCCCACGGGCTGGCTGGCGAGCGGGGGCAGCGGCGGCAGGGCGGCGCCCTTGCTCTTCATGCGCTCCTCCTTGCGCTTCATCATCTCCTCCTGGAGTGCGGCCTTCTTCCTCGCGCGCTCGGCGCGCCACTCGCTCAGGTTGGCCATGATCTTTTCAAACTCGGCGCCGATGTCCTTCGTGATGACGAAGAGGAGGGCGCAGCAGTAGATGGATCCGAGCAGGAGCCCCGTGCCAAAGGGACCGAGGGCGTCCTCGAGCATCCTCTGGTAGAGGAATCTTCCGGTGAGCCCGCCCCACGCCTGCGGGAACGTGTCGTTCGCCTTCACGCTCTCGAACATCGCGAGGAGGCCGGTCATCGTGATGATGCCGATGACGATCGCGGCGACGCGGGTCGCCACGAGGTGCCTGGAGTTGCGCACGGCCACCCAGAACATCCAGAAGAAGGCGATCGGCAGCAGCCACGTGCTGACGCCGATCGTGTAGAAGAGCACCCAGACGCTGTCGGCGCCCATCCAGCCGACCCAGTTCTTGGCCGCGGGCGAAGTCGAGTGGAAGCGGGTCTGCGCGGGGTCGTAGTCGACGAGCGCGGCCGTGAGGTACAGACCGGCTATCAAGCAAAGGGCCGCAGCGAGCCAATTGGGCCTGTAACGGGGGCCTTGGAAGGAGGGGCCTCCGTTTGGATTTGAACTATCTGGTTTGGGCATCTGTGCTTCCGGGCGCGGCCGAATTGCGAATTGGACGCTAGTACCCGGGCTGGACAAATGTAAACCCCTCCCGACCTTTTTTACAATAATCTCGATATCGCCGTCATGCGTGAAGTCTTTCAATTCCAGCCTATTTACCAGGAGCGCGTGTGGGGTGGGCGCCGCCTCGAGACCGTGCTCGCCAGGAGCCTGCCGGAAGGCCCCCCGATAGGCGAAAGCTGGGAGATCGTGGACAGGCCCGAGGCCCAGTCCAAGGTGCGGGGCGGTCGCTTCGGCGGCGCGACGCTGCGCCAGATGATCGAGCTGCACTCGGCCGACTTCATGGGCCCGAAATGGGACCCGAAGCGCAATTTCCCGCTCCTGGTAAAGTGGCTCGACTGCTCGGAGCGCCTGAGCCTGCAGGTCCATCCCCCGGCCGCGGTGGCCCCGTCCCTGAAGGGCGAGCCGAAGACCGAGAACTGGTACGTGGCGCACTCGGTGCCGGGCGCCTCGCTCTTCGTGGGGCTAAAGCCCGGCATCACCCGCGCCGCCTTCGCCAAGGCCGTCGAGAACGACACGGCCGGCGACCTCGTCAACAAGGTCGCCGTCGCCTCGGGCGACTCCGTCCTCGTCCACAGCGGGCAGGTCCACGCGATCGACGCCGGCAACCTGATCCTCGAGATCCAGCAGAACTCCGACACGACCTACCGCCTCTACGACTGGGGCCGCGTGGGCCTGGACGGCAAGGCGCGCACGCTCCACATCGAGGAGTCCCTCACCTCCATCATCTGGGACGAGGAGCCGCCCGCGCTCGTGCGCGCGGCGCCGACCTCCGGCACGATCGCCGCGTGCGACGAGTTCGAGATCCGCCGCATGGTGATTGGCAAGGGCGAGTCGATCCACTTCAAGGCCGGCGAGCAGCCGAGGATCCTCAGCGTCGCCGCGGGCGGCGTGACGATCGTCGGCGCGAACCCGGCCAAGTCGCTCGTCATGGGCGACAACGCGATCCTCCCCTGGTCGGCCGAGCTCGAGTTCACGGCGCCCGAGCCCTCGATCGTGCTCGTCACCGAGGGCTTCGCCTGATTCCCGGATGGTAAAGGCAGGCCTCATCCTCGCGTTCCTGGTCGCGGTCGCCTCGCTCGCGTGGATGGCGCTCCTGCCGAAGTACGCGGAGCACGAGCTCCACGAGATGACGGGCTTCGACGTGAAGGTCCCGGTCCTCTCCGCGAATCCCTTCAGCGGCCGCCTGTACATCCAGGGCCTGGTCGCGCGCAACCCGTCGGGCTACCCGTCACCGGACTTCATCGACATCCATTCCCTTCAGGCCGACGTCGACGTCCTCTCGCTCCTCTTCGGCGACGAGGTGAGGCTGGACAACCTCGACCTCAACGTCGGCACCCTGTCCATCATCCGCCGCCATGACGGCAAGACCAACGTTGGGGAGTGCACGGCGGCCTTCTCGCCGCCGCGCCCGGCTGGGTCCCCGGCCACCCGCCCGACCCGGTTCCTCATCAAGCGCCTCCACATCCGCCTCGAGAGCCTGGTGGTGGAGGACGACACCGGCTCGAAGCCGGACAGGAAGACCTACAACCTGAACATCGACCACTCCTACACAAACGTCTCGGACGCCCGGCAGCTGCTGGTGCCCGACGTGGTCCATACGCTCTACGCCTTCGGCCTCCACCACGACACCGCGAGGCTGCTGCCGGGGGACTTCGGGGTGGCCCTGGCCGACGCCGTCGACGGGGTTTCCGCGGTCGGCTCCAAGGTCAAGGACGCCACCAGGAAGACGGGGGAATATTTCAAGGGCCTCTTCGACAAACTTGAACAATCGCCCAAGCCGTAGTTCATTAGAGGTCTTTGCCATGAGCAGCCCGGACACCACAGACACAGAGGACATCCCTTCGCCCGACGGGCAGCAGCCCGTCCAGGCCGACGCCCTGGCGGCGGCCAAGAAGGAGGCGGCGGACAACCATGATCGCTATCTTCGTGCGGTGGCGGACCTTGAGAATTTTCGGCGCCGCACCGTCCGCGAGAAGGACGACCTGCGCCTCTTCGCGGCCTCCAAGCTCCTAGAGGACCTCCTGCCCGCCCTGGACAACCTCGGGCTCGGCATCGCGGCGGCCAAGCTGCCGAACGCGGACCTGAAGGGCCTGGTCAGCGGCGTCGAGCTCGTCCAGCAGCAGATGAAGGCCGTCCTGGCCCAGCATGGCCTGAAGGAGATCAACCCGGTCGGCCTTCCCTTTGATCCCCACCAGCACGAAGCGCTCTCGCACATGCCGAGCGCCGAGGTGAAGGCGGAGCATGTCTCGAGCGTCATCCGCACGGGCTATACCTTGAACGGCCGCCTGCTGCGTCCCGCCTCCGTCGTCATCTCAAGTGGCAAGGCGGGAACCTGACATGGCCGCAAAGGAAGACTATTATGACCTTCTCGGAGTCGCGAAGGGAGCCACCGACGAGGAGCTGAAGAAGGCCTACCGCAAGAAGGCGGTGCAGTACCACCCGGACAAGAACCCCGGCAACAAGGAGTCGGAGGAGATGTTCAAGAAGGTCTCCGAGGCCTACGAGGCACTCAAGGATCCCGACAAGCGCGCCGCATACGACCGCTATGGTCACGCGGCCTTCCAGGGCCAGGCGGGCCGGGGCGGCGGTGGCGGCTTCCACGATCCCCAGGACATCTTCAGGGAATTCTTCAACCAGCAGGGCGGGGGAGGAGGCGGCATCTTCGACGAGATGTTCGGCGGCGGCGGGGGTGGCGGCGGCGGCCGCGACGGCTCCGACCTGCGCTACGACCTCGAGATCACGCTCGAGGAGGCCGCGCGCGGCGTGGAGAAGGAGATCACCTTCAGGAAGCTCATGATGTGCGAGCACTGCCGCGGCACCGGCGCCGAGCCGGGCTCCAAGCGCGTCACGTGCCCGACCTGCCGCGGCGCGGGCCAGATCCGCCGCTCGGGCGGCATCATCGTCTTCACGCAGACGTGCCCCACCTGCGGCGGCGCGGGCGTCAAGATCGAGAAGCCCTGCACGGTCTGCCGCGCCGAGGGGCGCGTCGCGAAGACGACGAAGCTCAACGTCAAGATCCCGCCCGGCGTCGACACGGGCTCCAGGCTTCGCTCCGCCGGCAACGGCGAGGCGGCCGCGGCCGGAGGCGCCGCCGGCGACCTCTACATCGTCCTCACGGTCAAGGAGCACGAGCTCTTCGAGCGCCAGGGCGACGACCTCTTCTGCGAGATCCCGATCAAGTTCACCCTGGCGACCCTGGGCGGCTCGATCGAGGTGCCGACGCTCTCCGGCAAGGCGAGCCTCAAGATCCCGGCCGGCACCCAGAGCGGCACCAAGTTCCGCCTGCGGGAGAAGGGCATGCCCTCGCTCCGCGGCGGTCGCCACGGCGACGAGCTGATCCGCGTGCACGTCGAGGTGCCCGGGTCCCTGAGCGCCGAGCAGAGGAAGATCCTCGAGGAGTTCGCCAAGATAAGCGGCGACGCCCACGAGCCGACGTCGCGCTCGTTCTTCGAGAAGGCGAAGAAGTTCTTCTGAGGATGCCGAAGGCCGCCGCAAAGCCAGCAAGCCCGGGGGTCGTCTCACTCAAGAAGGCGGTTGAGATCAGGAAGGCGCTGGCCCGCAGGGGCGGCACGTTCGTCCTGACGAACGGCGTCTTCGACCTCCTGCATCCCGGCCACACCTCATACCTTGAAGAGGCGAGGGAGCTCGCGGGGCCGGGTGGCATGCTCTTCGTGGCCCTTAACTCCGACGCCAGCGTGCGCGAGCTGAAGGGTCCCCTTCGCCCGATTCTGGACGAGAAGAGCCGATCCCAGAACCTCGCGCGCCTTCGCTCCGTCGACGGCGTCGTCGTCTTCCGGGGCAAGAGGCTCGTGAAGGAGATAGCCGCACTAAAGCCCGACATCTACTGCAAGGCGGGCGACTACACGCTCGCGACCCTCGACGCGTCCGAGCGCGAGGCGCTTATGGCCGCCGGCTCGAATGTCGTCTTCCTGCCGTTCCTGAAGGGTTTCAGCACGACGAAGATGATCGAGCGGATCCGCGCCGCGGGCTCGGCCTAAGGCATGCGAGTCGTTATCCTTGGCTCAGGCCGCGGCTCCAACGCAGAGGCGGTCCTCTGCGCCCAGAAGGAGGGAAAGCTCGGCAGGGCGAGGGTCGAGGCGATCTTCTGCGACGTCCCCTCCGCCGGCATCCTCACCCTCGGGCCCCGCTACGGCGTGCCGGCGACCTACCTCGATCCGGCCCCCTTCAGGACGAAGCTCGAGGGCGAGGGCGAGACGCGCTATATCGAGGCCGTCGCCGCCGCTAAGCCCGACCTGGTCGTCCTCGCGGGCTTCATGCGGGTGCTGAAGCCCGGCTTTCTTTCAGCCTTCGAGGGAAAGGTGATCAATTTGCACCCGAGCCTCCTTCCGCTCTTCCCCGGACTCGACGGGATCGGCCAGGCGCTCAGGGCCGGCGTCGACACGACCGGCTGCACCGTCCACCGCGTGGTGCTCGCCGTGGACTCGGGCGAGATCCTGGGCCAGGCGAAGGTGCCAATCGTCCCCGGGGAGACCCACGAGTCCCTGGCGGCTAAGGTCCACGAGGCCGAGCACACGCTGCTGCCCCTCGTGATCGCCAAGCTGAGCCACCACCAGGCGGTGGCCTGACACTATGGAACTCTGGGAAGCCAAGCTTGAGATCCTGATGCCGCACGCCGAGCCGGCCGACCAATACATGCTGGAGTGGGGGCTGGGCGAGTGGTCGCTCCACGAGGACGTGATCGTTGGGCGCGCATGGATCGTCGGCATTTTCGAAAACGAGGCGGCGGCCAGGGTCGGGTGCGCGGCCCTCAAGGCGGCGCTGCCCGCCGAGGCCGAGGGGGACTTCGTGATCCGCCGGCTTCCCGACGCCGACTGGAAGAACAGCTACAAGGAGCACTTCAAGGCCTGGGCCTTCGGTCGGCTGCACTGGGTGCCGGTGTGGGAGAAGGAGACGTTCGCCGTGCCGGCGGGCCATTCCGTCCTCTGGCTCGACCCGGGCATGGCCTTCGGCACCGGCAACCACGAGACGACAAGGCTCTGCATCGAGCGCCTGGTGGAATTCGAGCGCACGCTTGAGCCCGGCAAGGCGGCCACGCTCAAGGTCGTCGACGCCGGGTGCGGCTCGGGCATCCTGGCCCTCTCCGCGTCGCTCCTGGGGTTTAATGACGTCATGGGCTTCGACGACGATGCCGAGGCGGTGCGCGTCAGTATAGAGAACGCCGAGCTGAACCACCTGGTCTCGAAGGTGCGCTTTGAGACGGCGGGCCTCCATATCGGCCTTGCGCCTGCCGACGTCATCCTCGCGAACATCCAGTCCGACGTCCTGATCCGCTACGCCCAGGCCCTGACCCTGGCCGTGGAGCCCGGCGGCATGCTGGCGATGAGCGGCATTCTCTCGGGCGAGGCCAAGTCCGTCATCGGCGCCTTTGCGGCCGGCACGCAGGGATGGTCCTGCGAGTCTCGCGTCCTCGGGGAATGGTGCGACGTCTGCCTGCGCAGGCCGTCCTAGCGGCTCACGAGAACAGGTCGGGAGTCGTCCTGTTGAGGAACTCCTCCATGTACGCCGTCGTCGCCTTGCCTTCGATGAAGAGGGGATCCGCCATGATGGCCTTGTGGAGCGGGATCGTGGTCTTGATGCCGCGCACCAGGTACTCGCTGAGCGCCCTGTAGGCGCGCTCGAGCGCCACCTTCCGGGTGGAGCCGAAGCAGATCAGCTTGCCGATCATGGAGTCGTAGTACGGCGGGATCACGTAGCCGCTGTAGGCGTGGCTGTCCACGCGCACGCCGTGGCCGCCCGGGGCGTAGTAGAGGCCGATCGTGCCCGGGGAGGGCGCGAAGTTACGGGCGGGGTCCTCGGCGTTGATGCGGCACTCGATCGCGTGCTTCTCGAACTTGATGTCCTTCTGGTCGAACTCGAGCTTCTGGCCGTTCGCGATGTGGATCTGCTGCTTGATGAGGTCGATGCCCGTGCACTCCTCCGTCACCGGGTGCTCCACCTGGATGCGCGTGTTCATCTCGATGAAGTAGTAATTGCCCTTCGCATCGACCAGGAACTCGATCGTGCCGGCGTTCTCGTACTCCGCGGCCTCGGCCGCGCGGACGGCGGCCTTGCCCATCTTCTTGCGCAGGTCGGGGGTCAGGAAGGGGGAGGGGGACTCCTCGATCAGCTTCTGGTGGCGCCTCTGGACCGAGCAGTCGCGCTCGCCGAGATGGATCACCTTGCCGTGGCTGTCGGCCAGGATCTGGAACTCGATGTGCCTCGGCCTCTCGATGTACTTCTCGAGATACACCCGGCCGTCGCCGAAGGCCTTCTCGGCCTCGTTCCTGGCGACGTGGAACTCCTTCGCGAAGGAGACGTCGTTGTGGGCGATCCTCATGCCGCGGCCGCCGCCGCCGGCCACCGCCTTGATGATAACCGGGTAGCCGATCTTGCGCGCGGTCTTGACCGCCTCGATCTCGGAGTCGACGGGGCCGTCGCTGCCGGGGACCGTTATCACGTTGGCCTTCCTGACCGTTTCCTTGGCCACGGCCTTGTCGCCCATCATCTTGATGGACTTGGACTTCGGCCCAATGAACTTGATGTTGCAGGACTCGCACTGCTCCGCGAACTTCGCGTTCTCGGAGAGGAAGCCGTAGCCCGGGTGGATCGCGTCGACGTCCGCAATTTCCGCGGCGCTGATGATCCGGTCCGCCCGGAGGTAGCTGTCGGCG
>DASRSJ010000094.1:0-6741 GCA_035656555.1 Opitutaceae bacterium
GAGCGCCGTCGGCCTTACTGTATCGAGAGCGGCGCGGAGCACCTCCAGCAGGTCGACCTGCTTTAACTCAAGGCGCACCTTGCCCGAGATGATGCGGCTGACATCGAGGAGGTCGTCGATGAGCTGGGCCTGGGCGCGAACGTTCCGCTCGATCACCTCCACACCTTCCCGGATCATGGCCGGGTCGTCGGCCTCCAAGCGCAATAACTCGACCCATCCGGTGATGGCGTTCAGCGGGGTCCGAAGCTCGTGGCCGAGCGTCGCCAGAAACTCATCCTTCAGCCTGTTGGCACGCTCGCCTTCGATGCGGGCCGCCCGCTCGCTTGCGAGCAGATGCTCCCTCTCCTGCTCCCAGAGCTTGCTGGCGGTGATGTCCTGAGTGGTGCCGCTGAAGCTGAGCGGCCGACCCGCTTCGTCCCTCGTTGTCTGGCCCGTCGCACGGACCCAGCGAATCTGCCCGCTTGGCGAGACGGTGCGGTATTCGATGTCGTACCTGCCGCAGCCGTTGACGCATGCATTCACCGCCTCCCGCGTCCTCTCAAGATCGTCGGGATGCAGGATGCTGTAAAAGCGCTCGATATCGACCTCTGCATCGGGCGGCAGCCAGAAGTGGGCCTTGCACTGGTCATTCCATGTGATCCGGCCGAGCGGCACGGGACAGATGAACGTCCCAAGGTCCGAGGCCTTGAGCGCCTCGTCGAGCTTGGCCTGAAGATCCAGTATCCGGGCCATCTGCTGCGCGACCTCCTTCTGGCGCATGTTTACCCGGACGGCCGACTGGACGGCGCTCAGGATCGAGTTAACGGGAGCGGGCCTTTCCAGGATCGTAAGGTTGCGAAGCCGCGCGATCAGAGACTTCGCGAATGTCGAGCCCGTGCCGCCCTGGGTGAGAACGACGATCGGCAGATCGAGCCCGTCGTCATGCGCATGAAGCACCTTGGCGAGCGATTCGACGCCGGAGAACCGGATGGCCTCCTCCGTCGTGAGAAGCGCGGAGGCCCCGCGGCGGATCTCCAGTTCCAGGGCCTTCAGGGTTTCGCACGAGTGGCCCTCGAGACCCACCTCAGTGAGAAGGCGCTGGGTGATCTCCGCGTCCTTTCGGGTTGTGACGAGAAGAAGGATGCGCTGGGCCTCGGCCGGCCCCGGGGTCTGGCCGGCGGAGCCACTCATTCGCGCGGAGGAGGCAACGAGACCGGAACGGGGATTCCCGAAAGGACGCCCCTGTATTCCCTGAGCGGCGGGCTGACAGTGATCCCTTTGCTGGAGAACTGGAGCTCGCGGATAAACTCCTCGTGGCGGCCGCTCCGTTTCTTCAGGACCGAGATCGCCTTCTTCACTTGGCCCTCTGTCTCGAAGTAGCGGAAAAGGACCACCGTGTCCGCAAGATAGCTCGTATCCACGGGCGTCTGCATCTGCGAGCCTAGGAGACCATGCTGGGCGACGACCATTATCGTGGTGACCCCGCGTATCGCCAGGTACGTCAAAAGCTCGTGGAGCTGGGCGATCAGGAAGCGCTCCTCTGGCATCGCGTTGAGGTATCCGTTCAGGCTGTCGATCACGACAACCCGGGCATGGTCGCGCTCCACGGCTGTGCGGACGCGGTGGACGAACTCCCCGGGCGAGAGCTCTGCCGGGTCGATCTGCTCCAACTTCACGCTTCCTTTATCGATGCCCGACTTGAACGCGATGCCAAGGCCCGCGGTGCGGGCCTCGAGCGTCGAGAGGCTCTCGTCAAACGCGAACACAACGGAATGGTCGCCCCGCTCGGCGGCCGCCACGGCATATTGCACGGCAACGGTCGATTTTCCGGAGCCCGCGGGTCCCATGAGGAGCGTGCTTGTCCCCCTGTCCGGACCGCCGCCGAGAAGCGCGTCCAGGCCCGCCACGCCGCTCGGAATCGGCTCCCTCTTGAACGCCTCCCTGTGCTCCGAGGAGACAAGGCGCGGAAAGACCTCGAGTCCTCCCTGCCTGATCACAAAATCGTGGAAACCACCCCGGTAGGAACTCCCCCGGAACTTGAGAACCCTGAGCCGGCGGCGTTCGGCTCCATAACTTGGTGAAAGCTGCTCCAGCTGGACGACGCCGTGGGCGATGCTCTGAAGCTGGATGTCCGGCCCCTCGGAGGTTCCGTCATCCAGGAGCAGGACGGTGCACCCCTTTCCGATGAAGAACTGCTTCAGGGCGAGAACCTGGCGCCGGTACCGGAGCGAATCCTGGGCGAGAAGCCTGAACTCCGAGAGCGAGTCGAAGATAACCCGCGACGGCCTCACGCGGTTGAAAGCCTCCACCACGGCTTTCGTTGTCTCCGTCAGCTCGACTTCCGACGGGTTGTACATGGTCACCTGGGTGTCGACCTGGAGGTCCTCCTCGCTCGCGGCGAGCTCAAGGATCTCGATCCCTTGCAGGCTCCAGCCGTGCGACGCCGCGCCGGCTGTCAGCTCCTCGGCGCTCTCAGACAAAGTCACGTAGAGGCAGCGCTCGCCCAAGGCCTTCCCCTGAAGGAGATATTGCAGGCCGAAGGTGGTCTTGCCGGCACCGGGATCCCCCTGGATCAGGTAAAGGCGGTTGGGCAGAAGGCCGCCGGCGAGGATGTCGTCGATGCCGAGGATCCCGATCTTGACGCGGGGCAGGATGGGCGGGCTCATATGCCGGGCCCGGGAAGCAGCCGGGTAAGAGGTTGGGGTTGGACCGTGGTGTGCATCTCTGGGGTGTTGAAGCTTGCTGGATTGGACGTGTTGCAGCGGCGGGTTGTTGTTGCTGGATTTTTGCGAAAAAAACTGACCGGGGTCGGAAATTTCGGTTCCGGTCTTGGAGCGCATTTTGCCTTCAAAATAATGGGCTAGGCGCTGCCCATCGGGGGTTTGCGGGAGCCGCCCGGCTTGCCCGCAAGGTTGGGCCCTCCAACATCAGGTCCCGACTCAATGGAAAGAATACTAGGGCCCACCCGCACGCTCCTTGCCCACCGCGACCTCTTCGTCGTCCTGATCTGCAACCTGCTGTTCGGCCTGGCTCTCTCGTTCGTCAGCCCCTTCTACTCGATGTTCGGCACGATCGAGGTCGGCATGTCCAATTGGACGTTCGGCCTCTTCATGACTATCACTTCGGTCTCGGGGATCGTGCTGAGCACCATCCTGGCGAAGTGGTCGGACACCCGCTTCAGCCGCAGGTCGATACTCCTTGTGGGATGCGCCTGCGGGACGCTCGGGTACGGCGGGTACGCCTACATCCGGAGCGTCCTCTGGCTCACCGTGGTCGGCTCCGTCGGCATCGGCATCTCCTCCATAGCATTCTCCCAGATATTCGCCTACGGCAGGGAGGCCCTGACGCGGCATGGCATTCCGGACAAGGACGCCCCGCTCTACATGAACATCTACCGCCTCACGCTCTCGCTCGCGTGGACGGTTGGCCCCGGCATCGCCGCGTGGGTCATGGTCAAATATTCCTACCGGGGCATCTTCCTTGCGTGCTCGGGACTCTTTTTCGTCCTCCTAATCGCGGTGTGGCTTTACCTGCCTTCGAGGCCACCCGCCGCCGAGGCGAAGGCAAAGGGCGTTCCGCTCATGCGTCTCCTGGCGAGGCCGGACCTGCTGTGCTATTTCTCTGCCTTCGTCCTCGTCTTCATCTGCATGACGATGGGCATCATGAACCTCCCGCTCATGATCCTCCAGTCACTCGGGGGCACCGAGAAGCAGGTTGGGATAACCTACAGCGTGGCACCCTTCTTCGAGCTGCCGTTCCTCGTGCTGTTCGGCCTTGCCGCCGCAAAAGGGAGCAAGCCCGGGCCCATGATCCGCCTCGGAGTCGCGATAGGCGTCGCCTACTACCTTCTGCTCTCCCAGGTGCGCGCCCCGTGGCACATTTACCCAATCCAGATCCTGAGCGCCGCGATGATCGCCGTCCTCTCGGGCATCGCCATCACGTTTTTCCAGAATTACATCCCGAACGCCCCGGGAACGGCGACCAACCTCTACACGAACGCCAACCGGATCGGATCGACCGTCGGCTATCTGTGCTTCGGATTCCTCGCAACGGCTTTCGGGCACCGCGTGGTGTTCCTCGTCTGCGCAGGCGTCTGCGTGGCGGCCTTTTTCCTCCTCTGGCTCGCCAGGGAGGAGCACGAGTCCCACGAGCCCGTGGCCCAGGGATAGGATCCCGGTGGCCGCGTCGGGCGTTTAGCCCAGCGTGTCGTTGGTGTTCTCGACCTGGATCTGGCCCAGGAGCTTGCTGATCGTCGCGCGGCACTGGCGCGTCGTCTTGCCCTCGGTGAGGGAGGAGATGTGAATGTCGATCCAGGTGTTCTCCTGGATCCAGTGGGCGCGCACGCTCGAGTGCATGTTCCCGAGAAGCTTCAGGTTGTAGAAGACGGCGTCCCAGTTGCCGATCTTCCTGAACTCCACGTCGGTCGGACTCGGCAGGCCGTTGATCTCCCATTGAATCTTGTCGCCCTCGAGGATCTTCTTCGTGGACGTGAAGCTCTTCGCGGGCTCGATCCATCCGCTTATCGAGATGTCCGGGCGGCGCTCGTTCTGAAAAAGGAAATAGCGCGGGTTCAACTTCGAGCCCTTCCCCGTGCTGTTCTTCATGTCCTTGCGCGGGATGGTGACGGCGAGCGTCGAGACGGGGACGTTAAGGACGTATCCCTCCGGCAGCTCGAACACGTGGAGAGTCTCGCCCTCTGGGGTGGACGTGATGGCCTGGGAATAGGCCGAGAACGTGAACGAAGAGCCAAAGCCGGCTGATTGCATGGCCAAATCCTCTGACTTTGGCCCGGACCGGGCAAGGGGTAGAATTGCTTACCGTAATGCCCCGGACAGGCTCGGCCGCCGGGGATTGCTATCAGGGAAGCTCCGAAGCGGGCTTAAGCGGCTTCCCATCCCAGCGCCCGTCGCGGTGCACGCCAATCAACAAATAAATGGCTGATGTGAAGCTCTGGGCGGCTCCCTCCATCGAGAACCTCTCCTCGTAGCAGCGGCGGGCGAGTTCGCGCATGGATTCGCGCTCGGCGTCGGGCAGCGCCAGCCACCGGCCCAGGAGCTTGGCCAATCCCTCCGCATCCTCGTCGTCGGCGAGCCCGGCCCCGCTGTTCACGACATCCTTCCAGATCGACACACCCTTGGACAGGAGGACCGGGGTTCCCACTGAGAGCGACTCGGCGACCCGATTCGCGCTGATCTCCGACGAGGACGGCCGAAGCATGGCCTCCGACAGGCCTAGAGCATCGTGGCGTTCGTCGTCCGACAACGGGCCTGCGCAGAACACGCTCTGGCCGAGTCCCAGGCGCTCCGACCTCATCGCCGCGTCGCGGGTGGCCGCGGGAGGCGTCCCTGCGATGACCAGCGTCATGGAGGCCTTGTCCCACGAACCGACGCGCGCAAGGGAGTCGAGTGCGCCCAGGAGCGCGCGTATGCCATGCCTTGGCTCATGGTCCGCAATATGGAGGAAGAGCCTGCGGCCCCGCAGGCCCGGGTGCTTCGCGAGGAACGGTCCTGAGAACGTGGGCTTCAGGGGAATCTCCGGCACGCCCGTCCTCACCACAAACTCGTGGCAGTCATAGAGCCAGAAGGTCTCGCGCGCCCTCTGCCGCTCGTTGTCGCACACGAAGAAGACCGAGTGCGCGTCCCGGAGCGCGGGATAGACGCCCCAGGGCCAATAGAGCCAGCTCGCCATGTGGCGCAGCGGCCGGTGCAGCTTGAACCAGGGCTCCAGGTTGCCGTGCGTGAAAATGAAGAAGGGCGTCGTCGAGTCCCGCAGTGCCCACCAGGTTCCGAGTGCGCTGAAGCTCCAGATGCCGTGGACCACCACGCAGTCGTACCGGGAGGCATGCACCCGCAGCCAGCGCACAAACGTGCGGCTAAGCCCGTAGGAGCCGAGGCCCCTCGGCAGCCGGTGCACCATCGTTCCCGACGCCTCCAGCTCGGCGAGGCCATCCTGGCTGAACGTGATCACCTCAACGTGGTGGCCAAGCTCCCGCTGCCCCGACGCAAGGCGGAGGACGGATTCGGCCGAGCGCTGTGCGTCGGCCTCAGCCGTGCGCGATACGTGAAGAATTTTCAGGGGCATTTGCCTGGTGAGCCGCGGCGCAGGTCGGGCACAGCGTGTAGAGCGAGGTGCCGCTATCGTGGAACTCCGAGGCCTTCTTCCAGCCGCCCTCGTTCACCCCGATGGCTCCGCAGCCCGGGCAGACGGAAAGGAGGCGCTCAAGCATCGCGAGGCGCCGGCGGTGGGCCTCGAGCGTCCTCTTGTAGAGCGACACGGCCGCCACGACCAGATTGTAGGTGAACATCCTGACGGTCGCGTTCTCAAACAGGATCCAGTTATGGGAGAACCTGTGGCCAGTCCCGTAATCGGCCCAGGCCCAGAGGATAGGGCAGATTATCGCCGTCGCGACGCCCGCACGCAGGCCGAGCTGCCATCTCGAATAGCCGACGACAAGCAGGTACATGGGCCCGACGCTCACCTCGTAGGAGGTGAACCAGTCAAACGAGAAGACGGCTGCAAGGATGATAACGAGGCTCAGGTAGCCTCTGACCGAGTCTGAGACCTTCATGGATTATGTTGTCTGGAATCTATATAGGAGACCAGACGCATGAAAGCTCAAGAAGGCTCGGAATCGGACCTATTTTCCCGCACCGCGGCGTCCATCACCTCGACAAGCCCCTTGACCATGGACGCCGCGGTGTAGGGCTCGAACTTGGCCTCGTTGAATTGCTCGGGGGAGCGCCAGCCCTCCTCGACATACCA
>DASRSJ010000095.1:0-9266 GCA_035656555.1 Opitutaceae bacterium
ATGCGACGCCTCGCGGCCCGGATGTCGGGAAGGTTAACGGGCTTTTCTGCCATCGTTTTGCAAGGAATAGCGTTGCGGGGAAACTGAGCCAGTTTAGACCCCAAATGACGATGTATCAGGTTACTTTTTCAGAGCAAGCCATGCAGGAGCTCAACAAGCTTGGGACCATGGCCCAGCTCGAGGTGGTGGAACCGATAAGCAGCGTCAAGGCGGTGGACCTTGAGCACCCGCGTGAGCCCCTCGGCCGCTTCCAGCGAAATGGGAAACCGTTCTACCGCTTGAGGGCCGGGCTTCACCGGTTCTACTTCGACGTGGCGGGCGACACGCTCCACGTGAACTATATCCTCCACAAGAACTCACTCGAGGACTTCCTCCTGCGCAACAGGCTGCCGGTCTCCGAGCAGCAGCTGGTCGAGCAGCACTCGAAGTTCTGGAAATACCTGGAGAGCCTCACCAAGTGAACTTCCCGCGACGCAGGCCCCCAAGCCAGGGAGAAGGCGACCTGGCGGCACGCGAAGACCCGTACAACGAGGCCCAGGCGAGCCGGATATACATCCTGCCCAACCTGATGACCGCCGGAAACCTGCTCTGCGGGTTCATGGCTGTCATTAGCTGCATCAGGGCCAAACTGGCCGGCACCTCCGACGATGGCCTCTACCTCGCGGCCACGGCGAGCGACCACTACCGCTACGCGGTCTACTTCATCTTCGGCGCGGCCGCGTTCGACACCCTGGACGGCCGCCTGGCCAGGATGGGCGGGCGCGAGTCCCTGTTCGGGGCCGAGTTCGACTCCCTGGCGGACGTTGTCTCGTTCGGCATGGCGCCGGCCTTCCTGATGTTCTTCCTCATCCTGTCGCCCTCCCAGGAGTTTCCCTGGTTTCGGGACATCGGTGGTGGGGTCGGCTTCGGATACCTCCTTTGCGCCGCGATCCGCCTCGCCAGGTTCAACGTCATCACCAACCCCCTGCTCCACCGCGGCAAGAAGGAGTCGAACAAGGACTTCGTGGGCCTGCCGGTGCCCGCGGCGGCCATGACGGTGGCTTCCCTGGTCCTCTTCCTCCTCAAGCTCAGCGACTCGGACAAGTCCCTCAACCGCCTGGCTCTCGTCCTGCCGCTGCTCATGGTCATGATCGCCTGGCTCATGGTGAGCACGGTGCGCTATCCGAGCGGCAAGAAGGTCGACCTGCAGACCCAGACGCGCTTCCGCACCTTTGTCGCCCTGATCGTCGTCCTGGGCCTCATGGTCTTCTTCAAGGAGGTCGCCTTCATGAGCCTCTGCCTGGGCTACATCTTCTTCGGCATCATACGCCAGTGGCGCCGCGGAAGAATCCCGAAGGCTCCCCGTTGAGGCCCCCAAAACGAGCCTTGCGAGTATCTTGTCGGGAACATGTCGGCTCATTCCGAGCAACCCGTTACCTGCGAATAACCGGCACCTTGTGCACATGATCCCGTGAATTGCTCGCAGGCAAAAAAAGGCCGTTTTCCGAGCGAGAACGCCGGGTTACTGGTCTTTCCAGCCCCTTATACGACTACTGCTTTAATTCATATTGAACATACAGTCATTTAGACTTTGTTAGCTTGTCCCGCTTTCAACCGGGAACACGCCCCGGTACCCAATGAAATTCAAGACGAACAGAGACCACTTCGCTAACGGCCTATCCCAGGTACTCAATGTTGTCGGATCGAAGGCAACGATGCCGATCCTCAGCAACGTCCTGATCGAGGCCGAGAAGGACCAGCTTTCGCTGACGACCACGAACCTCGACCTGGGCATCCGCTGCAAGATCAAGGCGGACGTGAAGGAGGGCGGCTCCGTGACGCTGCCCGTTAAGCGCCTGGCGAGCATCGTTCGCGAGCTGCCGAACGCCGACGTGGTCTTCGATGCCTCTCCGAACCACCAGGTGAAGCTGTCCTCCGGGGGCTCCACGTTCCGGATCATGGGCATGGGCAAGGAGGAGTTTCCCCCGCTGCCCGAGTTCGGCGACGAGAAGGCTCACACGCTGCAGCAGCCCGAGCTGGCCGCGATGCTCAAGAGTGTCTCCTACGCACAGTCCCAGGACGAGACCCGCTACACGCTGAACGGCGTGTACTTCAACTTCAAGGAGGGCGGCCTCACCCTCGTCGCCACGGACGGACGCCGCCTCGCCCTCGTCTCGAAGGAGATGGAAGTGGCCGCAAGCGGCAGCGGTGCGATCATCCTCCCGGCAAAGACCGTGAGCGAGCTGACCCGCATCCTCGACAAGGGAGACAAGGTGAAGATCAACTTCAACGAACGCCGCTGCGCCTTCCAGATCGCGACAGACAAGGACACGAGCGGGCTGATCGATAGCGTCTACCTCTACTCGAAGGTGGTGGAGGGCAGCTACCCGAACTACCAGCAGGTCATCCCCAAGGAGACCCACCAGAGGATTAAGCTCGAGAGGGAGCTTCTCCTGCAGTGCGTGCACCGCGCGGCGCTCGTGTGCTCCGAGAAGTCGAACTCCGTCCGCATGAAGCTGACGAGCAACCTGCTCGAGATCACGGCGCAGAGCCCCGACTTCGGCGAGGCTCACGAGTCCATGGCGATCGGCTACAGCGGCCCGGACCTCCAGGTCGCCTTCAATCCCGCTTTCGTGATCGACCCGCTTCGCGCCCTCGCGAAGGACGAGGTGTTCCTGGAGCTGAAGGACGAGGTGAGCCCCGGCGTCTTCAAGACCCTGGATAACTTCATCTGCGTGATCATGCCGATGAGGCAGAGCTAGGGCGCGTCAGCGGCCCGGCGCATCGGTTCAGGGGAAATCGTAGACTTCGACAAGGGCTATGCCCGTGTCGCCCGAAGCCCCCGAGACGGTGGCTGTGTAAGGTCCCGGCGGAAGGGTGAGGAGTATCGCCGAGTCCGGCGTGGCCGCACTGCCCCACGAGAACGCCCCCACAGAGGCAGCGGCCGCCTTGGTCTGGGCGGAGCCACCCCAGCCCGTGTTCGTGGCGATCGTGGTGGTCTGGGGCCCCACTGCGGAAAGCTCCAGCTTTGGGTCGGGAAGGACTCCTGAGACCCCGAAGGGTACCAGGGCGGGACCGGAGGCGCGGATCAGGACCGTCCTTGCAGTGCTGCCGCCGATGACAAAGCCGGCTATCAGGACATTCGCGTCCGTTCCCACCTTGATGCGCGCGGAAACATTGATGAGCCGCGGGGACTGGGCGCTGAAGTCGGACGGCGGCGTGGCGTCATAGACCTCCGCAAGGGCCACGCCGCTGTCCCCCGACTGGCCGGAGATGTTGGCCGTGAAGCCGCCAGTGGGAAGGATCTCGAGGAGAGCGGCGTCACCGCTTGAAGGATTGGCCCAGGGGAAGGCCCCGACCGAAGCGGCGGCGGCCGAGATGACCGCCGAGCCGCTCCAGCTCGTGTTGGAGGCGACGAGGGAGGAAGGCGGCCCGGGCGCGAAGACGTTGAGGCCTGGGTCCGCGAGGGTTCCGGAGACGCCGAAGGGTACGAGCGCCGGGCCCGAGGCGCGGATGAGGACGGTTTCCGAACCCGACGCGCCGCTGCCGCCGATGACGAAGCCGGTGATCAGCGTGTTTTGGCCGCCGCCCGCATTCGCACGGCACGACACGTTGACAAGGCGCCCGACGTCGGGGGATGCGAGGAAGGTGACGGGAGCCGGCTGGCTGGTCGTCGAGCCGGACGTGTCCGTCACGAGGCAGACATAGCTTCCCTCGAGCGCGGTACCCCGGCCGAGGAAGAGGACGGGGCTTTGCGAGCCGCTTATCCCGCCGCCGTCCTGGAGGGGAATTGCGCCCCGGAACCAGGCATAGCTGAAGGATTCAGCGGGCGTCGACGACGCGGACACGGAGAGGGCCACCGTCTGCCCGGGACTGACGAGGAGCGGGCCGGACTGCTGGCCGACGACGGGCGAGCCGTTGAGAGAGTTAACTGTCAGGAACGCGGGTACGCTTGAGACGGTTCCGTTCGGGTTCGTCGCAAGTACGGCGTAGGCGCCCGAGTTGGCGACCTGGGATCCTGTCACCGTGTAAGAGGAGGAGGTTGCCCCGGCGATCGGAGCGCCGTTGAAGGTCCACTGGTAGGTGGGAGAGGGGCTGCTCGTGGCTAGGGTGGTGAAGGTAATGGTTTGTCCGGGTGTCGCTGACCGGGAAGACGGTTCGGTGGAAAACGTCGGGGGCCCGAGCACGTCGACAGGAGAGGATATCCCGGCAACCGACGGATAGACTGTGTCGCTGGCCGCGATCGTCTGGGGGCCGCCCGAGTGGAACGTCACGGTGAACGTGCCTGTTCCGCCCACGAGGGCGGCCGGCGCGGGCAGCTCCGCCACCGTGTCGCCGGTGGATATCTGGGCGGAGCCCCCGAAGCTGCTCAGCAGGTTGCCCGAAGGATCGACGGCGCTGACTGTCACCGCGACAGGGACGCCAGCCGTCGCCGACGAGGGGGCGCTGACCGAGAAGTGCACGACGGCCGGCGTGAGAAGATAGGAGACCGAGGTGTCCTGGCCGTTCAAAAGGATCTGCCCGCTGTCATTGATAGCCAGGGGATTCCCGAGGATCGCGCCCTGAATGTTCACGCGGCTCGTGAGGTCCGCCATGACTCCGTTGGAATAGATGAAGGGATGGTAGTCCCCGAATCCCGCCAGCTGTGTCAGACCCACGATCGTGCCGGCATTGTTGATGGCCCTGGGAAGCGTGGTCGAGCCCCCCGGAAGCGTGCCGATGTCGGTGATGGTGCCATTTGTCACGCTGACGCCGCGCAAGAGGCCGCCGACCGTGTCGTTACCGATGATCGTGCCGGCGTTGTTGATTGCGTAGGCGTAGCTGGCACCCGGCCACCCGTAGCTCGTCACGGTGCCGTTTGAGAACGACACGGCATGGGTTCCGTTCGAGTCATCCGCGTATCCCACGATTGTGCCGGCATTGTTGATTCCCGTTGCGACGCTGTAGGTGCCTCCCGCCAGGTTGCCGAGCGAGGTCATCGACCCGCCAGAGAAGGAGACGGCGTGCTGCTTGGGAGTGGCGCTGAAATCAACGTAGCACCCGACGATCAGGTCCTGGTCGTTGATCGCGAACAGGACGGCGTTGCCGGGGATCGGGGTGGTGCTGAGATCCGAGGCGACACCGCCGGCGAAACTCACGAGCCTGTCGTCGCTCACGGCGTCCCCCACGATTGACGAGGTCCCCGCGATCATGCCGGTGTTGCTGGCAACATAGGCGCGGCTTCCTTGGGAATTGGGCGGTGAGCCAAGATTGACGAGCGTGCCGTTCGTGAAGCTCATCGCATTGGAAGCGGGAAATTCCGCATATCCGACCACTGTCCCCGCATTGTTGAGGGAGTAGCATGTGCTGAAGGTTCCCCCCAGCGCCGTCAGGTTCGTGACGGAATAGTACTGGGCACCCGCTCTCGGGAGGCAAAAGGCGGCAAGGACGACGGCGAGGCACGGTCGAAGGGCTCGGGAAAGCATGGGGTGATGGAATGAAAGGCAATCCACCCAAGCCCCGTCACGTACTATTGTTACGTAAATCTGCGATGACGGTGTGCGCTGCTGAGCGGAACCGCAGCCACGCTTGCAAGTCATGGGGGGATTTGATGGCCTTGGCAGACTAATGATGCGCGCGCGGATGCTCCAATACAGCCAGCCACTCTCCGGGGTTCTGTCCCCGGTTGTCACGCCAAGCGCACCCGGGACCAGGCTCGCGAGCTAGTCCTGCGGCACTTCCGTCCACGCCCATGCCCTTTCGCTACATCATCATCTGCGCGATGGTCCTTTCCGTCCTGCTGGTGAGGATCAACCAGCGCCTCGCGTCCCCCGTCCTCGCGATCGCCGACCGTTGGCTTCGCTGGCTCATATTTCCCATCGTCGGCGCCTGGGCATGCCGTTACCTGGAGATCATTGACCGCCCGGTCTGGGTGATCGCGGTGGCCGGCTTCCTCACGTGGTTCCTGGTCGAGACACTCTATAACTGGCTTGAGATCGCGGCCCTGAGCGTGAGCCCCTTCCCCCTTTTCCCGCGCTACTCCGTCAACAGCAGCGGTGAGGAGTGGCCGATACAGCCCAAGTTCCTCAAGATCCGGGAGTGGCTGAGGGCCCAGGGGTTCCGCCAGGTACAGGCACTCAAGGCCGAGATCTCCGGCGACATCTACCTGCGCGTCTCTGTGTACCAGGACGAGGCCGCGCTCCTTCGCGTGCAGGTGACGTTCCTGCCGCAGAACAACGGGGCGATTGACGTGTGCTACGCGCTCACCTCCATGGCGGTCGACGGCTCCAGATACGTGACGGACAACCTCTACATTCCTTTTGGAGGATTCTATCCGGAGAACTGGTTCGTGGACCGCAGGCCGTGCTGCCGCTCGCTGCCGCGCCTCCTCGCGCTCCACCGCTCCAGGATCGCCTCGATGGGACGGGCCCTCGTTCCCTTGACGGTCGACCCGATGGCGGACCTGAACGACTCGCAGAGCGAGCTCGACCGCGTGAACACCGAGCTCGGTTTCCTCAACCCGCGCGGCGCGCGGGAGGACCATGGGAAGATTTCCAACGAGGGGCGCTACCGGGTCTGGAAGGAGATCTGGATGCTCAACTACCTCGGCCGGGCCGCGCGCTACGACTGAGTGGCCAGCTGGCCGCAGCCTGCGGCGATGTCTATGCCGCGGCGCACCCGCACGGTGCTCGGTATCTTGTACTCGTCGGCGAGGATCCGCTGGAAGCGCCGTGACGACTCGTTCCTGGAGGGTTCCCCGCCATAGCCTGCCGTCGGGTTCAGAGGGATCAGGTTAACGTGGGCGGGAAGGCCTTTCACCAGCTTCCCGACGGAATGAGCATGGTCTGCCGAGTCGTTCTTCCCGTCGATCAGCGTCCACTCGAAGAAGATGCGCCTGCCGACCGCGTCGCAGTAGTGGCGGCACGCATCCATGAGTTCGTCGAGCGGCCACTTCTTCGCCACCGGGACAAGGGCGACGCGTTCTTCCTGCGTGGCGGCGTGAAGAGAGACCGCGAGATGGACGGGCACGCCCTCGTCCGCCATGCGCCGGATGCCCGGGACGACGCCGACCGTACTCACCGTGACGCGCTCGGAGCTGAGGCCGAAGCCGCTCGGGTCGCGCAGGATGTCAGAGGCCTTCATGACGGCGTCGTAGTTGTGGAGCGGCTCGCCCATTCCCATGAAGACGACATTGCGCAGCGGCCTCGGCTCCTTTGAGGTCCCGAGGGCGCGTGCCACGTGCGCGGCCTGCGCCACGATCTCCGCCGTCGTCAGGTGCCTCTTGTAGCCCATTTGGCCCGTCGCGCAGAATACGCAGCCCATGGCGCACCCGGCCTGGCTGCTGACGCAGGCCGTGGAGCGGCCCTTGTAGCGCATGAGGACGGTCTCGATCCTCTCGCCGTCAGAGAGCCCGAGCAGGTACTTGCGCGTGAACCCGTCCGTCGACTCGGCCTCCGTGCACACGGGGATCCGGCCCACCACGGTTTCCTCACTGAGTCGCGCGCGAGCGCGCGCGGGTAGATCCGGCATTTCCTCGAGCGTCGTGGCGAGACCCAGATAAAGGTATTTCCAGAGGCGGGCCGCATGGACGGGGCTCAGATCCCAGGAGGCAAAAAGAGCAAAAAGCTCAGTCCGGGTCATGCTGTAGAGATCGGTCTTTGCAGTGTCCAAGGGGAGAACCCACTGAACGGCGCCCATGAGCGCGGCGCAAGGTGGATTGCCTTTCGGGCACGGCCCGGGCAGGATGGGAGGGTGGAGTATGCCCAGAAGTTCCTCCTGTGTTTTATCCCGCTCTTCGTGACGATCGACCCGGTGGGCCTTGCGGCGATCTTCCTCGCGCTCGGAAGGGACGTGCCGATCGACAAGAGAAGGAGGATCGCGAAGCAGGCCACCTGGACCGGAGGCATCGTGGCCCTCCTTTTCCTCTTCCTGGGCCGAAGCATCTTCATCGCGATCGGCATCGGAGTGAGCGACTTCGAGATAGCGGGCGGACTCATCCTTTTCATCCTCGCGTCGCGCGAGCTGATCCAGACCCCGTCCCAGGAGAAGCGCAGCCTCCCCGATGACTTCGGAGTCGTGCCGCTGGGCATGCCGCTGATCGCCGGTCCCGCCACCATAACGACGCTCCTCGTCGTCTCGCAGTCCGTGGGCCTCGGTATGACTCTCCTCGCCCTCGCCGTAAACCTGGGCCTCGTGGCCATCGCGTTCGCGCAGAGCGAGCGCCTGGAGCGCCTCGTGGGACAAACGGGCCTTCGGGCCGTGTCCAAGATCATCGCGCTGCTCCTGGCCGCGATCGCGGTGCACATCGTGCGCCGCGGCTTCACGGGACCCTAGCCCTCGAATGTCGTCAGCAAATCGGCGTAGATCTTCGCCGTGTTGACCAGGTCCTTCACGCGCGCCTTCTCGTCGACCGCGTGGCAGTCGTCGCCGCCCGGGCCGTAGCCCAGCGTCGGAATCTTCAACTCGTGGCTGAAGTAGTGGATGTCGTTGAAGCCCGCGGAAACGTGGAAGACGGTCGGCTTCTGGCGGATCTTGCCGACGCTCGAGGCGACGGCCTTGAAGAACTTGTGGGTCGGCTTCGTGAAGCTTGAGAAGTTTTCCGAGACCTTGGAGACCGAGATCTTGCAGTCGGGAATCGAGCGCGCGGCGTCCGTGAGGAAAGCCCGCAGGCCCTTCTCCGCCGTGACCTGGTCTTCCGTCGCGATGACACGGCGGTCGATCGAGAACTTGGCGAGCGCCGGAACCGTGTTGATCTTGCCGCCCTCGCCGCTCGAGAAGACGCCGCCGATGTTGATCGTCGGCCTCATGGTCTTGCCCTCGGGCGTCACGAACTTCGTGCGCGCTATCTGCGCCTTGTAGGCCTCGAGCTTGCCCACCAGGGCGGACATCTTCTCCAGGGCGTTGATGCCCTCCTGGGGCGTCGAACCGTGGGCAGCGCGGCCGTGGACCGTCACCTCGAACCAGAGGTTGCCGTTGTGGCCGCAGCACACCTCGTCTCCCTCCCCGCCTTCCATCACGATGGCGTAGTCGGGCTTGATGGGCGCCTCCTTCACGACCCAGTGGGATCCGAGGTAGGAATCCGTCTCTTCGTCGGCGGTGAAGGACACCTCGACGTTCATCTTCAGCTTGCTGCCCGTCTGGATGAGGGCGTCGAGCGCCGTCAGGAGGCTCGCGATCGAGCCCTTCATGTCGGCGGTACCCCGGCCGTAGATATTACCCTTCTCGATGGCGCCGCTGAATGGATTGCCGTGGCGCCACGTTCCGGACACGGGCACGACATCGTAATGGGCGTTGAAGTGAATCGTCTT
>DASRSJ010000096.1:0-17724 GCA_035656555.1 Opitutaceae bacterium
AGGGTCCTCTGGCCGCCGGAGAGGAGCGAGATGCCCTTCAGCTTCGTGCCGGGGGGCTGCGCGACGATCTCGATGCCGCTCTCAAGGACGTCCTCGCCCTGGACGAGCTCGATGTTGGCGCGGCCGCCGCCGAAGAGCGTCTGGAACGTGAACTCGAAGTTCTTGCGGATCTGCTCGAAAGTCACCTCGAACTGCTTCTGCGAGGTCACGTTGATCTCGTCGATCGCCGCAATCAGCTCGATCCTCGCGTTCGTCAGGTCGTCGCTCTGGTTCTTCAGGAAGTCGTGGCGCTGCTTCAGCTCCGAGTACTCCTCGATGGCGACCAGGTTCACGGCGCCCATGCCGCCCATGCGCGCGCGAAGCGCGTCGACCTCCGCCTTCACGGCGTCCCAGTCGGTGCCGTCCAAGGCCGCGAGATCCTCCTCGCCCGGGACTTCCGGGCGCTTCTTCTTCGAGCGCTTGACCGGGGCCTCCTCGCCCTCCTCCTCGAGGTCGAGGAGCAGGATTCCCTCGGGCTCGTCGTCGGCGTGCCAGATCATGTCCTTCCAGACGATGGTCGTGACATCCACCTGGAACTCTCGGGTGACGTCCTCCGAGAGGAACGTCGCGCGCTGGCGGTTCTCGGCGAGACGAACCTCGTGGGTGCTAAGCTCGTTGTGGGCGGAGTCGGACTCCTTGCGCAGCACGTTCTGCGAGGCCTCGAGAAGGCCGATGGCGTTCTCCACGGCGAGGAGCTCCAGGCGGACCTTCTCCACCTGCTCCTGGGAGATCGCGAGCGTCTCGGCGATGCGCGACGCGTTGGCGCGCTGGGCCGCCTCCTCCTTCTCAAGCTCCTCGGTCTGGACCGTCCAGGTCTCGATCTCCTGCTGGCGCTGGACCAGGAGGTCGCCGATCTGCTGGCGCCGCCTCTCCATCTCGCCCAAGCCCTTGTCCAGGACCTCGACCTTCTGGCGGCGCTCCGCCAGGTCGAGCCTCGCCTGCGCCAGCGACTCGCGCTTCACGTCGCGGCCGGCGCGCACCTCGGTGAGGCGCCGCTCATAGTCCTCGATCTTCGACTTCTGCGCGAGGGACGAGGCCTCGGCGAGCGCCAAGCCCGCGTTCGCCTTCTCCCATCGTGTCTGGGCCTCCGCCCTCGCCTGCTCGAGGCTGGCGAGCTCGGTCTCCATACGCTTCACGCGGGCCGCGGTCTCGTCGGCGCCGCGGCGGGCGTTTCGCTCCTCGGCCTGGGCCGCAGCAAGCGACTGCGTGGAAGTCATGACGGCGGCCCGCTTTTCCTCGAGGTCGCGCTCAGCGGCCGCGATGCGGACATTCAGGGCCTCGTTCTGCACGCGGATCTCGTCATGGACCCGCTGGTCGTCGACCAGGGCCTTCGAGGTTTCCTTGATGTCGATCTCTCGCTGGACGATGCCGCTGGACTGCTTCTTGGAGGAAGCGTGCCCGCCGGAGACAAGGCCGCGGCGGTCCACGACCTCGCCCTTGCGGGTAGCGACGGCGAGGAACGAGAACGCGGGGTTGGCCTTCCAGAACTCGAGGAACGCGCCGAGGTCGTCGGCCACGTAGCAGGAGGCGAGGATGGCTGAGGCCGGGTGGCCGTCGTCGATGCTGGCAAGGGCCGAGGTCGCCGGCGTCAGTCCCGCCGGCAACTCGGAGGCCGCGAGTGTTCCCGTGCCGAGCTCGGCGATCCGCAGGATGACCGAGCCGATCTGATCCTGCTCAAGCTGGGCGAAGATGCGCTTCGCCGTCGAAAGGTCGCTCACCTGGATCGCCTCCGCGGCCGTGCCCAAGAGGGCCTCGATCGCGCGGCCGAACTCGGGCCTGATTTCAATTCCCTGGGAGACCGCGGTCGCCTTGGCGCCGTTCATGGCGCCCGCGAGCTTGCCCTGGAGGACAGCCTTCGCGCCCTCGCCGAATCCCTCCCAGCGCTCCTGGAGCTGCTGGAGGAGCTTCAGGCGCGCGCCGCGCTGGGCCATCTGCCTGTCAACCTCCTGGAGCTTGCGCTGCGACTCTCGGAAGGCGGCAGTCGCGTCGAGGACGGCCTGCTGGGCGACGCCTGCGGCCTCAGTGGAGGAGGTCTTGCCGGTCAGGGCCTCCTCGGCCTTGGCGAGCGCCTCGAGCGCCGCCTTGTCGGAGGCCTCGGCCTGGTCGGCCAGGAGCTTCACCTCCGCGGCCAGCGCCTCGTGGCGGTGGATGCTCGTCTTCTGGTCGACCTCGTGACCCGAGGACTCGGTGCGCAGGCGCGCGACCGTGCTGTCGATCTGCAGAAGCTCGAACTTCGCCTGCTGCAGGTCGCGGTCGAGCTTGCTGAGCTCGCCCTCGATGACTGCCAGTTCGCGGTTGTGCTGCTGGAATGTCGCATCGCTGCTGCCGAGGAGGCCCAGCTGCATCTGCTTGTCCTGGGAGCCCGAGTCCACCTGGTCGGCAACCTCGCGCATCTGCATCTCAAGCTCGCCCAGCGTGTCCTTCGTGGACTCGAGCCTCTCGGCAAGGCCCGAGCGCCGGATCTTCGCCAAGTTGCCGCTGTTCTCAGCCTGCTCCTTCTGGCTCCTCAAATCGTAGACGGACTGCTGCGCGTCCTGGACGCGCTGGTTCAGGCGGCTGCGGTCGGCCTTGCCGGCCTCAAGCCCGCTCTGCTGGCCCTCGAGGTTCGTCCTGCGCCGCTCGGCCTCCTCGCGGAGCCCGGAAAGCTTCGACTCGAGGCCGCCGAGGGTCTCGGAGATGCGCGCGTGCTGCAGCCCGCTCCATGCGAGGCTCAGGTGGCGCAGGCGGTGGGCGAGCCTCTTGTAGCGCATGGCCTTCGCGGCCTGGCGCTTCAGGCTGCCGATCTGGCGGGAGACCTCGCCGACGACGTCGGCGACGCGGGCCAGGTTCTGGTCCGTCAGGGCCAGCTTGCCCATGGCCTCGCGGCGCTGGCTCTTGTACTTGGTGATGCCCGCGGCCTCCTCGAAGACGGCGCGGCGTTCCTCGGGCTTGGACGAGAGCACCTGGTCGATCTGGCCCTGGGCCATGATCGAGTAGCTCGTGCGGCCGACGCCGGTGTCCATGAAAAGCTTGTGGATGTCCTTCAGGCGACAGGGCTGGCCGTTGAAGAGGTACTCGCCCTGGCCGTCTCGGTGCACCCTGCGGGTGATCTCGATCTCGTGGAACTCGCTGCCGAGCTGCTTCTCGCACTCCGTCAGGAGAAGCGAGACCTCACAGATCTGGGCGGCGCGGCGGGTGTCGGCGCCCTCGAAGATGACATCCTGCATCTTGCCGCCGCGGAGGGCCTTCGCGCTCTGCTCACCAAGGACCCACCGGATTGCGTCGGCTATGTTGGATTTGCCACATCCGTTCGGTCCGACAACGGCGGTCACGCCGGGCTCAAACTGAAGGGTCGTGGGGTCTGCGAATGACTTGAAGCCTTGGAGTTTTAGAGCCTTGAGATGCATTAAGCCTGCAAATTGGAGAGTGCGCCGCTCAGGCGGGCAAACGGAAAAGGCGAAATTTACTTGTGGTCCCAGGGCAATCGCACGTTGACGCGCGCGCATTCCCATACTCTCACGATTTCGAACATTTTGCCGGGGTTCATGATGCCCCTGGGATCGAGCGCCTTCTTGACCGCCTTCATGGCCTTTACGGCCGCCGGCGAGTGCTGCAGGCGCAGGAAAGGGGTCTTCGCCAGGCCTATCCCGTGCTCGCCGGAAATGGCCCCGCCCAGGGCCACGACGGCCTCCATCAGGCGGTTCACGGCCTTCTCTGCGGCCCGGCATTCGGCGGGGACGGCCTTGTGGTACATGATGTTCACGTGGAGGTTGCCGTCCCCGAGGTGGCCGAAGGTCGGGATGGGAAGACCAGACTCCTTCCTGAGCTTCTCTAGGAAGCGCCCGAACTCCATGTACTTGCGCATGGGGACCACGATGTCCTCGTTGAGCTTGGAGTCTCCCATCTTGAACATGGCACCCGAGCAGGAGCGCCGGACCTCCCAAAGCTGGTCGGCCTCCCTGCGGTTGCGGGCGGCCCGGAAGGCGAGGCCGTGCTTCTTCGCCCAGGCGAGGACGCTCGCCCGTTGGGCGTGCACCTCCGCCTCGCTGCCGGCGAGTTCAATGAGGACGACCGGGCGGCCCGCCTGGCCCTTGAACACGGCTTTTCCGGTGGCCCGCTCGGCGCACTCGACGGAGTAGCGGTCCAGGAACTCGCAGATGGCCGGCTGGACCCTGGCCGCGAAAAGGGCGAGGACGGCTTTAAAAGCGTCGGTCTCCGCCTTGAAGGACACGAGGAGGGTCCACCTGTCGGCGGGCTTGGGGATCAGCTTGAGCGTGGCCTCGGTCACGACGCCGAGCATGCCCTCGCTGCCGATCCAGAGGTCGCGCAGGTTGAAGCCGGCCGAGAACTTCTTTGTCGGGGTGCCCCACTCCACCCACTCGCCTGTGGGAAGGAATCCCTTGAGCGCCAGGATGAAGTCGCGGGTGACGCCGTACTTGCCGCCGTGCATGCCGCCGGCGTTGCAGGCGATGTTGCCGCCGATCGTGCAGTATTTCTTTGAGGAAGGGTCCGGGGGATAGAACCAGCCCTTGGCGTCGGCCGCGGCCTGGATGCTCTCGACGGTTGCGCCGGCCTGGACGTGGGCCATGCCGGCCTGGGCGTCTATCTTGATTCCGTTCCAGCTGAGAAGATCCAGCACCCAGCCGCCCTTTGCAGGGGACGCGGAGCCCGTGAGGCTCGTGCCCCTGCCCCGGACGGTGACCGGGACGCGGTGGCGGTTTGCAAGTTCCAGCACCCGGGCGACATCGTCCTTGTTCCTGGGAAAGATGACGGCCGCCGACGGGAAGGCTATCTTGCTGCCGTCAAACGAGGCCGTGCGCAGCGACGCGGCGTCGGTCCTTACGACCTTGGAACCCAGCCGGCTCCTAAGCTTCTTTGTTGCTGCGGAAAAATCCATCGGCCCCTTACGGATTACACTCCCTTCAGGGCCTGCGCAACACCCGCGGGCAGCAGGCGCAGGATATTCGAAGCCATGATGGCATCCCGCTCCGGCGCTCGGAGCCCGGCGGCGGCGATCTCGTCCAGGAACGGCTCGAACGACGCGATCCGTGCCGTCCGCGGGTAGAGGATCAGCGGGTAGTCCGAGCCGTAGAGGATCCTTGAGGGGCCGACCTTAGCCAGGGCCGATTTGAAGACCCCGATGTCGTAGAGGAGCGGCGAGGCCGCGGTGTCGAAGTACAGGTTGGGCGGGAGCGCCCCGAATTCCGCCAGCTCGCGGAACGCGAGGCCGCCGCCCCAGTGGGCGAGGATGAAGTTCACTCCCGGGAACTCCCCGGCCATCTGAACGTAGTCCTCGAGCGGTGTCCTGGGACCCGCGGCGGGGCCGGCCTCCGGGTCCGTGGCGTGGAGCGTCACAGGCAAATCCCGCTCCGATGCGATTCCGAGGATCGTGCGCCATACCGGGTCTGAGAGACTGAAGCCCTGCGCCTGCGGGAGGATCTCGCCAATCCCCGCAAGACCCGCATCAAGCGCCTTCTCCAGCGCGGCGAGGGCCCTTTCGCCCGCGCGGGGCTGGACCGTTGCGAACCCGACCAGCCGGTGCGGGTGGCGACGGATCCATTCGAGATGCCACGCGTTCTGGAGATCGCAGGTCTCCTGGCGCTCCCAGTACCAGCCGAGGAGGACGCAGGCTGCCACCCCCGCTCTGTCCATGTCTCTCACCAGCGTGTCGCAGTCGGCCCATCCCTGGATCGAGCGCTTTCCCTCGGGCGCCACGCAGCGCACCCAGGCCTCCTCGCCGCGGGCCGCTCCCCAGGCGGCGGGGTCCGCGGCGACCTCGGCCGTGTAGCCGTGGACATGGGCGTCCACGATACGCCCCGGGTCACTCACGGCGCGCCTCCAGGGCCAGGCGCCTGCAGGCGGCGAGGTCCAATTTTCCCGTTCCAAGGACGGGAATCGCCGGCACCCGGTGGACGAGGCGCGGGATCCAGAGATTCGGAAGGCCCGCGGCGACCAGCTTCTCGCGCACCAACGCCGCGGATATATCGGCCGTCGTCAGGACGACAAGGAGTTCGCCCTTGGCGGCGTCGGAGATCCCCGTGACGACGATCGACTGCGCTTCAGACGGGTCCAGGCCCAGGGACTCGGCGAGTCGCTGCTCGATCGTGCCGTGGGGCACCATCTCGCCGCCGAGCTTTGAAAAGCGCGCGAGGCGTCCCTCGATCGAGATAAAGCCGTCCTCGTCGGAGCGCGCGATGTCCCACGTGACGAACCATCCGCCGCGAAGCGACGCTCCCGGCGACGCGTCGCCCAGGTAGTGGGAGAAGATGTTCGGTCCCCTGACGAGAAGCACGCCCGCCTCGCCGTCGGGAACATCCTCGAACGAGTCGGGATTCACGATCCGAAGCGCCATGCCCGGCAGAAGGCGGCCCACGGTGTTCGGCTTGTTGCCGACCTGCTCGTCGGCGGTCGCCGTCGTCACGGGCGGGTGCGGCTGGTTGAGGCTCGCCACCGGCGAGGTCTCGGTAAGGCCGTAGCCCTGGAGGATTCCTATGTGGAACTTCTCGAGGAAGCCGCGGCGAAGGTCCTCATGCAGCTTCTCGGCCCCGGTGACGACGAGCTCGACCGTGCGCATGTCGGCGGGCTCTGCCTTCCTTAGCATCGGCCGCAGGAATGTCGGGGCGCCGAGAAGCACCGTCACCTTCTCCTCGCGGATGCAGTCGATCAGCGCGCGGGTGTCCAGCGGGCTGGGAGTCGTGACCAGGTGGCAGCCGCGCAGGAGCGGATACCAGAGCGTGAAGGTGAAGCCGAAGCTGTGGAAGATCGGCAGGCAGCCGAGCATGGTGCCGTGGTCCGGCAGGACGGAGGTCGAAGAGATCTGCGTGCAGTTGGCGAGGAGGTTGCGGTGCGAGAGGACGACCCCCTTCGGATTGCCTCCGCTGCCGCTCGTGAAGAGGAGGCCCGCCTCCCCCGTGCCGCCCGTCCTCGGGATCCCGAGCAGGCTTGCGAACCAGGCACTCGGGAACACCCAGGCCGCGAGGAGCCACGGCGCCATGGCCCGCTTTCCGCCCGCGGCCTCAATTTCGGAGCGCAAATCGACCGAGAGAGCGGGCCACGGGAAATCGGGAAGCCGCGCGCGAAGCGCATCCGCGGTCAGGACCGTGCGGACGCCGGCCTCCGCGAGGCTGGACTCGACCGCGGCCCGGCCGGCCGTGAAGTTGAGATTGACCGGCACCTTGCCGGCGCAGGCGACGGCGAGGTTCGCGATCGCAGCCCCGGCTCCCGGCGGTAGGACGATGCCGACACGCGCCTCAGGCACCATCTCGCGGATCCTCCGGGAGAGGACCGCCGCTGCGGCGAGAAGCTGCGCCGAAGTGAGGACGCGCCGTCCCGCCGTCCTGTCGACGATCACCTTGTCGCCGGGACGATGCGCAAGGGAAAGCACGGCCTCGCGCGCGATGTTGCCGCGGAGATGGGGACTCTCGCCAAAGGCGTCGGCCCAGAGTCCCATGATCGCCTTCCTCGCCGCACCCTGGCCCGCCTTCTGGAACGGGATCGGCTCCCCGAACGCCACGCAGACGTCGGTGCGGGATATTTTGGGGCGCTTCCAGAAGTACCGGTTCTGCGAGAACGAGAACAGGGTTCCCCAGAGGCCGTCCACGGCCGCGGGGATCACGGGAACCTTCGCGCGGCGCGCCATGAGCTCGAAGCCCTTGCGCAGAGCCATCAGCTGGCCGGTGCGGGAAATCTCGCCCTCGGGAAAGACGCAGACGATGTCGCCGCGCTCAAGGGCGCGGACCGAGTCCCGCAGCCACTGGGAGGGACGTTTGGGCGACACCTCGATCACGCCCGCCAGCCTGAAGATCCAGCCGAAGAGGGCGCCCGTGCCCGGTCCGCGGTAGGCCATGTAGCGGATGGCCCGCGGGCACGCCAGCTGCAGGACCACGACGTCCATGTAGGAGATATGGTTCGCGATCAGGACGGCGCCTCCCGTCCGGGGCACATTGGCGGCGCCCAGGACGCGGACACGGTAGAGGGCTCGCGCGACAAGGCCTACGGGGATCGCGATCCAAAGCGGCAGCGTGGAACGCCTACTCATGCTCACCGGCGACGGTGGTCATCTCCCGAGCAGCTTGTCAAACAAACCGCCCCCCTTTCGAAGGGGCGCCTGCACGAGCATCGCCTTCCACTGCGTCTGGTCGATGCTGGCAAGGGTGCCGCCAAGGTGGATCGGCTGGTAGAGGCGGGTGTAGCCGAGATCGTCCTGCGTCTCCCCGAGAAGCCCGACAAGGTCCATGAACTTCACGACGCGGCCGCGGACGCCGAGCTCCATGTCGGCCGAGAAGGACTGGTCACGGATCGGGACAGCCGCGGCATAGGTGATCCGCGCCGTCCCGGTCAGGCGCTCCTCGGGCGAGATGACGGTGATCTGGGTCACGTGAATATCCAGGTCCTCCCCGCGCTCGGCGGAGATGCTCATCTGGTCGTAGCGGATCTCGGAGAGCGCCTTCGCGGTCTCGACCAAGGCGGTGCCGAGCTTGTCGGACTTCTTGCCGAAAAGCGACGTCACCGTGTCCAGGGCGTCGGCGAGCTTGGAGGAGTCCTGCTTGATCGAGTCGAGCACCTCGGCGTGGAGCGCCCGAATGATGCCGTCCTTGCTCGTCAATTTGAGGCTGCCTTGGGCGTGCTCGAGCAGCTTGCCGGGCTCCGCGGCCTTTCCCGACAGTGAAGCCGTTGCCGTGAACTTGCCGTCGATCAGTGCCGGCCTGTCGGAGCCGGAATCCTTCAGGAATGGCACCGAGTCCACGTTGTCGACGCTCACGTTCGCCTTGAAGGAATACGGCTGCGGGTCGGAGGCCGTGAAGGTAAGGCTGCCGTCGAATTTCGAGGTGCTCCCCTCGCCCAGCCCGGCCGACGCGGACTCGACCGCAAGGGTGTTGCCCTCGACGCTCAGGAGTCCGCGGACATCATGGAGCGTGGCCTTGGGAAAGGCTATCGCGCCAAGGGAGACATTGAGCCGGGCCCGGAGGACCGGCCAGGGCGCGTGCGCCGCGCCGGCTTCGTCCAATGTCGCATGGGAATCGCGCGGCGGCCCGCTGGCCGAGGACAGGGCGGCTATGACCGCGAGATCCTCGTCCGCGAGCTGCGTTCCGCTGAGCGTGGCCTCGATCATCGGCCCGTGACCGTCATAGGACATCGTGCCCGCAAGGGTCACCTCCGGGGCGCGGCGTCCGTAGTCGAGGCGCAGGGGAAGGCTGAAGCTCACTCTTCCCTCCGCATCGATGTCCGCCCTCACCTCGGTCGCCACCGAGGGCAGTGCCGCTTGGACACCGGCGGGTGGCGCGAGGTTCGACAGGGCCATCGTGAGGTGGACCGAGCGCGTGTTATAAAGGCTGGCCTCGAAGTTGCCGCTGGCGTCACCGGATGCCAGTCGCGGCAGCCCCGAGGCCATGGGCATCGACAGGAAAGCGGGGATCGAGGCGCTCCAGGAGCCCGCAGCCTTGAGCGCGCTGCCCGCGCCCGCGAGGCGGCCCAGCCGAGCCTCGAGCGAGAGGATCTTGGTGCCGTCGCTTCGGATCTCGAAGGGCGCCAGCTGGAGCTGCCAGCCCTGCGTGGCATAGTCCGCGAGGATGAAGGCCGAGACATCGAGGCCTTTGGCATAGGTCGAGCCTGAGTATCCAAGCGACACGGATGAGGCCTGGAGCGGAGCCTTGGTCCTTAGGACGAGGCGGCCGTCCTCGGCGCGCATGACGAACTCGCCCGCGGCAGGGTTGCCCGAGATGTCCAGCGCCGGAAACGGGCCCTTGAGCCACGAGAGAGGCAGCGCCATCAGCGAAATCCCCACCAGGTCCCCGGATGGCATCGCGACCTTGAGCTCGCCCGTCGAGGGCTTGAACTCGAACGATTGCAGGGAGCGGATCGAGGCCACGGGCTTCACGCCCGCGATCGTCGTGTTGAGCCGCGACACGCGAAGCGACTCCCCCGAGCGCGCCATATCGAAGTCCGCCGTCAGGCTGATCTTGCCGAGGGCTCCGAGAGGAACCGCGACGACGGCCAGCCGGTCCGCGCTCGCCTGAAGGTTGCCCGAGGCGTGGACGTCGCCGCTCGAGGCGTCAAAGTCGTAGGCCCCGCGCCCCGCGGCGTAGAACGACGGCAGGCTGCGTCCGAGGGCGAAGGGCGCAAGGTCGGTATCCCGCAGGTCGAGCCGCCACTCGCCGGAGACCTTCGCGGAGGCGCCCTCGTTGACGCCGCTGATCTCCGCGACCCGGTCCGATCCGCGGACGAGGGCCACGTTGAAGGACTGCTTGCCCGCATCCTGGGCGCCGGACGCTGCGAACGACAGGCCGATTCCCTTGGGGAACTGGCGCCCGACCGCCATGGCGTCGGCCCTCAGGTTGGCGCGGGTCAGGGTGCCGGACGCCGCCATCGTCATGGTGAGCGTCGCCTGGACGCCGACGGAGGTGACGGGGGCTTGGGGATTGTCCACGGAGGCCGTGGCGCTGAAGAGGAAGCTGCCGTCGTGGCCCGCCGCCAGGCCCCCGCCCGTGACGACCGCGTGGGCGCGGCCAACCGGCCGGCCCGTGGCATCCGGGAAAACGACGTCCCCTTCGAGTCCGATCCCTTCCAGTGAAAAGCCCGCGGGCACCTTGAACGCCGCGACCAAGCCTCCGACGGCGCGCTCGGTCCAGGGATTTCCCCTGTCGGCGCCGGCTGGGATATTTTCAGAGGCATGGGTCAGGTCCAGCGTCCAGCCTGCCGCCTTGAGGCTCCTGAACTTCCAGAACCCGGTGAAGGCGCCCGTCAATATTCCGACATCGGCGTCGGCGGAGGGAACGGTGAGGACCAGGCCCTGCCGCTCAAGCCTGAGGCCCTCGATCGAGGTGTGCCCGAGGCCGATTGACACCCTCTCTATCGAGGAGCCCTTGACGCTGGCCAGCATCCGGCGCGCGGCCCAGGTCTGCACCGCGGGCGTGAACATCACGACCACGGCGATCGCCAGGAGCCCGGTCGCGATGCCGGCAACGGTGCGAAAGATGCGCTTTTCCTTCATTGTCGAGGCCCTCCCATCCATGGGAGGGCACCGCAATACCTAGCGCCAGAATCAGGGTATCACAAGCGCGTCGCTAAGCCCGATGGCCTTGCGGACGTTGGCGAGGGCGACGAGGTAGTTGTAATTCGCCGTCAGCTGGTCGGTCTTGGCCTGGGTCAGGGAGACCTGGGCCGTCAGGACGTCGAGCTGAGTGGCGGATCCCGCGTGGTACTTGGCCTCGGCGAGGCGCTGGTCCTCGGCGGCCTCCTCGATCGTCTGCCCGGAGGCGGTGACGAGTTCGGCGGCCTCCTGAAGGGACGAGAGGGACTGGCGGACCTCGACATCGATCTCGAGCTCCTCGGTAGCCTTGGACAGGCGGGCCTGCTCAAGCACCGACTTGGCCTGGCGCACCTTGCCCTCGGTTGCGCGGCCGTCGAAGATGGCCCAGCTCGACTGGAGGCCGAAGAGCCATCCATTGGCCGAGATGCTGCCGGTGTTGCCACCCGTGTTGCCGAAGCCGTCCCACTGGTAGCCACCGAAGGCCTGGAGGTTCGGGTAGGCCGTCGAGCGCGCGGTCGTGACCGACTCATTGCTGGCCGACTCGAGCTTCTCGTACTTCTTCAGCTCCGGCCTCTGCTCGTGGGCGGAGAGGACCGCGGAGGAAGGTTCGAAGGTCTGAACCTGGAAGTTCAGGTCGCCGGACACCTCGGGGAATGTCGTCGAGCCCGTCGCGCCAAGGGACTGGCGCAGCTGCTCGACCGAGACGCGGTAGCTGTTGCGGGCCGCGATGAGGGGCGGCTGGGCGTTCGCGAGGAACACCTTCGCGCGAAGGACCTCGAACTTCGAGACCGAGCCCGACTGGAACTGGTTGTTCGTGTCGTCCAGCTGGTGCTGGTAGAGCTTCACGTTGTCCTCCTCCACCCCGATCTTGTCGCGGGCGAGAATGACATTGTAGAACTTCGTTCGCACGTCCAGGAGCGCGGCGTCGATCGCCGTCTGCAGGTCGAGCGCCGCCGCGTCGCGGGTCAATTGCGCCGACTTGATCGCGGATCGCACACCGCCGCCGGCGTAGAGGGTCTGCGTGGCCTTGAGCTCGACGTCCCAGAGGCTGCCCGCGGCCGGGAAGGTCTGCGAGATGGCGAGCGCGTTCCTCTGGTACTCGCCGCCGGCCGAAACGTTGGGGATCGACTGGCTCTTCACCTGGACGATCACGCCCTCCTGCTGGCGGATGATCTCGCGCGCCTGCAGGACAGAGTAGTTGTGGTTGAGCGCGTAGCCAATCGCGCCCTTGAGGTCCAGCGGCGAGGGCAGCTCGGGCGCCTGCGTCGGCGCCACGTCGGCATAGGCCGAGCACGCGGCGATGAGGAACGCGGGTATCAGATTAAGGTGTTTCATGCGTGCGCGGGCTTGAGGGTGACGCCCTCGGAGGTGACGAGGCCTTCCCTGGCCCGGTCCTTGGAGTGGTCCTTGGCGATCAGGATGTAGATGGCGGGGAGGACGATCAGCGTGAAGAACGTGCCGATCGACATGCCGCCGACGAGGACGAGGCCGATCGAGTTCCTGGCCGCCGCGCCCGCGCCCGTGACGAGCGTGAGCGGGAAGTGGCCGGCGACCGTGGCCACGCTGGTCATCAGGATGGGGCGGAGACGGGTGAGCGCCGCCTCATGGATCGCGTCCATCTTCGACTTGCCGTCGAGCTGGAGCTTGTTCGCGAACTCGACGATCAGGATGCCGTTCTTGGCAATCAGGCCGACGAGGGTCACGAGTCCGACCTGCGAGTAGATGTTGAAGGTTGTCGTCCAGCCGTCCGTGAAGTAGTGCATCATCGGGTTCGGGAACTTCAGGAACATGAAGATCGCCGAGCCGAAGATGGCCATCGGGACGGAGCCGCCAAGGATTACCAGGGGATCCCTGAAGCTGTTGAACTGCGCGGAGAGGACTAGGAAGATGAGCGCGACCGCAAGGCCCATCGTCGTCCAGAAGCCGGCGCTGCCGCCGCCGCGGCGCAGCTGCCTGGACTCGCCGGTGTAGTCGATCCCGTAGCCCTTGGGCAGGATCTTCGCACCCTCGGTCTCGAAGAGCTTGAGCGCGTCGTCGAGCGGCATGCCCGCGACGGCGCTCATCGTGACGGAGTTAAGCTGCTGGAAGCGGTTGAGCGTCCTCGGGATCGTCGAGTACTTGACGGTCGCCACCGTGCTGAGCGGGATAAGGCTTCCACCCGGTCCGGTTACGTAGATCCGCTCGAGCTGCGCGGGGTTGAGGCGGTCGGTGCGCTTGAGCTGGGGGATGACCTTGTAGCTTCGGCCCGAGATGTTGAAGTAGTTGACGTAGTTACCGCCCATCGCCGCGGAGAGGTCGTCGCCAATCTGCTGAAGGTTGAGCCCGAGCGCCGCGACCTTGTCGCGGTCGATCACGACCTCGGCCTGCGGGGCGTCGTACTTCACGTCCAGAAGCGGCGGGAAGTAGAACCGCTTGCTCTCCATGACCTTTGCCGAGAGCTCCTTCGCGAACGAGAGGATCTCCTGCGGGTCGGCCGTCGAGGTCAGGACGACCTCGATCGGGAAGTTTCCGCCGCCCGGAAGCGCCGGCAGCTGGACCAGCTGAAGCTGGATGCCCGGGATCGCCGAGACCTTCGGCTGCATCTGGGCGAGGATGGTCTTGATGGGCCGCTTGCGCTCGCCCCAGGGCTTGGCGACCAGGCCCGCGATCGCCGTGTCGGCGCTCGTGATCTGGAAGACGAAGTCCGTGTCAGGATCCGAGAAGAAGGTCTTCTCGATCCCGACGGCGTAGGGGATGTTCTGGTCGAGGGTCGCGTTGGCGGCCGTCGTGCCGATGCCGAACAGGACGCCCTGGTCCTCGGCGGGCGCGAGCTCGGCCGGGGCCATGACGATCATGGCGACACCGACCACGCTGATCAGGATCCAGATCGTGTAGACCGCGCCGCGCTGGTTGAGGGAGAAGTCGAGCAGCGCGGTGTAGGTGCGCTTCACCTTTTCGAAGGTGTGGGTCACGACCTTGGCAAAGCCCTTCTCGCTGTCTCCCGCCCTCAGGAACTTGGCGCAGAGCATGGGCGAGAGCGTGAGGGCCACGACGCCCGAGATGGTCACGGCGCCGGCGAGCGTGAACGCGAACTCCCGGAACAGGGAGCCCGTGAGGCCGCCCTGCAGTCCGATCGGGGCGTACACCGCGGCGAGCGTGACCGTCATGGCGATGATGGGACCCACCAGCTCGCGGGCGCCGATCAGGGACGCCTCGATGGGCGTCCTGCCCTCGGCAAGGTGCCGCTCGACGTTCTCGACGACGACGATGGCGTCGTCGACCACTAGTCCGACCGAGAGCACGATGGCCAGGAGCGTCAGCAGGTTGATCGAGAATCCGAACAGCTGCATCAGGAAGATGGCGCCGATGAGCGAGAGCGGGATCGCGACCACCGGGATCAGCACCGAGCGCCAGGAGCCGAGGAATAGGAAGATGACGATGACGACCAGCAGCAGCGTGTCCCCGAGCGTGTGGAACACCTCGTGGATGGCGTCGTTGATGTACGCGGTCGTGTCGTAGGCCACCTTGGCCTGCATGCCGCCGGGAAGGTCCTTCTGGATCTGGACCATCTCCGTGCGGACGAGCTTGATGACGTCGAGCGAGTTGGCCGACGGCAGCACGAAGATGCCCATGAAGACGGCGGTCTCGCCGGAGAAGCGCACGTCCGTCTCATAGTCCTCGGCCCCGAGCTCGACGTCGGCGATGTCGCGGATGCGCACGATTGCGTTGTTCTGCTGGCGGATGACGAGATTCTTGAACTCCTCGACCGAGCGCAGGTCGGTGTTGGCTGTCAGGGAGACCTGCACGAGGTTGCCCTTGGTGCTGCCGAGCGCGCTCAGGTGGTTGTTCGCCGCCAGTGCCTGGCTCACCTGGGCCGGGCTGATGTTGAGGGCCGCAAGGCGGTCGGGCTTGAGCCAGATGCGCATCGCGAAGGTGCGGGCACCGAGGATGTCGGCCCTCTGCACGCCGGCGATGGCCGAGAGGCGGGGCTGAACGACGCGGACCAGGTAGTCCGTGATCTCGTTCTGGTGGAGCGTCTCGGACGTGAAGCTCAGATACGCGGCCGCAAACTGCGAGTCGGCGGACTGGACGTCGATCGCGGGGACCTGGGCCTCGGCGGGGAGGATGTTGCGGACCTGGTCCACCTTCGCGCTGATCTCGGACAGGGCCTTGATCGGGTCGTAGTTGAGCTTCAGGCGGGCGGTGATCGTCGAGAGGCCCTGGGCGCTCGTGGACGAAAGGTAGTCGATGCCGTCGGCGGCCGCGATGGAGCGCTCAAGGGGCGTCGTGATGAAGCCCCTGACGAGGTCGGCCGTGGCGCCGACGTAGACCGTCGTGACGGTGACCGTCGCGTTCTCGCTCTGGGGGTACTGGCGGACGTTGAGCGTGCGGTACGCCTGGACGCCTGCGATCAGGATCACCAGGTTGACCACGATCGCGAGGACCGGGCGCTTGATGAATAGGTCGGTGAATTTCATGGGATCGGTGGATGCCCTATCCGACTCAGGAATCGCTGGGCTTCGGGGCGAGCTGCGCGTCGGGCGCGTAGTCGTTGTTCACCTTGACGGTGGCGCCGGGGCGCAGGCGGAAGACGCCGGAGGTGACGATGGTGTCACCCTCCTTGAGGCCGAGGCTGACGGCGACGAAGTCGCCGCGACGGGTCCCGAGGCGGACGATCTTCTGCTGGACCGTGAGGACCGAGGCGCCGGAATCGTCCTTCGTCTCGGAGACGACGTAGACCGTGTCGCCGAAAGGGGCGTAGAGGACCGAGGTGGCCGGGATCGTGAGGACCTTGTCCGTCACGGGCAGGTTCACCGCCACGTCGACGTACATGCCCGGGTGGAGCAGGCCGGCCTTGTTCTCGACCGTCGCCTGGACGCGCACGTTGCGGGTCGAGGCGTCGACGTCGGGGCTGATGGCGGTCACCTTGCCCATGATGTTCTTGCCGGCGATCGCGTCGCCCGAGAGGCCGATCTCAAGGCCGGGAGTCACCTGGTTCATCTCATCCTGCGGCAGGTAGAAATCCACGAAGATGGGGTCCAGCGCCTGGAGGGAGACGATCGAGTCCCCGGCCTTCAGGTTCTGGCCGAGGTTCACGAGGCGGATGCCGAGCTTGCCCGTGAAGGGGGCCTTGATCGTCTTCTTGGCGATCGTCGAGCGGATGTTGTCGGCGGCCGCGAGGGCCTGCTTCTGCGAGGCCGAGTCGGCGTCGTACTGCGCCTGGGAGACCGTCTCCTTGTCGAGGAGCTCCTTCGTGCGCTTCAGGTTGACCGTGGCCAGCTCCGCGCTCGCCTCGGCGGCCCTCAGCTGGGCCTCCTCGGCGGAGGTGTCCTGCCTGACGAGGACGTCGCCCGCGTTGACGGAGGCGCCGGCCGTGAAGTTGATCTGGGTGATCTTGCCGTCGAGCTCGGCGGCGACCGTGACACCCTGCACGGCTGTGAGGGAGCCGACGGAGCTGAGCGTCTGCTGCCAGACCTCCGACTTCACCTGGGTGGTGGAGACGGCCTCGGCGGGAACCTGCTGCTTGGTGCCGATGAGCGTCTTGATCTGCGTGACCTTGATCACGACGATGACCACGATCAGCGCGATGACGGCGAGGATCGAGAGGAATGATTTCGTGTACTTCTTCATGTGGATCTTAGCGGGCTGGGTATAGGGATAGCGTAAAACCGGGAACTCAGACGACGGCGTGGGCCTTCGTCTCGATGTGCGAGGCGGGCGGATGCGCCGCCAGCTTGTTGAGGAGGCGAACGAGCGTCTTTCTCTCGTTCTCGTTGAGGGGCGCCATCTGCTGGGCCATCTGCTGGAAGTATCCGGGCAGGAGGTCGCGGAGCGCGGCGTGCCCCTTCGGGGTCATGCGGATCTGCATCATGCGCCTGTCGCCCTCGTCGTGCTCGCGCTTCACGAGGCCGTCGCGCTCAAGCGTGTCGACGAGGCCCGTGATCGTCGCCCGCGTCACGGCGGCCATGTCGGCCAGCTCCGCGGGGGTCCTCGGGATCGTGCTGCCGTCCTGCTTGTTATAGAGCAGCATCATGATCGTGAAGCGGCCCGGCGACATGCCGTGCTCCGTCAAAAAGGCCTCGCTCTTGCTGTAGGACTCGTCGCCCGCCCGCAGCAGGTTCAGGTAGGCCTCGGCGGCGGAAGGGTCGAGCTCGGGATGCACCCGCGCAGTGCTCAGGAGGCACTCGTAGCGGGGAAGATCCTTAAGCATGAGAAATGGCATCGCGTGTGGTGGGACGGGGGCTCGTTCGGCAGTCGTTAAAACGGATAGTTAGGAAGCTAATTATCAGTCGTTCAAGAGCTTTTTCCACATCGCGGCGCTATTTCCGCCCCGGATTGGATGGACGGCGGATTTCGGTGGTTGGAAGGCGGCCGCCGCCGGCCCCGCCGGCCCTGGCTGCTTTCCTCGCCGGCCGTCTACCTGGCGTGCCCTGGGACCTTGTTTTCAGCCCCTTCGGGGGTGTTCTCCTGGATGTCTATCAGGCCAAGCAGCGCGCCCCAGTGGTAGAACCGGTCGCTCGAGGTCACGTCGTCCCCGCTGCCGGTGACCGTGTTGTAGTTCTCGTGCACGTGGCCATTCTCAAGCCACTCCTTGTTGAAGAGCCTGAGGGACTTCCCGGCAAACTCCCGGCGCGCCTGCGGGACGTCGTAGTTGCGCAGCCCGAGGTAAACCAGGTAGTTCATCGGGCCCCAGATGC
>DASRSJ010000097.1:0-15773 GCA_035656555.1 Opitutaceae bacterium
CGCCGTTGCGCCGCTCGAGGTACATGTCCTCCTCGGGCTTCATCTCGGTCTCCTCGCCGTCCTCCAGGTCGTCCTCATCCTCGTCCTCCTCGACGCTGACCCAGTCCTGCTCGTCGAAGACATGGGACATCCGCCGGGCGACCGGAGCCAGGATGAGCGCGGGATTTTTCACCTTGTTCTCCCGCACGAACTCCCAAAGGCAGGGATAGAACTTCGACTCGAACTTCTCCTTGAAGTCGCCGACCCACTTGTTCGAGACGCCGTCCCGCTGGTTCAGCAGCACGACGTCCGAGAAATGGATGCAGGCCTCGTACCATGCGAAGAGCTTCGGGTTCTTCTCTGCCAGCTGGCAGTTGACGACGCAGATCGCGCGCGCGACCTCGAGGCCCCGGTTCGTGAGCCAATTCTTGAAGCCCTCGATCTGGTCGACCGGGTTCATCCGGCCGTCGAAGAGGATGAAGATGTGCGTGGCGCCAATCGGAAGGTCCGCCTCGATCGACATGTCCTCAAGCACGGTCCAGCGCGTGGCCTCCGGGAACTTCCCGTCCGAGGGATCCGGCCATTCCTTGGCCGGCAGAAGGACGGCGGCCTTGGCGCTTTCCTCCAGGCCCTCCCCGATCAAATCAGCCAAGACCTCCCTGCGCCCGGAGCCCGCGGCCCCGAGGACCAGGTAAACCAGCGGCTTGTCGTCCTGTGTGCTCAGAAGGTGAAGGTCTTGTTCTGCGCGGCGTCCCGCATCCAGTGGTCGATGAGGACCAGTGCTGCCATCGCCTCCACTATTGGCACAGCACGCGGGAGGACGCAAGGGTCGTGCCTTCCCCGGCCCGTGAGCTCGGTTGGCTTGCCCTCCGTGGTCACGGTGTCCTGGGGTTTCATGATTGTCGCCGTCGCCTTGAAGGCGACGTTGAAGACGATCTCCTCGCCGTCGGAAATACCGCCTTGGACGCCGCCCGATCGGTTCGTGCGGGTGCCGACTTTTCCGTCCTTCAGGATATAGGCGTCATTGTGCTCGGAGCCCTTGAGCTTCGTGCCCTCGAATCCGCTTCCGATCTCGAAGCCCTTGGTCGCCGGGAGCGACAGCATCGCCTTCGCGAGGTCCGCCTCGAGACGGTCGAAGACCGGCTCGCCGAGGCCCGCCGGGATACCCTGGATGCGGCACGTGATGATGCCGCCGACGGAGTCACCGTTTGCGCGCACGTCCTCGATCCTCTGGACCATGGCCGCGGCCGTGTCCGGATCCGGGCAGCGCACCGGGCTCGCATCCACCTGCTCCTGGGAGGGAAGGCCCGTGGCGAAGCCCGCCGGGATGCTGATGTCGTGGATCCGGGTCACATAGGCCCGGATGGCAACCGGGCCGGTCAGGGAAAGGAGCTTCTTCGCCACGGCGCCCGAGGCCACGCGGGCGATCGTCTCGCGGGCGGAGCTTCGGCCGCCACCCCGGTGGTCCCTTAGGCCATACTTCGTCTGGTAGGTGAAATCGGCATGGGAGGGCCGGAACTTTTCCTTCATCTCGTCGTAGGCCCCCGGCCTGGCGTCGGAATTCCTGACCAGCATGGAAATAGGGGCCCCCGTTGTCCTTCCCTCGAATACCCCCGAGAGGATCTCGACAAGGTCCCCCTCCTTGCGGGGGGTCGTGATCGAGCTCTGACCCGGCTTTCGGCGGTCCAAATCGGGCTGGATATCCTCAATTCCGAGCGGCAGGCCCGCGGGACAGCCATCTATCACGACACCCACCGCCGGCCCGTGGCTTTCGCCCCAGGTCGATATGGTGAAGAGTTTTCCAAAAGTGTTGGGCATCGCTTTTCGTGAGGGTTAGCCCCCAAAACAACCCCCGCAAGCCGCAAAAAGGCAGATTAAGGCAACCTTCCGAGCAAAAAGGCGTCATATCACAACGCCATTTACAATTCGGGCGCTTTTCGCTTTTATCTCCGTTCCCAAATCTGCATGACATTGCGCCTCGCACGCTTGTGGTTCTCCACAAGCCTCCTTGCCGCGGCCCCAGCGCTGCTCGCCCAGGTTCCGGTCCCGGGCACCCTCAGGCCCACCGCACCCGCTCCCGCCACGCAGAACCAGGCTCCGCACAGCCTCCCCGCGGCCCCCACCCGCGCGGGCCAAGACATGGTGGACTCGTTCAAGGTCAGTGACGTCGACATCGACGCCATCCTGAGCGCTCTCGAGACCTACACCGGACGCACCATCATCCGTCCCGGCCAGCTCCCAACGCAGCCCTACTCGCTTAAGATCAACCGCCCGATTCCGAAGGCCGAGCTTGTCACAGCCCTTGAGACTATCCTGGAGTTGAACGGCGTCTCCGTGTCCCCGATGGGCACGCGCTTCCTCAAGGTCACTCCTCTCTCCCAGGCCAAGAGCGAGGCTCCGGAGATGATCACGGGCTCGACCCTCGACCTGCCCTCCAGCGGCCGGATCGTGACAAAGATCTTCGAGCTCAACTTCCTCAGGGTCTCGGAGTTCGTCCCCCAGGTCCTGACCTTCATGACGCCGAATATCGGCAACGGCATCGTCTCCCTCGAGAAGGCGAACGTCATCATGGTGACCGACTCCCTGGAGAACGTGCAGAGGATCGAGAAGCTCCTGATTGAGGTCGACAAGCCCCGCGAGAGCAGCCTCGAGCCCAAGTTCTACACGCTGCACAACGGCGCCAAGGCCAGCGACGTGGTCTCCAAGATCCACACGATGCTGACCGGGCCGGCTGCGTCCTCGCTCCGCGCGACCACGACCTACACCCCGGATGACCGGACGAACCAGATCATCCTGATCGCGGATCCCCGCGAGTACCCGCTCTTCGATTCCCTGATCGCGCAGATGGACATCAAGTCGGATCCCTCGACGCGCATGGAGGTCATGCCGCTCAAGCACGCCGACGCGAAGGACGTGGCGACTCTCCTAGGCTCGCTGATCAGCGGCCAGACGGCGGCCTCCCAGAAGAATCAGAATTCCGTTCGCCCCACCGCGGGCGCTCCAGGCCAGACCGCAACTCCTGCACCCGTCCCTGGCGCCCCCGCGACGCCCGCTGTTGGTCCCGTCGCGAACAACGACACCGCGGCCTCGAGCGAATTCAGCAGCTTTATCACGGTCGAGCCGGACGAGCGCACGAACGCCATCGTTGTCTCCGGCACCGCGGACGACGTGAGGCTCATCCGGGGCATAGTCGAAAAGATCGACGTCCTCCTGGCCGAGGTCTCGATCCAGGTTGTGATCGCCGAGGTGACGCTCTCCGACACGGACGACAACGGCCTTTCGGCACTCAATCTTGTGATCGGCAAGGCCCCGAACGGTGGCACCTCGATCACGGCCGCCTCCGGAAGCGTCGCGGGCTGGTCCTTCGGCTCCCCGGCCAACATCGGCACCCCTGCCACGCTCAATCCCCTCTCGCTCCTCGCCTCGCTCCAATCCGCAGGCGACAGGCACAAGGTGAAGATCCTCCAGGAAAACACGATCACGACGACCCACAACAAGCAGGCTGTCTTCACGGTGACGGAGCAGAAGCCGGTCATCACCGGCACGACCGGCGTTCCCCTGGCCTCCACCTCGGCCTCGGCCTCCTTCGCCACCTCTTCCCAGGTCAGCTACAAGGACATCGGCATCACGCTCAAGGTCACGCCGCTGATCGGCGACGACGGCCACATCCAGCTGACGATCGACCAGACGGTCGACGACGACCAGGGCAGCGTCACGATCGACGGCAACGAGCAGCCGATCATCGGCCACAGGGAGGCGACGGCCTTCGTCAACACGACGGATGGACAAATGTCGGTCCTGGGCGGCCTGCAGAGTTCGGGTCTCTCGACCGACAAGCAGAAGCTCGGCATCCTCTACGAGCTGCCGATCATCAGCAATCTCCTGGGCTACCGCACGAAGGACCTCGAGCGCACGGAGCTGCTCCTCTTCATCGTCCCCCACGTCATCCGCCCCGACGAGGAGACCGGCGACACGCTCAAGGACATCAACGGCATGTCGAACAAGGAGCAGATCAAGAAATTCCTGGCGAATCCCGACGCGATGCCGGATGCCAAGGAATCCCTGAAGGAGAAGCTCCAGAATTGAGCGCACAGGCCTCGAGAGAGACGCCATGCCCGCGATGCTTCAGGACACCCTTCCAGACTCCCTTGCCGCCCGCCTGACGGACGAGCAGCGCCAGGCCGTGATCGAGGCCCCGCGCGGCATGAGGCTGGCGGCCCTGGTCTCGGCGCTCAGCGTCGACGAGAACACCGCCCTCTCCCTGGCCGCCTCGTCGGCCGGCCTCGATGTCGCGATGAACCTGGAGACGGACCCGGGTGCCCGCGGCCTCTTCCCCGCGCGGCTGATCCACGACTTCCAGATCATCCCGATCCTCTTCGGCCCGCAGGTGCCGCCGGAGGAGCTGCAGCCCCCGACGCCGACCACACCGCTCCACTTCGCGTCCGCCTGGCTTCCCGACGCCTCGATGGCAGATTGGCTTGGGACCTTCACGCCCAGGCCGCTCGTGTGGCACCTGGCGGTGCCGGAGCGCGTCCATCAGCTGATCATCGAGAACTTCGGCGTGGGCTCTGGCGCGCTTGAGGATTCCGACGAGGGCTACGTGGCCCCGGAGGCGATCCGCGACGCCGAGGCCGACGTCGACGAGGAGGCCGCCGTCGTGCGCTTCGTGACGGACGTCATCACGCAGGCTGTCGACGACCAGGCGACCGACATCCATTTCGAGCCCCAGGAGGGGCAGCTGAGGATCCGCTACCGCGTCGACGGCCTCCTGGTGCCCGTCTCGGTGCCCGAGAACCTGCTCCGCTTCCAGGACGCCATCATCTCGCGCGTGAAGATCATGGCGCGGCTCAACATCTCGGAACGTCGCCTGCCGCAGGACGGCCGCATCAACTTCAAGGCCGCGGGCCGCATCCTGGACATCCGCGTCTCGACGATCCCGACCATCTACGCCGAGTCGATCTCGCTGCGCCTCCTGAACAAGAAGGAGGCCTACACAATGGACCGCCTCGGCATGAGCGCCGACGAGCAGTCCCAGATCAAGCAGGTGCTCGACTACCCGCACGGGATCATCCTGGTCACCGGTCCCACGGGCTCGGGCAAGAGCACGTCGCTGAACGCCTTCCTGAGGCAGATCAATTCGACTGACCTTCGCATTATCACGATCGAGGACCCGATCGAGTACGAGGTCCCGGGCGTCAACCAGATGCAGGTGCATTCCGAGATCGGGCTCACCTTTGCGAGCGCGCTCCGCCACGTCCTTCGCCAGGATCCCGACGTCATCATGGTGGGTGAGATCCGAGACCGTGAGACGGCGGACATCGCCATCCGCGCGTCGCTGACGGGTCACCTGGTCTTCTCGACCCTCCACACAAACGACGCCCCCGGCGCCATCACGCGCCTGGTCGACATGGGGATCGAGCCCTTCCTCGTGGCCTCGGCCATCGAGCTCGTGATCGCCCAGCGCCTCGTCCGCCGTCTCTGCCCGGAGTGCAACAAGTCGCAGCCCGTGACGAAGGTCCGCCTGCTGGAGTCGCTTGCCATCCTTGGCTGCAATCCCGCCGAGGCCGACAGCATCACCCACCTCCAGGGCCCCGTCGGCTGCGACCGCTGCCGCGGCACGGGCTACCGGGGCCGTATCGGCCTCTTCGAGATCTTCAGGCTCAACGAGGAGATGCATTCCCTGGTGCTCAAGCGAGAGAGCACGCGCACCCTGGCCCTCACCGCGCGCGAGCACGGCATGAGGACCCTCGGCCAGAGCGGCTGGGAGAAGGTCAAGGCAGGGCACACCACCCTGGACGAGGTCCTGCGCGTCATCACGATCGCCGAGCAGTAAGGCGGCCCGATGCCCAGCTTCGCCTACAAGGCCCGGGATTCAGCCGGAAAAAGCGTGGATTCGGCCATCGATGCGCCGACCAGGAAGGATGCGCTGCGCCTCCTGACCGCACGCGGCCTCACGGTCTCCGCGGTCGCCGAGCCCGTCGCCTCCGTGGCGCCCTCGGCCAACGGCAGCGCCAAGCGTCGCGCGAAGGTGATCCCGAACTTCGGGAGCCAGACCACCACGAGCGACAAGGGCACGGACACCGATCCCCGCCGCACCGAGCGTCTTTCGTTCCTCGAGGCCCTCCATGACCTGACCTCGAGCGGCATGTCCGGCGGCGAAGCCGTGCGGCTCCTCTCGATCCGCGTCAAGGAGCCCAGGCTTCGCACGCTCTGCGAGGGACTCTGGGCTCGCCTGAGCGAGGGAGCGCCGCTCTCCCGCGCGATGGACGCCTATCCCCAGGTCTTCGATCCTTCGACGACCAATCTCATCCGCGCCGGCGAGTCCACTGGCTCTCTCAACGAGACGCTCGAGCGCCTGATCGAAGTCCTGACCGAGCAGCGCGAGATGAGGGCCGCGCTCCTCACCTCCCTCGCCTACCCCGCTGTCATCATCGTCGTCTCCTTCGGCGTCGTGATGTTCTTCCTCTTCTTCCTGCTCCCGAGGCTGCAGCAACTCCTGACGTCCCTCGGCGGCAAGATGCCCCTCTCGACGCAGATCCTGATCGGGCTCGCGAACTTCACGCTCCACTACGGCGTCTTTGTCGCCATTGCGGCCGCAATCGGCGTCATCTCGGCATGGCGCTGGCGCTCGACCGAGGCCGGACGCGAGAAGAGCGATTCCTGGCTTCTCAAGATCCCGGGCGTCGGCCCCTTCATCGTCTCCCAGACGGTGCTCGATTTCAGCCAGACACTCGGCGTCCTGCTCCAGAACGGCATCACGGCCGCCGAGGCCCTGCGGATGACGGAGAAGCAGATCACGAACCGCGTGCATCGCCGCGCCTTCGACGGGGCGATCGACCGCGTCCTTGAGGGCGAGGCGCTCTCGACGGCGCTCGCCAGGACCGGATGCTTTCCGGATCTCGTCCTGGACCGACTCTCGGTCGGCGAGAACACGGGCAACGTGGTCCCAAGCCTGAAGGACATCGCGAAGAGCTACCAGGCGAAGATCTCGAAGCAGCTGAACCTGTTCACGAAGGTCTTCTCGAGCGCGATCCTTGTCGCCGTCTTCATCTTCGTCGGCTTTGTCGCGATCGCCATGGTGATGGCGGTCCTCCAGGTCAGCTCGAGCTTCAAGACCTGACCTCTACGTCGCGACGTAGTTGAAGAACCCGCGGCTCTGCGCGCGCTCCTTCTCTGTCAGGATGATGCCCTCTGCACCCGGGCACGAGCGGATGAGCTCCATGCCCGCATCGACTCCCGCGACAAAGGCAGCCGTAGAGAGCATCCCGGCCTGGAGACAGGAGTCCGCCAGCACGGTGGCCTGAGTGCAGCCGTTTGAGACGGGCTGGCCGTTTCTGGGATCGATGATGTGGCCGTAGCGCTTGCCGCCCACGGTGAAGGAGCGGATGTAGTCACCGGACGAGGCGATCGCCTTGTTGCGAAGTCCCACGGTGCCCCAGTTGGTGCCGGGGGCCTTCGGATCCTCAAGCCCGATATGCCAGGCTGGCTTTCCCGGCGGGGCGCCAGAGGCACGCAGGTCATGCCCAAAGTCCACGAGCGAATCCACAATCCCGTGGTCCCTGGCGATCAGGGAGACGATATCGACCGCGTACTCCTTGCCGAAGCCTCCAAAATCAAGCGCCATGCCGGCCACGGGCAGGAACACCTTTCCGGGCTCGCGCCTCACCTTCGTCCACCCGACGAGCTTCATCGCCGCGGCAATGTCCACCGCCGAGGGGATCACGGGAGGAACGGCCCTCCAGTTCCAAAGCCTGATGAGCGGCAGCGCGGTGGGGTCCAGGATGCCGCGTGTCATGAAGACCAGCGTGTCGCACATCTTGAGGAGCCCCTCGGTCTCGACGTCGATCGCGACCCATTCCTTGGCCGCCGCGTCGTTGATCCTGGAGACGATGCTGTCCTGCTTGAAGCGGGAGAACTTGGCCTCGAAGGCGTGCACCCAGCCCTCGGCCGCCACCTCGAACTTCCTGGCCTGGGCTTCGCCGCCGGGCGCCGTGTACTGGATCTCGCACTTGGTCGCCATGGCCTGGAAGGCCAGCTTCCGTAGCGGAAGGTCCGCGCCGAGACTCACCTCGGCCCGCTCGGGCGCCTTATCCTGCTTTGAGACGAGTCCCATGGATCGCTCGGTCCCGGCCTTCGCCTAGTTCTTCGAGATCTCGACCGAGGAAATCTGGAACTGCGCGGTCAGGAGCGAAGGGTTGGCCCGGTCCACCTGCATCGCGTACTGCTCGATCCCGATGTACGGCGACCTCTTGCTGAGCGCCAGGTAGAACTGCTTCAGGGTGCCCCAGTCGACCTTCGTGACATTGAACTGGAGCGTGTGGACCGAGAACTGCCCGATCGGCGCATCCTTGGCCTCGCCGCTCGTGTAGCCCTTGAGCCCGGTGTCATTCGCGATCGCGGTCACCTCGGCCAGGAGCCTCGTGCCATCCAGCGTTCGGACGGCGTCGAGCTTGCCCGCGGCGGCCTGTGCCTGCGCCTCGATGCCGGCCCGGTTCGAGAGCCAGTGCGCTTGGTCCTTAAGGACGAAGCTCGTCTGGCCCACGCTGCGGGTGAAATGCGCCGTGCGGCCGAAGAAACTCGTGATCCAGACCGCGGCCACAACCACGAACCAGCCGCACATGAGGATCTTCTCCCTCAGGTGCCGCGCCAGGAAGAATGAGCGAAGCGTCGCGGTCATGACGCGGCGGGCGTCAGGACGCCCGGCTTGAAGGTGATGATGAGCGTGAAGCTGACGATGTTGTCCCTGGCCCGCTGGTCGCGGATCTCCACCCGCTCGACGGACGGGGACTGCTCGAGGGCCGACTTGTAGCCCGAGATCTCTCCGGCGTTGTTGGTCTGCGCCTCGATCTGGACCGCGTCCAGGGTGTTGGCGGTCGCCCTCAGGAACTGGATCGCGGTGGGGTTCTTCGGGAGCGCGGTCTCGGGTGAGGCCACTGAGACCATCTCAAGCGGGAGGAGCCTTTTCGTCGACAGGTCGTCGATGCGGCTCGCGAGCTCCTGCTCGCCCATCACGTGCTCGACCGTGCCCTGCTGCGATGCGATCCGCGCGACGCGCGTCTTTTGCCAGAGCCCGCCGCCAAAGAGGGCCAGTTCGCAGAAGACCAGGATAAGGCACGCCGCGACGGCGCCGAGCGTCACGCGCCAGAGGATCATGTCGCGCGCCCTTGCGCGCGCCAGGTGCTCCAGTTCGCCGTGGTCCCGGACATCGAGCGCCGCTGCGACCGGGGCAGCCAGCACGGAGCGGAGCGGCCCGGCCGAGAACACAAGGTCGTGGTTCGCCGTCGCCGCCTGGGCGACCGGGGCCTCCGCGATGTCGATCACTTTGGTGGCCTCGCCGGCGCGCTTGATGAGCGCCGACCTCGCGGCCTGACGCTCCTCAGGCGTCGCCTCTGGAAGAACGGGGTGGTACAGGACGACCGTCGGGACGGGACCCGTCTCCCAGTGAACGGCCGTCAGACCCTCGTCGGAGGACAGGATGATCGTTGTGGCAGGGGCGACCTCGACTCCAAGGACGGACGCAAAGACCGGCATCACGTGTTCGGCGCCGTTCCATTCCTCAAGCTGCTCGACCGTGAACCGGCGTCGATACGAGGCAAAGGCCAGGGCGCGCTCGGCGCTCTCAGGCCAGTAGTACCCGTAGTAAAGCTGCGCCAAGGGGAACGGCGACAGCGCCTCCAGTGCCACGCCGACCTGGGTCACAACCTCGGCCCTCGTGGCGCCGGGGGCGATCGGGATCGAGCGGGAGAAAAACACCGAGTCCCTCAGGAGCGCGACCTTCGGGGGTGGCGGTCCTTTGCTGAGGAAACTAAGGGGCGAGGCGCACATGCTCAGGTTGAAGGTGGGGCGGGCGGCGGTTGCGGAATCTCATCATCCTCCAGTACCTGCAGGAGCGTAAAGGGATAATTGATGCTCTGGGCCGCCGCTGCCGCGGCTGCGGAGGTGGACGCCGTCGTGGAGGGCTGGGCGGTGGCGGTCACGGAAGTGCTTGCGGTGGTAGACGCACTGCTGGCGGCGGCGGTTGCATTGACGGCGTTCGTTTGGTTCATGGTCGCCCCGCCCTGGGGGGCGACGACGGCCGACAACCGGTAGGTGGAGTGCCCCTCGTGGACCGTAATGTTGACCCTAAGTGCCGTGATTGTGGTGCCGAAGAGGGTCGCATTGCCCCCCGCCCCGGCGATGGCACCCAAGGTCGTCGTGTCCTTGAACCACTGCTGGCCCTCCTGCGCGAACTGGCCCTTGCCGGCCGTGTAGTCAGTCAGGTGCTGCATCTGGCTGTCGGTGTACTGGCCGACCGCCGCCAGGACGTCCGGGGTCGCCCCGTTCGCGTTTGGCTGGGGGTAGTTGAAGAGCGAGACGTCGTTCACGAACCTCCAGTAGTTGGCGGTGGGCAGGCCATTCTCGTCAAAGAAGATGTCCTTGGCGTATGCGATCGCGGACAACTCCGAGAAGGCCCTCATCGGCCTGCCCGGCTCCGCATAGGCCGGAGTGGCGTCCTGGTAGTCGGGCGTCAGCGCGCTCGAGTACACGTAGCCCTGCTTCATCCAGCCGTTGATCGCATCCGCAAGTTTCGCGGCATCGGCCGTCGGCATCTGCCAGTAGAGGAAGAGATTCGTGAGTGTGGTGACGTCGATGTGGCTGAGCGGGATCTTCCCGCTCTCGTCCTGGAACGACACCTCGACCATACGGCCCTCCGAGGGACTCCAGTCCGCCCAGGCCAAAGGATCATTCCAGCCCTCGGCCGGGCTGTGGAGTCCGTTGTCGGCCTCCCTGAAGTCTTCCAGGACTGAGAGCGTCACTTCCAGCGCCGAGAAGGCCTCGACCCTCAATCGCTTGGCCTCAGAGGTGCGCACGTCGACCATCAGTTCGACGCCGGCCTTCTCGATGAAGGCGACGAGCGCCACCGTCGTGAAAAGGAGCGTCACGAGCACCATGACGATCACCGACGAGCGAGACGGCGCCGGCCAGGAGGAATGGGGAGAGGGCTTCACCATGGGTTCGGAAGCCCCTGCCCCATCTTCGGGATCATGATCAGCGCCTCGCGCGTCATCTTGTCGTAGGTGAACGTCACCCTCAGCCTCTGCGGCGCCAGGGGATTGCCGGACGTGTCGTTCCTGAACGTCGTCTCCGTTGTCCACTTGTTAAAGTCCGTGTCGAAGTAGTCGTACGAGAGTGCCGTCACAAACGGCGAGACCAGGGTCTCCCTCGGCGGGTCGTCATTGAAGTGGTTTTCAAGGTCTGAGTGCCAGAGCATGAAGAGGCCCTTGTCCCTCCTGACCTGCAGCGAACAGAACACCTCCGGCAGCGCGTTGGCCGGCCAGGTGAGCGTCCGGTTGGCGCTCAGCTCCATGTAGGTGATCATGTTCTCCTGGGAGCCGCCCGAGGGCGTGATCTGCTGGACGCCGACGGGGGTCGCGTTGACTCCGGCGTTCGGGGGAAGCGAGGCCTCCATGACCTCCTTCTGGAGGAAGCGCGTCACCGCGCGCACGTGCTGGTCGAAGAGCCTCACGTCGGTGTTCCTTCCCCAGAGTTCGCTCATGGAGAAGATGAAGGCGTTGAGCGCCACGAGGACGAGGCCCACGAGGAACATCGCGAGCAGGATCTCGAGGATAGTGAAGCCCTTGTTCCTCATGGCTGGGCCTGCTGCCTCCCCTGCAGGACCGCGATCCGGTTGGCGGCGTTCTGCCGCAGGCTCGTCCTCTCCGTCGGGTCCGACCACGTCGGCCGCATGAGCATGAAGGTCTCCTTCGTCGTCTTGTCCCCAGCGGGGGGATCCGTGACGACGCAGGTGAAGATCACGGTGAAAAGGTCCGTCGTGTTCGTGGGCGCAATCTCCGCCGTCCACTTCACGTGCCTCGGGCCGTCGTCGAACTCCTGGCCCGTCTCCGCGGTGGCCAGGTCCGAGATCACCAGGAGCTGCGAGCGCGCGAAGGCGATCGCGTCCTCGTTCGCGTTCGAGCGCTGCGCCACCTGGTAGCTGTTGAGCACGTTCAGGTACGCCGAGCCCAGGACGACAGCCGTCATGACGAAGATGACGAGCGCCGCCATCACCTCAACGAGTGTGAATGCCCTACGAGTTCGCATCGGCCTTCGATAGGACGGGGGCGCAGGTCCAAGGATCGACGCCCAGGAGGTGGGCCCCGCCCTTGGCGCGGATCTGGGCCCGGAAGGCCGTGCAGGTGCCGTCGCTGTAGAAGGTCGCGGCCGCCAGGGGCTCGGTCTCGACCAGCACGCCGCCGACAAGGATCGAGCTGCTCGAGCCCGACTGCACCGGGTGGAAGTCGATCGTCACGTCGTCCGTGCCCGGAAGCGGCAGCGTCATCTTGCCGGTGCCGTCATTGATGACGAAGGCGCGGACCTTGGGATCGAACGAGAGGAGGACACTCTTCTGCTCCTCGAGCGCCTCCTTGCGCGCCGTGCCGCAGGCCCTCCAGAACTGCTCGTCGGGCGAGGCCCCCTGGTCGCGCAGGAGCGCCGTCGATCCGCCTATGAAGATCCAGCTGAGGAGTCCCAGGAGCGCCAGGACCAGCAGGATCTCGACAAGCGTGAATCCGCCGCGGTCACCAGTTGCCAATGTTGTCCGGGGCTCCATCGGTCCTGTCGGGCCCCTTGGACCAGAGGTCGTAGCCACCCTTGTTGTGGGTTCCCGGGTAGCGGTACTGGTACGGCTCGCCCCAGGGGTCGAGCGGGATGGTGCTGCCCTCGACATAGGGGCCGCGCCAGCGGTCGGACCGGGCGGCCGGGGCCGTGATGAGCGCTTGGAGGCCCTCTTCCGTCGTCGGGTAGCCGCCCATGTGGACCTGATAGGCAAAGAGGGGGGTCTTCATCGTCTGCGTGACGAAGAGCTTGGCGACATCGAGCTTGGAGGAGTCGAAGAGGCTGCCGACCTTGGAGATCGTGAGGCCGGCCATGAGGACGATGATCGAGATAACGACCAGGACCTCGATAAGCGTAAATCCATGGCGCTTGGAGTTTTCTGTGGGGCGCATGAGGGGGGTAGACTGGGTAAAAGCCATTGGGATGTCGAGACGCTCTAGGAGACAGGAAGGTTGCACCGGGGCGACCTAAAGTCACCCGTTCGGCCCCTGCCAGGGGCATTTTTGAGGTATGATGTGACCCATTGTGGCCGTGAAAGTTCGATATTTCCCGCCCCGCGCCCCACCCCCGCGCAAAGCCCTTAATTTAAGGCGGTTCAGGCCGATGTCCTCCCTGTACCCGCATTCCCGAAGAATATGAAGAACTGGACCATTGCCGGGCGCGTCGCCGCAGGCGGAGGGGCCCTCTGCCTCCTCCTCTCGATCGTCGCCGCCATTTCGCTCCACAACCTGAACGGCATCCACCGCAACGCGGTCGCCGTCCAGGACCAGGTCATCCCGAGGATGACCGAGAGCAACGTGGCCAACAACAAGAGGACGACGGGCTTCATCCGCGCGCAGCTCTACGGCCAGGTCGCGACACCCGAGGAGAGGGAGCAGCTGAAGGCCGAGATGGCGACGCTCGTCGAGTCCGTCGACGCCGACGACAAGGCCTACTCGGCCTCGATCAGCCAGACCGAGGACCAGGTCCTCTTCTCCAAGATGATCACGGACCAGGCGGTCTATCGCCCCGCCCGCCAGAAATACATCGAGATGGTCGACGCCGGCCATAAGAGCGAGGCCGCGGCCTTCATGGCCTCCACCCTCCTTCCCGCCTTCCGCAACTATTCCGCCTCCTCCGAGGAGCTCATGAACTTCAACGCGAGGAATGGCGCCTCGATCTCGGCCGACGTGGCCTCGAGCTCCGACCACACGACATGGGCCACCATCTGGGGCGCGCTTGTCACTCTCGTGGTCAGCGTCGGGATCGGCTACTACATGATTGTCGGCATCCGCCGCGTGGTGGCCTCGATCACCGAGCAGCTGAGCTCCGGCGCCGACCAGACGGCCGCCGCCGCGGGCCAGGTCTCGACCGCCAGCAAGTCGCTGGCCGACGGCGCCAGCGAGCAGGCCGCCTCCCTTGAGGAGACGAGCGCGTCCCTGGAGGAGATCTCCAGCATGACGCAGCGGAACGCCGAGTCGGCGACCCAGGCGAAGAACCTTTCCAACCAGACGCGCCAGGCGGCCGAGAGCGGCGCCTCCAGCATGGACGAGATGAAGCAGGCCATGGACGCCATCAAGGCCTCCTCCGCCAGCATCGCGAAGATCGTGAAGACGATCGACGAGATCGCCTTCCAGACGAACATCCTGGCGCTGAACGCCGCCGTCGAGGCTGCCCGCGCGGGCGAGGCCGGCGCCGGCTTCGCCGTAGTCGCCGACGAGGTCCGCTCGCTCGCCCAGCGCTCCGCCCAGTCCGCCAAGGAGACCGCGGTCAAGATCGAGGACTCCGTCAGCAAGAGCGACCGCGCCGTGCGCATCTCCGCCAAGGTGGCCCAGAGCTTCGAGGAGATCGTGGTCAAGGCCCGCGGCGTCGACGAGCTGGTCGCCGAAATCGCCACGGGCTCCAACGAGCAGTCCCAGGGAATCGCGCAGGTCGCGGTCGCCGTTTCCAAAATGGACCGCGTGACGCAGTCCAACGCCACGTGCGCCGAGCAGTCGGCTGCCGCGTCTGCGGAATTAAACGCCCAGTCCGATTCGATGCGCCACTCCGTGACGAGCCTGGTCGCCCTCGTGGGTTCGGTTCAACTGCGCGACACTGGCGCCCCGCGCGACCACTCCATCATCAAGCTCGGCAAGTCCGACGCCCCGAGGTCCATTGTCCCCGACGCTCCCGTGAAGAGCGCCGTCGTCAGCCACAAGGCCCGCCAAAACGGCAAGAACGGGAAAAATGGCAGCAACGGCAACGGCCACCACGCCCCCGAGTCCGAGCCGTACTCCAACGGTAACGGCAACGGGCACGATAACGGCAACGGAAACCACCGCGACTTCTTCAACTGAGGCCTCCCACCATGAAAACCGCCGTCTCCACCCTCCCAGGCTCCCATGCGGGCAAGTACCTGACCGTCGCCATCGACAACGAGATCTACGGGATCGCGGTGCTGAAGGTGCGCGAGATCATCCGCCTGCAGAAGGTGACCCCGGTCCCGCAGATGCCGGAGTTCGTGAAGGGCGTCATCAACCTGCGCGGCCGCGTGATCCCGATCGTGGATCTTCGCCTGCGCTTCGGCATGAAGGCCGAGATCACGGAGCGCACCTGCATCGTCGTCGTCCAGGTCACGACGGCGGACCGCTGCATGCTGATGGGCGTCATCGTCGACAGCGTGGAGGAGGTCACGAACCTCACCGCCGAGCAGATTGAGGAAACCCCGGATTTCGGCGTGCGTATAGATACGGCCCACCTCCTTGGAATGGCCAAGACGAACGGGCGGGTTCTCATGCTGCTCGAGATTGATAAGGTCATAGCAGTCGGGGACATGCAGTCGATGTCAGGGGCCAAGTAGGCCGCTCCTCTGGTTCTCCGGACGGTGCCGTCGGCAAATGCCGGCGTTGCAAAGACATCGCCGGTTTCGCATCCTATGTGCGGGTTCCAGCCTTTCATGCCGCAAGAAAAAGCACTGCAATCGATAGCCAAGTTGGTCGGCCAACTGGTCTGTTTGCTGGCCGCGATCATCATCGTGTGCTGGACGGTGCTTGCCCTCTCGGGAACGCCCGAGCCCGCGGTCAAGGTGATGGGCGTTGTCTCGACGAGGCGCCTCTTCGTCGGCTGCTTCCTTTTTCTCATGGGAGCCTCGCTCTGGATCCAGCACGCGGGCCGCAACGTCCGAAAGGCCAAGCTGGCGGCCCTCGGCGCCTTCTGCATCTCGGGCTACGACTTCCTGCACT
>DASRSJ010000098.1:0-8454 GCA_035656555.1 Opitutaceae bacterium
GACATCGGCTACGCCAAGAACGCCTTCCTGCACTACTGGGACATGCTCCCGGCGGCGACGGACTCCTCGATCGAGGTCGTCCGCGTGAACAAGAAGCGCGACGCGGGCCCCAAGGGCGAGGTGACCGTCAAGGACATCCCCGGCCTCTACCCGCCCGGCTCCGACATCGTGATCCAGGTCACCAAGGGCCCCATCGGCACCAAGGGCCCGAGGACGACCACCAACCTCTCGATCCCCGGCCGCTACCTGATCCTGACCCCCTACAGCGACGGCTGCGGCATCTCGCGCAAAATCGAGGATCCGCACGAGAGGAAGCGCCTGAAGCAGCTGATCAACGAGCTCACCATACCCGAGGGCATGGGCGTCATCGTGCGCACCGCCGGCGAAGGCAAGAAGCCGAGGTACTTCGTCCGCGACCTGCACCTCCTCCTCAAGAAGTGGGAGGAGATCACGCACAAGATGGCGAACGACCGCTCTCCCTGCTGCCTTTACATGGAGCCCGACCTAGTCGAGCGCACGGTCCGCGACTTCCTGACCGAGGACGTCGACCGCGTGCTGATCGACAGCAAGCCCGACTTCGAGCGCACCCAGAACCTGGTGGGCCTCATCTCGCAGCGCTCGCGCTCGAAGATCGCCTTCTACACCGACAGCATCCCGATCTTCGAGCGCTTCAACATCGAGCGCCAGATCGAGCAGACGGGCCAGCGCAAGGTGCCGCTGCCAAGCGGCGGCGAGATCGTGATCGACGAGACGGAGGCGCTGATCGCCATCGACGTCAACACGGGCTCCCACAAGAACCGCTCCGGCGAGGAGAAGAACACGCTCTACGCCGTGAACCTAGAGGCGGCCCAGGAGTCGGCCCGCCAGATCAAGCTGCGCAACCTCGGCGGCCTTATCATCCTCGACTTCATTGACATGAAGGAGAGGCGCCACAGGAACGCCGTCTACGAGAAGATGGTGGAGCTCATGGCGGGCGACAAGGCGAAGAACCACATCCTGCCGATCTCCTCACTCGGGATCATGCAGATGACCCGCCAGCGCCAGCAGGAGTCGCTCTCCTCGAACATGTACACCGACTGCCCGTACTGCCGCGGCCGCGGCATCGTGAAGTCGGACACCACCATGTCGGTGGAGCTGCAGCGCCGCCTGTCATCGGTCGTGCGCCGCCTCCAGGCCCGCAAGGACGGCAAGATGTACTCGATCCGCGTCCTCGTGCACCCCGCGGTGCTCGAGAGGCTCCGGAGCGAGGATGCCGACCTCCTCGTGCGCATGGAGAAGAGCTTCGGGGTGCAGCTGGCCTTCAGGGCCGACCCGAACTACCACATCGAGAACTTCAAGATCATCAACGCGACGACGGGCGAAGAGTACCGCTAGTCGGCGCCCGCGGACGCACCGTCGGCGGGCCAGGTGCATGAACACCTGGTCCGCCCTGCGGGAAGGTCGCCAGAGACGGCCTTAGTTTTTGCGCCACACGGTCAGGTCGTATCCCCATACGATCCTTCCGGGAAAGAGGTGCTTGAAATTCGCGATCGCCGTGAACGAAACCCGGTCAAATTGCTCCATCGGCTGGTTCAGCTGGAGCCGGTCAACGATCACGATGTCCCCGCTTTCCAGCTGCGGGTACACCGTGTTTTCATACGAGAGCCGGCGCGCCGCCGTGGCCATTTGAGGCAGAGTATTGAGGCGGCAGGACCCAGTCAGGGGAAGGGCAGCCTCCCATAGCACCTCGGGAATCAGGACATGATGCAGATGAGGCAGCCCCTGCACGATCCCGCGCAGTTCGTCACGGATTCTGGGCTCCCCGGCATCCACGAATTTCTTCGTCCGCGTCGCCCAGACAAGGGAATGAGCCGCCACGAACAATATCGTCAGCGCAATAAATCCCTGGTGCCTCTTGCCACCGAGGATGTCGGCATCAAGGCGGTGAAGAAAGACCACGGCCATACACGCCGCCTCGGGAAGCAACACGGCGATGTAGTATTCGTTGCTGAATTTCTGCAGGAAAATGACGCCCAACAAGAGCATCGCACCCCCAATGCAGAGGACCATATTCCCACCTTCGCCCGAGCGGATGGACCTCAATACAATTGGGACGCAAAAGACGATGGCGATGCCCCACAGGAAACAGCCAGTGAAAGTTGGCGTATAGAAATGCCAGAGAGCGTAAACAAAGGTCCGGCCATAGTTGTATGTCCCGGAAGCCACCGAGGCGTGATCTGAGAATTGTTTCCACGCGTCCGGTTGGAGAACAAACCAGAGGACGAGCGTCGCGAAGCCCGCAATATAACCAAACGCTGCGAGGGTCAGGGTGGGTCGGCGCACTTGCTTCTCGTTCCTGGTGCCCAGCCACAGGATCAGGCCGATGGCAGGGCCCATCACCAGGGTTACGGGATGAACCAAGGGCAGAAAGAAGGCCGCGAAAAAAGCAATCGCGCCTCGGAATCGCCGATTCAGGGGCGCCGCTCCCGAGAGCGCGAACCAGACCAGTATCAGATCAAGACTAGCGAGGAGCTCGGGGCGCTCGAACTGGACCACGCTCAACATGGAGTGATCGACGAGCACGATGGCACCTGCCACGACTGACCAGAAGACCTGGCGGGTGGCCTGGAAAGCGATCCGGCCGGAAGCAAACCCTAGCAGAGCCCAGAGCGCCAGCATGAGGGCGATGCCCACCGCGGGTTGAAATTTCACCACCGCAAATACCGCGGAGTAAAACAGGGGTGCCGCGGGAAAATGCAGCCCCCATACCTCGTTGCTTCGCAGGAATTCCCCCAGAAAAAGGGCGCTAAGGTGAAACGGCGTCCCGCCCCCCGCAGCCGGCCCCATGTAACACCAGGTGTCGGCACTGGGGCAGGTGAACCAAAAGATATTGATCCACGCCGCGGTGAACCAAACGACGAATCCCAACAGGACCAAGGCCGGCACCTTTGACTTTGGATTCATCACATTGATGCAAGATACGCACCGCCAATCTGGATCGGGCCTTCGCCACTACGACCAAATTGTGACGACCACCACGGGGCTCGCACAAAAAAGCGCGACCGCCGTTTGGCAGTCGCGCTTGAGATGGGATTCGATTCTTAGCTCTTAACCGTCATGTCGTTGGTGACGGATTTCACGCCGCGCACGTCGCCGGCGAGCTTCGTGACGAGGGCCTTCTCGTCAGACGAACCAGCCTGGCCGCTGATCGCGACGATGGAATCCGTCGTCGTGACTTTTGTCATCATGGCGCTCGTGGCCTTGTGGCTCAAGAGGGCGTACTTCACCTGGCTCGTGATGGACGCGTCGTCCATCTTGTCGCCAAAGGTGTCGGAGTTCGAGGGCTTCTCATTGACCGTGATGTTGTTCTTAACCGACTTCACGTACTCGATCTCGTTGGCGTAGATGCCGGTGAGCTCCTTCTGGGCGAGCGTGTCGGCCGTGCCCGTGAGGCTGACAACGCCGTCCGCGACGTCGACCGTCGTGGCGGTGGCGCTCACGTGCCCCTTGACCAGCAGGAGGCCGCGGACCTTGACGGCGATGAGCTCGTCCGAGTGCTCGGGGTACTTCGCCTTGACGTCGATGTCGTTCTTGACGCCAAGGACGCCGGGAAGGTTGGACACCGTGTCCTCGGCGAGCGCCCGTGACTGGTCGTCCTGCACGGTGCCGGTCAGGGTCACGACGCCCTCGATCGAGGAGACGCGGACCTCGTTGTCGAGAACGGTGCGGTAGTTGTAGGAGTTGCGGGCAGCATCCTCGATCTTGTGGTCAGTCTCGACGGAGGCAAAGAGGCCAGCGGGGCTGGCGACGAGGACGAGTGCGGCTATCAGGTTGTAATATTTCATGTGGTTGGAGGACCACCATACTCCCGCGACCGGGAGGCCGATATGGGGCGAAAGCCTACCGGCGTTTCGGCCCGGTAGCAGAACACCCCATTTCCCCACCAGAGCCATGCTGGTATCGTCTGCCCTCATCCATGATCTATTCAACTGAAAGCTCCTTTGCCGCCACGACAGCGCGCACTCCCTCTGACCGCACCGCCCGCCTGAACGCCTCCAAGGTCGAAGCCCTTTACGATGCGTCCCTGGTAACCCGCTTCAACTCCGGCGACGAGCCCGCCTTCGTCGAGATGATCACGCGTCACCGCGACAGGGTGTTCGCCGTCGCCTTCAACATGCTGAAGAACCACGCTGACGCCGAGGAGATCGTGCAGGACACCTTCATGAGGGCTCACAGGGGCCTCGCAAAGTTCCGCGGCGATTCCTCCCTCTCAACCTGGCTGCACCGGATCTCGATGAATCTCTCCAGGAACCGCTACTGGTACTTCTTTCGCCGCCGCCAGCACTCGACCGTGTCGCTTAACCTCGAGTTTGGCGGCGAGAACACCGCCACGGTCGCGGACCTGATCGCCTCGGACTCCCCCAGCCCCGCCACGGAGGCCAGCTCGAGCGACTTTTTGAGCCTCGTGGCCGGCTGCATGGCGAAGCTTGGCGCCGACGCGCGCAGGATCCTGGTCCTTCGAAACACGATGGACAGGTCCTACGGACAGATTGCCCGCGAGCTCGGGGTCAACATAGGCACGGTCAAGAGCCGCATCGCCCGCGCCCGGCGCAACCTGCGCGTGCTGCTGAGCGAGTGCAGCCCCGAGTTCAACCTCACCGACGATCCGCTCACCTGGTTCGACTGCAACCGCAGCACGAGCGCCGCCGACCTCATCGCGGCCTAGGTCCGCCCAAGGCGAAGGGCGGCCCAATCGGTCGCCCTTTTTTGTGCCCTGAACCCAGCGGCGCCACGTCCTAGAAGACCGTTACCTGAACGTCGCTCTCGATTATGCGGTGCGAGATGGCGTAGCGGGTCAGCCCCGCGGTCTCGTGGATGTTCAGCTTGTCCATGACCCGCTGGCGGTGCTTCTCGACCGTCTTGATGCTGATCTTGAGCGCGCCGGCCACCTGCTTGTTGGCGTGGCCCTCGGCGACCAGCTGGAGGACCTCGGTCTCGCGCGAGGTGAGCTTGTTCAGGCCGGCCTTAGGCCGGCCGTCCCTGCTTGTCGTGCGAAGGGCGCTTGCCGCCATGCGCTTGGCTATGCTCGGGCTGAAGAAGGGCTTGCCGCTGGCGACGACATGGATCGCCTTGGTGAGAATTTCGGCGGAGCTCTGCTTCTCAAGGAAGCCCGCCGCGCCCACGGCCGTCATGTGGTCAATGTACTCGTCATCGCTGTGCGCCGAAAGGATGAGTACCTTGGCAGAAGGGTTGGCCTCCAGGATCTGGCGCGTGGCCTCAAGCCCGTTGAGCTCGGGCATGGCAATGTCCATGAGGATGACGTCCGGCTTCAGCTTTGACGCGAGCTCCACAGCCTGACGGCCCGTCTGGGCCTGGCCCGCGACCTCGAAACTCCCCTCGGCCTCAAGCAGGGTCCGGAGTCCCTGGCGAACAATGGCATGGTCCTCGGCGAGCAGGACGCTGACCTTACTTTTGGAAGTCATATTGAAATGTTTGCGAAGGGTATGTCCGCGCGCACCGTGGTGCCGTAGCCGACCGCCGAGTCGATGTTGAGGGCCCCGCCCACCATCTCGACCCGCTCCCTCATGCCGAGGAGGCCCAGGCGCTTGTTCGTCTTGGAAAGCGTCTTGTCGACCGAGAACGACTTGCCGTCGTCATGGACCTCCATCCGGATGGCCCCGGGTATCGGGGTGATGTTAACCGTCACGATCGCCGCGTTCGCATGGCGCCCCACGTTCGTCAGCGACTCCTGGGCCACCCTGTAGAGGACGATGCGCTTGTCGGGGCTTAGCTTCTCGACGCCGGCAAAGGCGGTCAGGCGTATCTTGATCCGCTTGCGCACGGCCAGCTTCTTCATGAAGGCATGCAGCGCGGGGATAAGGCCCAGGTCATCGAGGACCGCGGGGCGCAGCTCGCGCGCGAACTGGTGGACCGCGCTGACCGACTTCTCCACCAGTCGCTGGGTATGGGCGATGTTGGACTTCATCGCCTTCAGGCCCATCGACGAGCTCCTGCCGAGCGCCGAAAGCTGCACGTTGATGCCCACCAGCGTCTGCACCACCTCGTCATGGAGCTCCCGGCTGATCTCGCGGCGCTCCTCCTCCTGCGCCGAAAGGATCTGGCGGGCCAGGGACCGCAGCTTCTTCTGCATCACCTGCGACTGCATGAAGAGCCTGTAGTACCGCTCCTTGCCCTTCCTGATGTCCTCCTCCGCCGCCTTCCTGCGTCCGACCTCCTTCTTGAGGCGCCGGTTGCCGGCAGAAAGGGCCGCCGTGTGCAGGATGAGTGTCTCCGCCTTGGCCTTCAAGTGGCTCAGGGCCTCGCGATTCGTCCTGTGCGCCTTCTCGGTCGGCTCGAGGACCATCGAAAAGAAGCTGCCGGCCAGCCGCAGGAGGCGGCCGTTCGCGTGGGCGAAGTCAAAGTCGCCCGCGAGCTTCACCATCGAGGACTCGTGGATCCTTGCCAGGGCCAGCGTGTCTCCGCCGGCAATTGCCGCCTCGGCGCCCAATTTCCTCGCCACAAGGACGCCGCGCGTACGGCTGCGGCCCAAATGCGAGCGCAGCCCCGCCAGGTACCGAGTCGCCATGTCTTTCGGGGCTTTTGGGGTCATGTCCGTGTTCGATTCCTGCTCATCGCGCGGGTTCGTCCACGCCTCGCCGGTCTCGATTCGGATGCCTATTGCGGAGGGGTTTCGGTCCCCCGCGCCTACCTGCCTCCATTAGGCCCCAAACAGGGTCGGATGGCGATAGGGTATTAACCTACCGATTATTAATTCCCGGCACGCGCCCGCCCTTCTGACCAAAAAAAAGGTCCCGCGCCGGCAGGCGCGGGACCTCGTTGCTCCTAACCAATTGTTCTTCAGCCCAGCAGCGTCTGCCACTGGCGGTCCTTGGCGTGGCGGGCGGCCTTCAAGGCGCCGCGGGCGACGTAGTCCTTGTAGTTCTCGCCGAGGATGTTGACCTTCGGGCTCGCGAACCCCTCGGCCAGCAGCTTGGCCTGGAGGGCCGGGCCGAAGCCCTTGATGAGGCTGCCGCCGCCGGTGACGATGATGTTCTGCAGGAGCTCGGCGACGGTGTCCGGGTTCGCGCGGGCGATAAGGTCTCGGGTCATCTCGAACACGCGGTCGAGGAGGGCCTCGCAGCCGGCGTGGATGGCCTGCGTGAGGTCGATCTTGCGGATCTTGCCCCCGACCATGACGGTCGCGATGGCGGGCTTCGAAGCCTCGCCGGCCAGCACGAAGGAGAACTGCTCCTTGATCTCGCGCACCTTCGTGAGGGTGAGCCCGCTGTCCGGGTACGTGGCGAGAGCGGAATCCAGGATGATCTGATCGACCGCGTCGCCGGCGAATGGGAGGCTGAGCTGGTCATCGACCGTCGGGTAATGGCCCTGGACGAGGCAGACGTCCGATGAACCGGCACCGATGTCGATGTAGAGGGAGTTGAGGACCGGGTCGTTGTACTTCGCGTCCGTGAGCTTGGTCTCGTCGCGGAAGCCGAGGGCGGCCAGGAAGGGCTCCGGCACGAACAGGACCTTGTGGAACACGCCGCTGACCGCATTGCGAGCGTTCTCGCGGGCGCTCATGTCGGAGCTGGCCGGCATGCCGATGACCGCGCGGATCTCGCGGGGTGAGCCGAGGATGCCGCGCAGGTGCTGCGCGAAGAGGCGGGCGGCCTCTAGGTCGGCGATGACGCCGCCCTTGAGGGGGCGAACGATGTTCAGGTGGGCTTGGTATTTCAGGGCCATGCGGCCGAAGAGGCGCTTCGCGTCGCCGGGGATGACATTGTCCAGGACGTTGTCCGGGGTGTAGCCGACGACGGTCGGGATCTGCTCGATGATCGTGGTCTCGGAGCTGCCGTAGGGGCTGGCCATGATCGACGACATGTTCGTGCCCCAGTCGAGGCCCACGACTAGCGTGTTCTTGGCCGAGACGGGAGCTTCGTTGGTGGTGCCCTGCGCCGGGGCGCTGAGCTCAGGGAGGTTGGCTGTTTTCATGGGATCTATTGCTTTTGTGTGTGATGCCTGTGGTTGGAGCTGACTTCTGCGTTAGACTGAAATTGCGAGCTGGGCCGAAAGGACGGGGAGCTCGGCGGGCCTGGGCTCGGCCGGGCGGCTGCGCACGCACTCGGCCTCGGCCAGGGCGTCGAGCATCTCGGAGACGTCATCGATCGGGATATGGCGGCTGATGAAGATGTTTCCCGCCGCCGGGGAGGATCCCTGGCTGGAGGTGCTCGGGGCCGCGCTCCTGCGAAGGTCGCCCAGGATCAGCCGGCGCTGGACCGAGGCCATCGCCACTTGCTCCCTCACCCTCTCGAACATGGCCTTGAGGTTCTGCTTGCAGGAGCCGGACGAAAGACCGCTCCTGCTCGACCACTTGCCGATCGCGACCGGGAGGGCCTCCTGGAGGATCCGCTTTGCGGCGTATTCGCGGCCCTCGCTGCGATTCAAGCATGCCTCGAACGTCAGCCTGACAATCTC
>DASRSJ010000099.1:0-2448 GCA_035656555.1 Opitutaceae bacterium
GTCCGTGATCGGTCCGTTCGAGAACGTCCCTTCGCCCATCGTGAAGCAGTAGAGGCTGGGAGATCCTGCCGCTTTCGGGAACTTGTGCCGCAATCGGCGCGGGATGAGGTGGGGCAGGAGCTTACCCAATGCCGGCGCGACCGACATCCCCTTGCCATTGAGGACGACGTTCCCCTGATCGTCGAGGTCGACGTCCGTGACGCCATTGACGGGAACCCCTCGGACTCCGAGGCCCTTGCCCGTAGCGTCAACGACGGGCTTGTCGTCCTCCGCCTTCTTCATCGAGCGATAGATCTTCGGCGTAGGCGTTCACGGTCTGGATTGCTTGCTCAGGGCCTGCTGATTATAACGACGACATGAACTGGCCGACCTCGATCCCTCAGCAACTCTGGGACAACCTCTCGGATGAAGCCCGTGCGGGCATCGGGGCCGTCATCGAAGCGTTGGAGAATCGGATCGCCGAGCTTGAGTCGAGGCTCAACCAGAATTCCACCAATTCTTCCAAGCCTCCGTCATCCGACCCAATCGGGGTCAAGCGGAGACCACCCGACCCGCCGTCGAAGAAACGCCGCGGCGGTCAGAAAGGTCATCCGCGACGGCTGAGGGCATTGGTGCCACCGGAGCGGCTCGCCTCGGTCACCGAATGTAAGCCGGCCGAATGTCGCCGCTGTGGGCGGGCCTTGGGCGGTGAGGATGCCGAACCTCGTCGTCATCAGGTGGCCGAACTGCCGCCGATCGAGCCGGTCGTCCATGAGTATCGACTCCATCGACTCTGCTGTCCCCGCTGCAATGCGATCGCCTGCGGCGTCCTGCCCGCCGGGGTGCCCAGCTCCGCATTCGGGCCCCGCTTGCACGCGGCCCTCGGCCTGCTGAGTGGGGCGTATCGGCTGAGCAAGCGGCAGGTCTCGCAGTTGTGCTCCGATCTCCTGGGGCTGACGATCTCCCTCGGCATGATCGCCAAGCTGGAGCGGATCACCGCCGACGTTTTGGAGCAACCGGTGGCCGAGTTGGCTGAGGCGGTGAAGGCGGCCGAGGTGGCCAACGTCGACGAGACCGGCTGGCGAGAGGCCCACCTCAAAGCTTGGCTCTGGGTCGTGGTGACCACGGTGGGGGTCGTCTTCCGCATCGTCCGCTCTCGGGCCGGTGCAGTTGCCCGAGACATGCTCGGCGAAGAGCCCAAGCCGATCATCATCAGCGACCGGTTCCCCGGCTATGAGTGGATCGCGCTCAAGTCGAGGCAAATTTGCTGGGCGCATCTCCGCCGCGACATGCAGGCGATGATCGACCGCGATAATGACGGCGCGGAAGTCGGTCGGAAGTTGCTCTGGCAATCGAACAAGCTGTTCGAGGCCTGGCACAAGGCCCGCGACGGCACCATCCAGCGATCGACCTTCCTCCAGACCGTGTCATGGCTGCGGCCGATGGTCCGTTCGAGCCTGGAGCGGGGGGCGTTATGCGCCTGCCCGAAGACGGCGGCGACGTGCGGCGAGTTGCTCCGCCTCTGGGATTGCCTGTGGACCTTCACGCGGGTCGAGGGCGTCGAGCCGACGAATAACGCGGCCGAGCGTGCCCTGCGGCACGCCGTCATCTGGCGACGGATCAGCGGCGGGACCGACAGCGAGGCGGGGAGCCGATTCGTCGAGCGAATGCTGTCGGTCGTGGCGACCTGCCGACAGCAGGGGATGAGCGTCCTAGAGTATCTGACCCATTGCCACCGAGAACGGCTCGACGGCCTCCCGACCCCTTCGCTCATCCCCAAACAGGTCGCGTGAGCAAGGCCCGGCCCGAAGGGGCATGGAGGTGGGAATGTTCGACTGGGAGGCTGCGGAGGAAGTCCTGTACGCGATCTCGAAAGAGCAGGTCGCCCGGTTTCTCGGCCGGGGCGACTGTGGCGACTTGTACGGGATCGGCTTCTTCTGTGACCCGATCGAGGGCGTGATGTTGGTCGCCAATACACGCCGATATCTCAGCGCCAGCCTCCGGGAGTACGTCGAACAGATCGACGCGACCGACGAGGAGACCTTGCGGTGGGACATCGGCAACTGGGAATTCCCGGCCGGCCTGGCCCTCTCGACCGAGGAGCAGATGGAGTTCGACGCCGCATGGGAGCGACTCGGACGGCCACATGAAGAGCATGATGAGGACCGGGATCAGGTAGCCCTGGAAGAGCTATGCGCCAGGGTGCTGAGGCGGCTGTGTGACGAGAAGGTCTTCTCAGACGCTCATTCCTTGGAGGGACTCGTGGTCCTCGGCCCAGATGACCCGCCCGGAGACGTACTGGTTAAGAAGAGGCGACTCGATAGCATTCTGAACCGCAGAAGTTGAGAGGCGGTATAGCGAGGTTTCAAAGGCTACCGGCCCGTGAACGGCTACGTAAATTCAATTTCCTGATCAATTGGGGCGAGTCGTTCGATGGCATCAAGGCGTTCTTGTTGAGGTCAGAGGACC
>DASRSJ010000100.1:0-6923 GCA_035656555.1 Opitutaceae bacterium
CCTGCTGGCCATGCCCGCAAAGCCCATCGAGGTGATGGCCGGCAAGATCGCGCCTTACGTCATGATCGGCTATGTCCAGTCCGCCATCATCATCCTGGCGGCCAAGATATTGTTCGGCGTGCCGCTGCTGGGCAGCCTCGCGCTGCTGTCCGCCGTGCTGATCGTCTTTATTTCCTGCAACCTCGCGCTGGGCTTCACGCTCTCGGCCAACGCGCAGAACCAGATGCAGGCGATGCAGATGTCGATGATGATGACGCTGCCGTCGATCCTGTTGTCGGGCTACATCTTCCCGTTCCGCGGCATGCCCATCTGGGCGCAGTGGATCGGCTCCTGCCTGCCGAACACCCATTTCCTGCGGATCATCCGGGGCATACTCCTGAAGGGCAACGGGCTGCCGGACATCGCGCCCGAGATCTGGCCGCTCGTCGTCTTCGTCATCGTCGCGATGGCAGTCGGCGTGAAGCGCTACCGCCAGACGCTCGACTGATCCTCAGCCCTGCGCGGGCCTGGCCGGCTCCATCCGGATCACCGGGTCGGGGTACTGCAGCGTGACGCCCCTTGAGGCGAACGCGCGCAGGATCGCCAGGTTCACCCGCTCGCGGACCACCATGTGCGCCTCCCAGTCCGGGTCGGCCGTGTAGTAGACGATCTGGACCTTGATCGAGGTCTCGCTGAAATCCGCGAGGCTGGCGACGATCTGGCCCTTGTGGATGCCCGGGTCGGACCCGAGGAGCGCGCGGAGGTCGAGGAGCACCCCCTCGATCGACTCCGGCGCGTTGCCGTAGGCGACGCCGAGGGTCGTGTCGACACGGCGCTGCGGCATGCGCGTGAAGTTCGTGATCACCTCGTTCGCCACGGTCTTGTTGGGGACCACGATCTGCGTCCTCTGCGCGGTCCTAAGCCGCGTCGAGCGCAGCCCGATCTCCTCGACGGTTCCCTCGTGCACGCCGACCTTGATGTACTCCCCGACATAGAAGGGCTGGTCCATCACGACGACGAACGACCCGAAGAGATTCGCGATCGTGTCCTGCGCCGCCAAGGCGAACGCGAGGCCGCCGATCCCGAGTCCCGCCAGGAACGTCTTCACCTCGAAGCCCAGACTCTCCAGGACGACCAGGATGCTGAAGACCAGGAAGAACGAGCCGACCGTCTTCTTGATGAGCGGCAGGAAGGCCGCGATGTGGAGCCTGCGCTCCCGCGCGTTGACCGCGAAGTGGTCGATCATGGCCCCGCCGGCGGCCGCGATGCCCCAGAGGAGGACGGCCGTCAGGGCACCCTGCTCCCCAAGGCGCACCAGGTGGGGGACGGTCTCCCACAGAGGCACGATCGTCAGGGCCGCCACGATGCCCGAGAGGACGACCAGGGTCGCCGTCGGCTCCTCCAGCGCCGGCATCACGAGCCTGTTCTTGTTCCGCTCGGAGATTTTCCGGATGCGGCCGAAGAGGAGGGAGACGCCGAACCTCCCGAAGATCACGGAGCCCAGGACAATCAGCAGGAACGCAATCCAGCGCGCCGTCGTCGAGTCCATCGCCCCGGGGAAGAAGCGCTGCTGGAGCCAGTCCACGAGGTGCCGCAGCGGTCCGCTGGGGACTTCGGGAACCTGCACCGGTAGGATGACGGCCATGGGAGGACATTGCCAAACCGCGTGGCGCCCGCAACGTCAAGCCGTTGCGGAACACGCCCGGCATCCCCCCTTCCGATCCCACGAAGCACCCGCCCATCAGGACGCGGGACGTGGTGGTCGCACTCCTCTGCGTCGCCGCCGGCCTGGCCTTCGGCCTCGTCGTCTGGATCGGGCGCGGGCCCGAGCAGGCGCAGCAGTACCTCGCGGGCTACCTGATCGAGCTCAGCCTCAGCGTCGACAACGTCTTCGTCTTCGCGCTCGTCTTCGCGCAGTTCGGGCTCCAGGCCTCGCGCCAGCGCAGGCTCCTCTTCTGGGGCATCTGCGGCGCCATCGTGTTCCGCACGGCCTTTCTCGTGGCGGGCATAAGCGCCATCAACCGCTTCTCCTGGATCATACCGCTCTTCGGGGTATTCATTCTCATTACCGGCATCCGCCTTTCGGTATCGCACGGCCACAAGGCGTTCGATCCGTCCGGTGGCCTCTTCAAGGTCGTGACGCGGCTGGTGCCCGCCGGCCTTGCAGCGCTCGTCGTCCTTGAGACGACGGACCTTGTCTTCGCGCTCGATTCCCTCCCCGCCGTCCTCGCCGTCACCCACGTGGCCTCGATCGCCATCGCCTCCAACCTCTTCGCGATCCTCGGCCTGCGCTCCCTCTTCTTTGTCATCAGCGGCCTCATGGGCCGCCTGCGGTACCTGAACGCCGGTCTCGCCGGCGTCCTCTCCTTCGTCGGCATAAAGATGCTCGCCGAGCCCTGGTACAAGATGCCGACAGCGGCGTCGCTCGGCATCATCGCCCTTATCCTGGCTGTGTCCGTCGCGGCATCGCTGCGCCCCGCCGCCACCCGGGCATGAAAAGGCCCGGCTCCCCTTTCGGAGAACCGGGCCCTTGAATCTTCAGCCGATCAGGCGACGACGACCTTCCGCGGCTTGGCGGACTCGGCCTTGGCGAGCTTCAGCTGAAGCACGCCGTCCCTGAGCTCGGCGACGATCTTCTCGGCGTCGACCGTCTCGTCGTGGGTGACCACGAGCTTGAAGTCGGCGTCGAACGCCTCGCGGTGCAGAAGGGTGCGGCCCTCGGGCCTCGCGGCGCGCTTGCCGAGGATCGTGAGCTCGCCGGCCTCGTCGGTGATCTCGAGTCCCTCCTTGGCAACGCCAGGGAGATACACGGTGACATCGTAGGAGACCTCGGTCTCGGTGACCTCGTAGTGGGGCTTCCGGGACTCGACGGCGCAGGCGCCCTCGCAGGAGGCATTACGGGTGGGAATGAGTGTGTTTAAGAATGACATGGTGATTGTTTCCTTTGGTTTGGTTTCGAGCGGCCTTAGTTGACCGACACGTTGATCTTCTTCGCCTTCGTCTCCTCCCGACGCGGAAGCGTGACGGTGAGTACACCGTTTTCGTAGGCCGCAGTGACTCTGTCGGCCTGGATCTCGTCGGGAATGCTGACCTCGCGGCTGAGCGCCACGTCCTTCTCGCCCTCGGGGGTCTTCGCCTTGCGGGAAGCCTTGATCGAGAGGGAGCCGTCGGCGTACTCAACGTTCACGGCGTCACGGTTGACGCCGGGCAGCTCCGCGCGGACGTAGGTGTTCTCCTTGTCCTCGTAGAGGTCGACCGGGAACTGGGCGCGCGTGGAGCCGGCGAAGCCGGTCAGTGCGGTGCCGAAGAGCCAGTCGAGTTCGTTGTCAAAGCCAGCCGCCCGGCCGCCGAAGCGGTAGGCCGAGGGGCCGCGGTAACTGGGTTGGGTGAATTGAATATATCGCATGATGCCGGAGTATTTGCATGCGGGATGCCCAATTGCCCTCTCTCGCAAATAGGCCCCGGGCAAGGATTTGGCTTTTTTGAGGGAAAGGCACCTGTGCAATTTCTTCCCAGTGGGCGCCCATGTAGCGCTGAATTAGCGCAGTGCGACACGGGTGATCTGAAGGCACCGGCGCGGCCCAATACCTTTGCGCGGGAGTCATCCGGTGCTTTGCTCGCGAAGGTGAAACCCAGGGCTTATTTCGCCTACGCCGTTCTCGCCGTCCTCGGGGCGGGATGCTCCCACGTGTCCGCGCCAGTCGTTTCCGCCCGGCAGCCGGACGTGACGATGGTGCTCGAGAGCTTTGATGAGGCGCGGCTCTCAAGGGCCATATTCGAAGAGACCAACCGCGTCCGAGTACTCCACGGCCAGACGCTCCTCAAGCCCGACCCAGGGCTCAACGCCGCGGCCGACGAGCAGGCGGTCTACACGGCGCTGGTCCTTAAGGCGGGCCACGACAACCCGATGCCCGGGGAAAGGAACGTCGCCGAGCGCGTCGCCCGCCAGGACGAGAATGTGGTCCACGTCGGCGAGAACGCGATCATGATGCCGGCCGTGCGTCTGCGGGGCTCGGGTGAGCCGTTCTACGGCTACAGGGAGTTCGCGGCCATCCTGGTCGACGGATGGATGAATTCCCCGGCCCACCGGGCAAACATGCTGAGCGACAAGTTCACTATGCTCGGCTGCGCCGCCAGGCTCAGCCACGCCTTCAGGAAGGGTGACTTCCGGGTCTTCGCAATCCAGGTGTTCGCCCGTCCCGCCTCCTAGGGGGCCGACGGGGGATGGTCGCTATAGTGGTCCCAGCCCGCGAGCCACTCCTTAACGACCACGCTTCCGACGGAATAGAGCGACTCGAAGGCCTCGTTCTCGGCCATGTAGGCGTTCGTAGAGCCGTACTGGAGGCTCTCGGCCGACGTGACGCCCGGCTTCGGCACGCAGTAGTCGCTGGCTGCCCGCAGGACGAGGACGCGTTTCGGGTCCACCTTACCGGTTTTGGCGAGGAAGCTCATCGACTGCATGAAACCCGTTTCCTCACATGCCGAGGTGACGAAGGTCCCGGAGCCATGCGTGTAGAGCTTCACCCAGCGCCTGGCCCACTCGGTCGCTAACGTGCCCTGCCAGTAGGTTGCGGACGTCAGGGTGTCGCCGATCAGGACGAACGGGGGCTTCTGCCCCTCGGGGAAGCCAACGAAGTTGGCCCGGAATTTCTTCATGCCCTCGGTGTCGGGGATCACGATGTTCTTCGTTAAGCCGAAGGCCCAGTGAACGAGACCCGGGTCGAGGTGGTAGAACTGGCCGATGTTGGCGCCCGGCTCGTCAAAAGGCGTGGTCTTGTCCCAGGGGATCCTGCCGTCGGGCCATCCCTTCGGGATCTCGCGGGGGTCGATGTAGTTCGTGAGGTCGCCGTCGACGATCCACTCCGCCCAGGCGGCGCTGCCCTGCGAGGCCTTGAGCGGGTCGACCCCGGCCGTTCCCGCGAGGATCCAGTAGGCCTTGGAGAGGTCGAACCTGGGGTCCAGGCCGAGCGCCATGGTCGAGGCCGCGGCCCGCGCCGTGGCCATGCCGGTCATGATCTCCAGGACGCCGTCGGAATTCATGTGCAGCGGCCTGAACCCCGCGGGGAACGGATAGACCTTGTCCATGTGCAGGCGCTGGATCCAGCGCGAGGCCTCGCCATTGGACTCCCCGGTCCCGTTCGGGTTGTTGTAGTCGTTCTCGAAGGTGGTCACGACGACCACCTTCACGGGGATCGGGTCTGAGTGCCCCTGGAGCGCGAACCCCATGAGGGCGCACGCGGCAAGGAGGGCTTTGGCGGGCTGGTTCATTCGTCTCACCCAGCAGGCCCCATGCCTCCGGCCCCGGTTCGTTCGCATTGGCATATCCGATGCTCGGGGCGTGGCGCCCGCCGCGGCAAACCTTTCCCTCGCGTCCCTCGGACATGGCGGTGTAGGTAAGAAGCCCGCCTCAGGCGCGGGTGGCCGCGGCCACGACGCAGACAATTCCACACGATGAGCCTCACGCGATTCTCAGTCCCGTCCCTCCACAAGGTGACCCGCTCCCTGGCCGCCGTCGCCATGGGCCGCGAGCTTCCCGACCTCGTCATAACCGGGGGCCGGCTGCTCTCGACCTACACCGAGCGCACCCACGACGACCGGGAGATCTGGGTCAAGTCGGGCCGCATCGCGGCCGTGAAGTCCGCCGGCTCCTGCAAACCCCCTCGCGGCTCCAAGGTCGAGCGCTTCGACGCCAAGGGCGGGATCCTCGCCCCGGGCCTCATCGATCCCCATCTCCATATAGAGAGCTCCATGATGACGGCCTGCGCCTACGCCGAGGCCGCGCTCCTGAACGGCACGACGACCATCTTCTGCGACAGCCACGAGATCGGGAACGTCTGCGACGTAAAAGGGATCGAGTGGATGCTGGAGGATGCGCGCCAGGCGCCCCTGTCCATATTCCTCACCGTCCCGAGCACCGTGCCGGCGACCGGCCCCAGGTTCGAGACGGCCGGCGGCGACCTGACTCCCGGCAAGATCGGCAGGCTCTTCGACAAGTGGCCCGAGGCCGTGGCACTCGGGGAGAAGATGGACTTCGTCCAGGTTGCCATGGGCGACAAGAGGAGCCACGCGATCCTGGCCGAGGCGCTCAGGCGCGGCAGGCCCGTCTCAGGCCACATCTATGGGCGGGAATACGTCGCGGCGGGAGCCGCGGCCGGCACCAGCGACACTCATGAGGCGATCAGCCGCGAGATATCGGACGACTTCCTGGAGAACGGTGTCTGGGTCTTCCTTCGCGGCGGCAACCCGAGCACGCCCTGGAACTCGCTCCCCGAGGCCATCAAGGCGGTGACAGAGCTCGGCGCCAACCCGAAGCGCATCTGCGTCTGCACGGACGATCGCGACGCCGACGATCTCTTCATGTTCGGCCTGGACTGGGTCGTGCGCTCGGCCGTCAAGGCCGGCCTCTCGCGCGAGGCCGCCTGGAGCGCGGGCTCGCTGCACCCGGCCACACGCTTCGCGATGGACGGCAACATAGGCGGCCTGGCGCCGGCGCGGCGCGCCGACATTGTCCTCCTGGACGACAACCTGAAGCCGCAGTGCACCTGGTACGGCGGCCAGCTCGTCGTGAGGAACCGCCGGATCACGCCGCTCCTCGACCGGGCGCTGTCCAGGCCCTACCGGTACCCGAAGGCGGCCTACCGCACGATCTTCCTCCCCAGGAACCCGAAGCTGATCCCCGACCTCCCGAAGAAGCCGGTGATTGCGAACGTCATCACCGCCGCGGCGCCCGGGATCATCCTCCTTCACGAGCAGGTGAGGATCGCGCCGCGCGCCGGCGAGGGCTGGGCGCAGATCCTCAGGAAAAACAGGATGTGCTTCGTCACCGTCATCGAGCGCCACGGGTTCTCCGGCGCCGCGGCGCATGGCCTTCTCAAGAACTTCGGCCTCAGGGAGGGCGCCGTCGCGAGCTCGGTCGGCCACGACGCGCACAACGTGATCGTCGC
>DASRSJ010000101.1:0-7347 GCA_035656555.1 Opitutaceae bacterium
CTGGAGAAGGTGACGGGCGTCATGGAGCCCAACATCAGCGCCTGGCGCCGCCGCTCCTTCGGGGATTTCACGGAGCTCTTCCGCTTTGACGAGCCGGCCGCGGCCGCGCCGCGCCTGCCCAGCACAGGTGCCCCGCTCAGCCGGGCCCTCTACGAGGCCGACAACCTGCCGGAGCCCGTGCTGCCGGGTGCGCAGCAGGTGGCCCCGAAGCAGGAACCAGGTCGGCGCAACCGCCTGCCCAAGGGCACAGTCTGATGTCCGAGCGCCGCAGCCCTGTGCGGCGCCGCCCGGACACGTCTTGATTGCCGCGGGGCTTCCCGTTGGACTCACTGTCCGCTCCCCTTCTTCAACCATGAAACTAGGCATCGGACTCTACAGGCACATGCTCACCCGCGAGAACTTCCAGTTCGCGCGCCAGGCCGGGGCGACCCACGTCGTTGCCCACATGGTCGACTACTTCAAGGGAGGCGGCCACGTTGGCGGCGACGACCAGCCGACCGGAACGGACCTCGGCTGGGGCCTTGCGGGAGACCCAGCCAAGCTCTGGACACTCGATGAGCTGGTCGGGATCAAACGCGACGCCGAGGCCTCGGGACTCAAGCTCGAGGCGGTCGAGAACTTCGACCCTGCGCACTGGCACGACATCCTCCTCGACGGGCCGAAGCGCGCGCAGCACATCGAGAACGTGAAGACGATCATCCGCCGCATGGGCCAAGCGGGGATTCCGGTCATGGGCTACAATTTCAGCATCGCCGGCGTCGCGGGCCGCACCAAGGGCAACTACGCCCGCGGCGACGCGCCGTCGGTCGGCATGGAGGGCGCCTATGACCTCCCCATGCCAAACGGCATGGTCTGGAACATGGTCTACGACACGCACGCCCCGGCAGGCGTCCTTCCCGCGCTCACCCACGCCGAGCTCTGGAAGCGCCTCGACTCCTTCCTGGCCGAGATTCTGCCCATCGCCGAGGAGGCCGGCGTCAAGCTCGCGGCCCATCCGGACGACCCGCCGATGCCGTTTGTCCGGGGGCAGCCCAGGCTGGTCTACCAGCCCAGCATGTACCAGAAGCTGCTCGACCTTAACCCCAGCCCGTCGAACACGCTGGAATTCTGCATCGGCTCGCTGGCGGAGATGACGGACGGCGGCCTCTACGAGGCTGTGGACCAGTTTAGCCGCGCCGGTCGCCTCGGATACGTCCATTTCAGGAACGTGACCGGCAAGGTCCCGCAGTACCGCGAGACCTTCATCGACGACGGCGACGTGGACATGCTCAAGGTGCTCGAGATCCTCAAGCGCAACAAATTTGACGGCGTCCTGATCCCCGACCACACGCCCCAGATGGCGTGCGCGGCCCCCTGGCACGCGGGAATGGCCTTCGCGCTCGGCTACATGAGGGCCGCGATGCAGGCCCTTGGCATCAAGTGATGTTGTCCCGGCCCGGGTTGCCGGTTTGATGACACATCGCCCGGGCCGAGCGGTCCTAGTCGGGCGTCCCAACTCGTGAAATTCCTGCGAATCCTCCTGACCGGCCTCGTGATCCTTGCGAGCCTTGCCGTCCTCTGCGTGCTGGTGCTGGTCGCTCCCGCCGTGCAGACCTGGGTTGCGCAGCACGAGCTGTCCAAGCAGTCGGGCGTGACAGGAACGGTCGGCTCGGTGTCCGCCGGCTTCGGCGCGGTGACGCTGGAGGAACTGCATCTTGAGTCCGCCGGCGCGGTCCTGACACTGCCGTCCTTCCAGGCGAAGCTCTCCGTGACCGACGCGGTCCTCCACCGCCGGGCCAAGGTGACGAGCCTCGTGGCCGATGGCTGGACCCTGGATCTCAGCCACGCAAGCGGGGCGGCCAACGCGGCCTCGGCCCGCGATGTCGCCCTCCTCCTGGGCTCTCTTCTTCGTCCCTGGGATCTGCCCGTGGACCTTTCGGTGGACGACGTTGAGATGGAGGGAGACGTACTCCTGCCCTCGCCCTCCGCCACCGGCGCGACGCACATGCACGTCAGGCTGACGGGAGGCGGGATGGGTGCCGGGCGCGAGGGAGCGTTCGTCGTCGAGTCCTCCGGCGACCTTCCGGCCATGCTCGCGAGCACGGTCGGGGCACACGGCAATCTCCAGGTGGCCATGGACACGCCGCGCACGTTCAGGCGCCTGCGCCTGACAGCGGGCCTGACGGGCCTCGCGGGATCGAGCCGGGGCGTCGTGAACCTTTCCGCGCAGGCGGAGATACCGCACGGCGGGGGCCCCGAGATCCTTTCCGTCCAGCTTACCCGGGCCAACCGAGAGATTCTTTCCATCGCGACGCACCTGCCGAAGGCCAACGAGCGTCTGGACGGCGGCTGGAAGGTCGATCTAAGGGACGCGGACATCGCTCCTTTCGCGGCCGGCCATCCCCTGCCCTCGTTCTCCGCGACAGGTTCCGGCGGGTTCGACGCGGATCTCGGCTTCGAGTCAGTCCACGTGACGGGGTTAATGCGCGGAAACGTGTCGAATCTCGCTCTTGTGTCCCCTCTTTTGGCCCGCACCGGCGCTATGGAGGCGCAGGCGCGCCTGGAATTCACGCGGGACGAGCACAACCTGCGTGTGTCCCGCCTCGAGGTCTCGTTGGCCACGTCCGCTCCTCTCGGAACGATCCGATCGGTGCAGTCCTTCGACATCGATGAGAAGACCGGCTCGGTCAAACTGACGCAGCCTGCCGGAGGATGGCTCGACTTCGCGTTCACGGCGCTTCCGGTATCCTGGATTCCCGAACTCGGAATGGGATTTTCTCTCACCGGCAACGAGGCGAGCGGCGAGATAGTCCTGACCCCGAAAGACGGCGGGTTCATTCTCAGGCCCAAGTCGCTCCTCGTCGCGACGGGCGTCACCCTACTCAAGGACGGCCGCGTGAGCGCAAGGGCGCTCGACCTGTCGGCCTCGCTTGAGGCCGACCTGCCAACCGGCACATGGGAGCTTCGCCTTGCGCCCCTCGTGATCGGCTCGGGTGGCCGGCAGGTGGCGAAGGCCGACTTGAAGTTCTCGAGGCAGACCGGCGATGACCCCGTCGTGGCCGCCACGGGGAAATGGACGTCCGACATTTCAGCCATGGCGGCGCAGGGACTGATTCCGGTTTTGGACGGTTTCAGCGAGGGAAAGGCCTCGGGGGACTTCACGGCATCGCTCGCGGATTCGGTCGACCTTGAGGGCAACCTCGTTATCGCGGCCCAGTCGGGCCGATCGATCTCGTCCGCCTATCACCTCGGACTCGATCCGGGCGGCGCCGTCTCGTTCGTCGTGCCCCTGAAGATTACGGGTGAAAAGATTCCCACGGATATTTCGGCTGAAGGCACATGGAGCCGAAACGCCGACGGCAACCAGATCGATCTGAAGCTGACGGGCAGCGCCGCCACGACGGGCGACCTGCTGTTGCTTGCCGCCCCGCTAGCCCTTGCCGGTTCCGGCCGTACGCGCGGACCCCGGAATGAGCGGGACACCAAGGCATTTTGGGGAGACTGGACAGGCCACGTGGTGCTCTCCCTCGACAAGCTCGTCATGCAGGACCGGGACCTCGCCGTCGTCGGCGGCGTCTTTGACATTGATCACGGCCAGGTCCGCCTTACCTCGGGCCACGGGGGCCCGGAGCACCACAACATGACGAATATCTCCGGCATCCTCGCCTTTGATGCGGCCGGTGCCTCGCCGTACACCCTGAAGGCCACATCGGCCCCATTCGAGGTGGACGCGAAGACATTGTTTCCCGTGGTCCATCCCGACGACTTGCCGACCATCGAGGGGCACTTCTCGGTTGCTCCCTCGCTTGTCGGTGCGGGGGTCAATTACCAGGACCTTGTCGCCGGCACCGAGGCCGAGTTCCGGATCTCAAGCACCTCCGGCATCGTGAGGCTCCTGGGCGCAAATGTCGGCACCTCGTTCCATGAGCGCTCCGCACCCATGACAGACACCCTGGGAACTGTGGGCTCAGTCGTCGGCGGATTCCTCGGCTCCCAGAAGGCTGCCGATCTCGGCGCCAAGAACCACCTGAGCAAGCCGGCCGAGGCCGCACTCGATCTGGGCAACCAACTCTCGGAAATCGGCTGCGACCTGATCACGCTCACCGCACGGCGCACGCCCGAGGGTTCGTTCACGCTCTCAGGAGTGGACATGGCAGCGCCGGGCACCTTCCTGCGCGGCTCCGGGACATTCGGCTCCGCCAAAGGAACCGCCCTCCAGGACCAGGCGCTCAGCCTTGACCTGAGAGTCGGAGCCAAGGGCAAGGTTGCGGAGCTCCTCGCCACGGCGGGCATAGCGGTGCCGGGCAAGGACGCGCAGGGATTCACGCTTGTGTCCGGGATGATCCACTTTGGGGGGACCCCGGCTCATGTTGATGCCACATCCTGGCAGCAGATGCTGGCGACTGCGGCTAACCGGGCCCAGTAAGCCCGGGGGCTGCGGCCTCCAAAACGTCTCAAGCAGGAGCGTTCCCGTGACGAATGACAATGGGCCAAACCCTTATGTCGCACCTGCATCACATAGACGGCCTTTCAACGGCCGCCGCGCAGTACCAGGCCTACCTGGAGCGCATGCGCCTGGCCAAATCCGAGGACGATGAGGAGAAGAAGGTCAGGCGCCGCAACGGGGGCCAGAATCCACCGGAGGAGGCCGAACCTGAGGACGGGGAATCAGAGGAGAATTCGCACGAGGAACCGCAGCCGGAGGCCTCCAGTGAAGGTGGCGAGCAGACGACTGCGGGCGAGACTTTTGGAAGCCATTACGCGTAGCGCGGGGCACTCGAACGGTATAGAATTTCCGAAGTCAGTGCGGGCGCTTGCCCCTGCCCTCATTCCCCGAATCCGCTGAGCCGGGTCCGGAAGGGAATTGTAAAAAAGGTGCGAATACGGGGTTAAATGCAGGTAATCTGCGTTTATTATCGCCTAAGTAGTTTCCGCACAACACGGCCTGCTCGGTCACCGAGACGGCGAGGTTTCTGCGAGTGCCACGGGCGCCTTGGGCGCCCCGGCCGCGAATCGGGCGCCGAGAGGCGCCCTTTTCGTTTATTCTGGAGGAGCACCGGGCTTCCGGCACCCTTCGACGGATGAAGCTCCGAGGCGTTTGCGTCGCGTTGTGTTCCCTGAGTGCCGCCTGCGCCCTGTCGGCCGCGCCGACGGCGAAGCAGATCATCGACAAGCTCAAGATGCAGCTGATCCCGGGCGAAGGGGCGTGGTTCGCCGTGACCTACAAGAGCAACGACGCCATCGAGGGCGACGCCGCCTCGCACGTGGAGGGCCCGCACTTTGGCTACAGCGCCATTTATGCGCTCGAGACCAAGTCAGACTTCTCAGCGATGCACAAGCTGGTGACGGACGAGATGTGGCATTTCTACGGAGGCGTCCCGGTAGAGATGCTGCTTCTTTATCCGGACGGCCGCGGTGAGACCGTGGTGATCGGCCCGGACGTGCTCTCGGGCCAGCAGCCGCAGTTCCTCGTGCCTCGTGGCGTCTGGCAGGGTTCGCGTCCCCTGGGCGGCGGCGAAGGCGCCTACTCTTTCTTCGGCACCACGCTGACTCCGGGCTTCGAGTACTCCGACTACGAGCAAGGATACCGCAATGAACTCCAGGCCAGGTACCCGGCTTTCGCCTCGCGCATTGCGGAGCTCACCCGCCCGGATTCCATCACGCGTCCAGCCGCCCGGCCCGCTCCGTCATCTCCCGCTCCGCTTGAACTTCAGGAGATTGTCGGGCGTACCGCCTCCGAGCACAGCGATCGGGTCAGCGTCGCATTCTTCCGCCTCCAACCGGGAGCGGCGTCGGCTCTCAGCTACAATCACGAGGGCGAGGAAATCTTCATCGTTTCGTCGGGCCACGGCTCAGTGCTTCGCAACGGGGTGCGCGTGCCGGTCCGGCGCGGATCTGTCGTGAATGTCGAGGCGAGCATGGTCCGCTCCGTACAGGCGGACGAGAAGGTCGTGCTCGAATTTTATGCGGTCACGTCTCCGGCGTGGTCTCCCCAGGACGACGTTCACGTGAATCGATAAAGAAAACTAACTTCCGTGCCGATTGAGAGGCTTGGCCGCGAGGCCTCCCGCAAAACGCATGAGTCCCTGAAGGTAAGGCATTACTTCGCAACACGATAGCAATAAGGTACTACGGTTTGCGGAAAACACGTACCAGACATAGATTTACGCGGTTTTGGCACTCGAGGGGATGGGCCAAAGAGCTACGCTTCCGATGAACGATAAGCTTGGCTCGGTCGAATATCCTCGGGTTTCGGGTTCCAAGCGGAAGCTAAGTTCGATGGCGCACGACACACAGACGATCGGTGCGGTCACGCTTCATCCCATGGATGGAGCACAGGGCAACCGTAGTCTTCTTGTCGGGCAATTGGACGGCGTTTCCACGCCGGCTTTCGACCACTCGACGTGAAACAGAACAACGCATTTGGAACCACGAGGACCGCCCTGATAACGGCGGCGCTGGTATTCCTGCTGGCGACGACGGTGCTCGTCGGGTGGGCGCTGAACATCGATATCCTGAAGAGCATCATGCCGAATTGGGTGACCATGAAGGCCAATACGGCCCTGGGGCTTGCGCTCTGTGGAATCGCTCTGGCCCTGTCGGGCTCCTCGGGGAACAACGTTTCCCGTTGGATCGCGCTCGCGGCCGCCACCATCCTGATCGTGCTCGGGGCGGTGACGCTCGTGGAGTACCTGTTCGGCATGAATCTCGCGATTGACGAGATGCTGTTCAGGGACACCTCCACTCCCGTGGGAAATTCGCTCCCGGCCCGGATGTCGCCGCTCGCGGCCTACTGCTTCCTCCTCTCCGGGATAGCCCTCGAGATCGTCGCGGCTCCCGCCTGGCGTCGCAAGTGGATGCCCTTCGTTGCCGCCATCGGCTCAACGCTCGTTGCCGTAGGGGCGGTTGCGATCCTTGGCTACGCAATTGACGGCCTCGTGAACGTGCAGTGGTGGAACTACACGGGACTCGCCCTGCACACAGCCATCGGCTTCGGCCTCCTGGGCTATGGTATCCTTTCGGTCGTGAAGGGGAGCGGCGACCTCGTCTGGGCGCTCAAGCGCAACACCACGTGGGGATTTGTCTTCGGCATCATCACCCTCCTCACCTCGGCCGGAATCTCCTACCACTTCACCGGGCTTCTTGAGGCCTCCTCGCAGTGGGTGAGCCACACACAGGATGCCCTCAGGGAGCTGCAGGGGATATCCACATCGAACCTTTCAATGCAGTCCGCGCTGAGGGGATACCTCATCACGGGCGAGAAGGACTACGTCGCTGACCTCGTCCGCGCGAAGACAACGCTCAAGGGCCACTTCGGCGCCGTTCGCCAGCTGACGACGGACAACCCGAGGCAACAGCTGGCCCTCG
>DASRSJ010000102.1:0-5936 GCA_035656555.1 Opitutaceae bacterium
TGAGATCCTGCTGGGTTGCCTCGCCCTGGCGCTCCTGGTCCTGGAGATCATCCTTCCAAAGGACGCCCACCGCCGGATACCGATGATCTCGGTCGTGGCACAGGTGGGCATACTGGGCTACGTCCTCGCGACCTTCCACACGACCTACGGCGACTCGTTCAACGGCATGGTCGCGCAGTCGCCGACTGGCCAGCTGTTCCGGGTGTTCTTCATCCTCTGCTCGATCATGGTCTCGATCCTGGGCCGTGTCAGCCTCTCCCGCCAGTCCGTCCCGCGCGTCGAGTTCTACAATATCGTTCTCGTGGTCTCGGGCGCGGCCATGCTGCTGGTCCAGAGCCGCAACTTCGTGATGCTCTTCGTCACGCTGGAGACGATGACGATCGGCCTGTACATTCTCGTCAGCTACTTCCGCTCGAGCTCGGGCGCCCTCGAGGCTGGACTGAAGTACTTGGTCATGGGCGCCCTCAGCTCGGCGCTCCTCCTCTTCGGGATCGTCCTCCTCTACGGCGTTGCGGGAAGCCCTGGCCTTGCCGGAAGCACGACGAACGCGATGCAGTTCGCGGCGCTCAACGGTTTCCTCGCCGCCAACCCGGGCAACTTCACGGCGGCCGCGGGCATCGTCCTCGTCCTCTCGGGCCTTGCCTTCAAGATCGGCGGCTTTCCGTTCCAGATCTGGGTGCCCGACGTATACCAGGGGGCTCCGACGCCCGTCACGGCCTTCCTCGCGGTCGCCTCCAAGGCCGCGGGCTTCGTCGTCCTCGTGACGCTGGTCAAGGTCTTCGCGCCGTACAACCAGTGGCTGGTCAGCCCCGTCCTCTGCGCGATGGCCGCGGCCACGATCCTCTTTGGCAACCTCGCCGCGCTGAAGCAGCATAACGTGAAGCGCCTGATCGGCCTCTCCGGCGTATCGCACGCGGGCTTCATCCTGCTCGCGGTCGCCTCGATCGGCACCGTCGCGGGGGCCGAGGGTGCGGTCTATTTCTATCTCTTTGTCTACCTGATCGCGTCCTTCGCGGTGTTCGGCGTCATGACGGCGCTCGCAGGGGAGGATGACACGAACCAGGAGCTCGGCGACTACGCGGGCCTAGGGCGCAGGAGCCCGTTCCTCTCCGGCGTCCTCGCCTGCGGTCTGGGCTCGTTGGCCGGGATCCCGCCGTTCGCCGGGTTCATGGGCAAGCTCTTCGTATTCGTTGCGGCCTTCAGGGCCGGGCACTACGGGCTGCTCCTGGTTGCGATCGTGGGCGTCGTGGTCTCGATCTACTACTACTTCGGCTGGATCCGCTCCGCGTTCTTCACGGACGAGCCCGGTGCCGCCGACGACCAGCCTGGCGCCGCGACCACGTGCTCGACGGACGTCGTGCTGCGCATCGCCCTGGCGCTCCTGGCGGCGGGCTCGATCGTCCTCGGCTTCTACCAGGGGCCGCTCGGCCATCTGGTGAGCCGCCAATAAAAAAGGCCGGGGAATGAATCCCCGGCCCTGAAGTCTCTGCCCGGCGCCCTTAGCGCCAGTGGCCCTCGCGCCAGACGTAGTGGCCGTCCCTGCGGTCCCAGCGGCCCGCCTCCCAGCCGCCGCCGGGATGGAAGTGGGGGTGGCGGTCGTAGCGGCCGTGGATCCATACCCAGCGCCCGTTCCAGCTCCAGTGGCCTCCGATCCAGAAGAAGTCCGGACCCGGGGAGTAGGGAATGTTCTCGTTTATAGGAGCGGGCGGAGCGTCGTTCGCGACCATCTCATAGGAAGGACCGGGTCCGGGGGGCGGGGGAGGCGGGACCGCGTCGTAGTGGCCTTCCACCCAGACGTATCCGTTGCCGCGCTGCACCCACTGCCCGGCCACCCAGACCGTGTTGGCCCGCTGGGCATGCTCCCATCGCCCGCCCACCCATTCCCAGTGCTCGTGGTGCCAGCCCCAGTGGCCGCGAACCCAGAAGTAGCCGGGTCCCGGCGTGGCCCCGATGACCTCGTAGCGCTCCGGTGGCGGCTGGCTGTGGACGACGACCTCGGGGCCGCCTATGTTTATCCCGATGTCGACGCCCGCTGGGGCGGCGAAGGGTGCCAGCCCGCAGGCCAGCGCGAAGAGTGATATCTTGGTGAGTTTCATGTTGGAGAGATTATGTATCCAGAGGGTTAGACGCCGTGAAAGGAGAAATGTTACCAAGGATCGGATTGATGTAAGACATTAGGGAAAAGTAACTTGCATTGATCTGGTGCGGCGAGCGCTTTCAGTTTGTTTCCAAAGGAAATTACTGCCTCATTGGGCGCCGAATGATGAAGGTTACCGGCCTTGCATTGGTGCCACCTCCCAGTGCAGCGGATCTCCCAAAGGTCACACCCGAGCTGCTTGCCTCAGTCCTCGCGCGGTATTCCCGCAGCACCGAGGGCATCTCCACCATCCTCTCGAAGGTGGACGTCAACAACCCTGACGCGTCGATCGACAGGATCCTCAAGTTCGTCGACTACGGCCATGCGTCGATCGGGGGGCTGACCGGCGGGCTCGCGGTTGCGCTGGACGGCGTCTCAATGTGGCTAGCCTACAAGATTTTTGAAATCGCGCAGATGGCCGATGGCCAGGAGTCCAGCACGCGCTACATCACGATGGACGCCGCGAACATCCCGACGGCGGGCGAGCTCGGCATCCCCGATGACCTCGCGGACCGCTGGCGCTCCCTGATGGCGCGCGCGTTCGAGGCCTACAACTCGGAGTACGCGAGGCTCGACGCTCTCTCGGTCGCCGAGCCCGAGAGGATACGCTTCCCCAAGGACGCGAAGCCCGCGGTCATTGCGCGCATCCGAAAGAACTACGCCCTCGACCGGGCCCGCTACTTCATCCCGCTGGCGACAAGGACCAATGTGGGCCTCGTGCAGACCTCGCGCATGTGGGCGTCGACGGTCAAGCACCTGGATTCCCTTCCGCACCCCGAGGCCCGCGCTGCGGCGCTCCTGATCAGGGACGAGCTCCTGAAGCAGTCGCCGAGGCTCATGCGCCACAGCTTCGCCGAGAAGTCGTACCAGGCGCAGGCCCAGCAGGAGCACGAGGCCTCGATCAGCATGGGCCTCGCGAACCTGGGCTGCGAGTCGCTCCCCGACCAGGTCTGGGTGGGCGTCGACCGCTCCGCCCCCTCGTGGTTCCCGCAGTCGCAGCCCGTCTCGGAGTCGCTCAGGCACCGCGCGAACCGCTACGGCCTCCAAGGCCAGGCCACGCGCCGCATGAGGGTGACCTTTGCCTGGAACAACATGGCGCTGGCCGAGCTCCGGGACCTGAACCGCCACAGGACGGGAAACAGGTACACGCCAGTCATCCAGGCTGGGTTCTACCTGCCCCCCGAGATCCGGAGGGACAACCATGCCGCGCTTCTCAACGACCAGATGGAGCTCACGCGCGAGCTTATGACACGCGGCTCACCCGCCTACGTATATTCCCTTTTGCTTGGCGCTCAGACGCCCTTCGAGCACTCAACCCATGCGGACAAGTTCATCTACGAGGCCGAGCTGCGAACGGGCATGGGGGCCCATTTCCGCTATGCGGAGCACCTGAGCGCGGTGCTCAAGCTCTTCCTGGACCAGGTGCCCGAGGCCCGCGAGTGGGTCGTCGAGGGTACTGCGGAACCCGAATAGAAATCCCGGAAACGTCGATGGCACCGCTAATAAAGAGTTGCTGCAACACGATGGCGACGACAGGAATTGCCGGAGGTTCGCCAATGAAAAAGATCGCCGCGATTCTGCACGTAAACCGGAACGGGGTTTCTGCCTAACATGCGGATTCTCCAATTCAACATGCAGTTCGGCATGGGATGGGACCACGCCGATCCCGACAACGTCCCGATCAACATGGACATAACGATTGCGGAGATCCGCAAGCACGACGCTGACATCATCCTCCTGCAGGAAGTCGAGCACGCGCAGGTCGGCGGCCACCAGGACGAGCCTCCCCCAAATTACACCAAACTGAAGGAGGCCTTCCCGGAGTACGACAGCTGGTTCTCCTATCCCAAGGCCGACCCGAGGGAGCTGCCTTTCGGCATCGGCCTGGCCATTTTCTCAAAGACGCCGCTCACGGAGAAATTCCGCATAGACGTGCCTTCGCCCGCGATCGAGTTCGAGTTCGGCGGCAAGAAGATGACGCCCACGGACCGCTTAATGATCGGCGCCCGGACCGTCGTCAACGGCAAGGAGGTCCAGTTCTACAACGTGCACCTGCTCGCGTTCTTCATGCTCGGCTCGAGCAGCACGATGTTCCCCTGGCAGCGGGACCTGGTGGCGGACCGCCTCGCCTCATCCGACATCCCCACGATCCTCGGCGGCGACTTCAACGTGAGCCAGCACGTCTCGCTCGTCGAGCAGTTCGCCGAGTTCGGTTACACGACCGTGCAGTACAAGGTTCCTACCTGGCACCGCAGGCCTTTTGTCCTGGACCACGTGTTCTACAACTCGGGTGTGCGCTGTGTAAGCCACTCCATCGAGAACTCGCTGGCCTCGGACCACCTGCCAGTGGTGGCCGACTTCGAATTCGTCTGACCCGTCCTAGGCCGAGCGGACCTTGTCCTTCTCCGCCTCGCGGTCATCCTCAAGGCGGGCCCTCTCCGAGGACATTTGCCTCGAAATCTTGGTCACTTCGTCGGCGTCCTGCCCCATCAACGCCTTCTCGAGCTGCTGGCGAAGAAAGATCTCACGCTCGGCGATCCGGCCTTTGTAGACCGTGTCGATCTCGGCCAGCTTGGCGCGCTTCTCGGCGGTCAGCGGCTTGGAAGCCGGCTCCGATTTTGACAGGCGTTCCATCGCGAGTTCGTAGGCGCTCTTCATGTGTTGCGGTAGGATCGACTGGATTGGGCGGTTTGACAAGAATAGGGCTTCTCATCCTTTGCGATTGGGCGGAGATTCGCCCGAAGAGCGCATGCATCCCATGGACCAGAGCGACCTGTTCGGTGAGCCGGAGACTATGTCCGGCGCGGCCCCGGAGGCGGATACCGCAAAGCGGCCGCTGGCCGTGCGCATGCGGCCACGCAACCTCTCGGAGGTCGTCGGCCAGGAGCACATCCTCGGGCCCGGCAGCCTGCTGGCCAGGCTGGTTGCCCAGAACCAGTTTGGGTCGCTGCTCTTCTATGGTCCTCCCGGCTCGGGAAAGACCAGCATCGCCGAGGCGATAGCCAAGGAGACGAAGAGCCGTTTTGTCCGAGTGAACGCGGTCATGTCGAACGCCGCCGAGCTCAGGGAGGTCCTAGGGGCGGCTAGGCGCCAGCCAAGCGCGCGCACTATCCTCTTCATCGACGAGCTCCACCGGTTCAACAAGACCCAGCAGGACCTCCTGCTGCCCGACGTGGAGCAGGGCGTCGTCCGCCTTATCGGCGCCACCACCCACAATCCTGGCTTCTACGTCAATCCGCCGCTTCTGTCCCGCAGCCATCTATTTCGACTGGAGCCCCTGTCGACGGAGGCTGTGGCCGGCGTCCTGGCAAAGGCGCTGCTGGACAAGGAGAGGGGCCTCGGAAACCTCGGTGTCACCGCGAGTCCCGAGACGCTCTCGGGCCTCGCGGTCTTCTGCGACGGGGACCTGCGCCGCGCCCTGAACGCACTGGAGGTCCTTGCGCTCGGAAAGGGAGGCCCCCTGCCGATCACGGAGGAAGACCTCTCGGTCTTCGCCCGGGAGAGACGCATCCGTTACGACGCCGACGAGGATGAGCACTACGACACCATCTCCGCTTTCATCAAGAGCTGCCGCGGCTCTGACCCCGATGCGGCCATGTACTGGCTCGCCAAGATGATGGTCGGCGGCGAAGACCCCCGCTTCATCGCCCGCCGGCTTGTCATCCTCGCGAGCGAGGACGTGGGCCTCGCGGACACGCACGCGCTCCCCCTTGCCGTCGCGGCCCATCACGCGGTGGAGTTCGTCGGCATGCCGGAGGCCGAGCTGACGCTGGCGCACGCGACCCTCTACATCGCGACG
>DASRSJ010000103.1:0-2993 GCA_035656555.1 Opitutaceae bacterium
GAGGAACGCGGGCGTGTCGAACTACTCGTTCTACATGCTGGTGCGGCTCAACTTCGACCTGATCACCGGCTTCTCCCTGGCGCCGCTGCAGATCTTCACGATGGTCGCGATGGGCTGCGCGGCGGGCAGCTTCCTCCTCATGGTCGTCCTGGCCCTGCGGCGCCTGATCCTGGGGCCCGAGGAGGGCGGCCTCTTCACGCTCTTCGGCATCCTCTTCTTTCTCATCAGCGTCACGATGGTCGGCATCGGGCTCATCGGCGAGTACGTCGGGCGGACCTACCAGGTGGTGCGCACGAGGCAGCGCTACTTCGTGCGCGAGGTGATCGAGGCAGCGCAGTAGATGGCCGCTCCCCGCATCCTGTTCTTCGGCTACAGCGAGGTCGGCTACGCGTGCCTCTCGTTGCTGCTTGAGCGCGGGGACAACGTGGTCGCGCTGATCACGCACGAGGACAATCCGAACGAGAACATCTGGTTCAAGACGCCGGCGATCGCGGCGAGGGAGAAGGGGATCCCGGTCTTCACGCCGGAGCGGGTGGGGACGCCGGAGTGGATGGAGAAGATTGCGGCCATGAAGCCCGACCTCATCCTCTCGGTGTACTACAGGAACATGATCGGCATGAAGGTGCTCGGCATGGCCCCGCTTGGGGCCTTCAACATGCACGGATCGCTGCTGCCGGCCTACCGCGGGCGGGCGCCCATCAACTGGGCGGTCCTCCACGGCGAGAAGCGGATCGGCATGACGCTCCACCGGATGGTGAAGGAGCCCGATGCCGGGAACATCGTGGACCAGGAGGGCGTCGACATCGGCCCGAGGGACACGGCCGAGCAGGCCTTCAGGAAGGTGCTTCCCTGCGCGAGGCGCGTCCTCGAGCGCCAGATCGACAAGCTGCTCACGGGCGCGGCGACGGAGACCGTCCAGGACGTGTCGAAGGCCACGTACTTCACGGGAAGGAAGCCCGAGGACGGGCGCATCGACTGGAAGCAGACGTCGGCCCAGGTCTTTGACCTCATACGCGCGGTCACAGAGCCCTACCCGGGCGCATTTACGGACGTGGGCGGCGCGAGGCTTATGGTATGGTGGGGCGAGACAGAGTCCGCCGCGGCCAGGTCGGGCAGGGGCTCGCCTGGCGCGATCCTCAGCGTGTCCCCGCTTGTTGTCGCGACCGGCGACGGCGCGATCGAGCTCACGAAGTTCGAGTGGCGCGGCGGGCCCTCTGTGCTGGCGGCCGGCCAGGTCCTCTAGGAAAACGGGAAAACAAAAAGGCCGCCGTAATTAAACGGCGGCCCTTGTCTGCAGAAGGCGGGGTTTCGCCTTTTCAGGCTAACCCGCGCTTGTGCGAGTGAATCAGGACATGGCCTTGGCGCCCATCTCGGCCGACTTCTCGGCGAGAGCGGCGTCCAGCTCCGGGTAGGCGGTGCCACCGTGCTCGTGAAGGTCGAGACCCTCGAGCTCGATTTCCTTGCTGACCCGCAGCGTGCCCGTGGCCTTGACGGCGTACATCAGGATCATGGCGAAGACAAAGACAGCGCCACCGATGGCGGCGTTGCCGATGACCTGGCCGAAGAACTGGTTCCAGCCGCCGCCGTAGAAGAGGCCCGTGACGACCGTGCCGGCCGAGTTGTCCGCACCCGTCGTGGTGGAGGCGCCGAACTCGCCCGTGGCGAAGAGACCGAGGGACCAGGTGCCCCAGATGCCGCAGGCACCGTGGACGGGCCAGGCGCCGCAGGGGTCATCGATGCGCAGGTACTCGAGGAGGTCTGTCGCGAGGATGACGATCACGCCGGCAACCGCACCGAGGATCATGGCGCCGAGAGGCGACACCCAGTAGCAGGGGCAGGTGATGGCCACGAGACCGGCGAGCAGACCGTTGAGGGTCGCACCGCAGTCCCACTTCTTGGCGCGGGGATAGACGAAGAACAGGGCCGCGAGACCGCCTGTGCAGGCAGCCAGCGTGGTGTTCGTCGCAACACGGGCGATGCCGATGTAGTCCATGGCGGACAGCGTCGAGCCCGGATTGAAGCCGTACCAGCCGAACCAGAGGATGATGGCGCCGACCGCGGCGATCGGCATGTTGTGGTAGGGCATCGGTCCGCCGCCGTCGCGCTTGAACTTGCGACCAAGGCGGGGTCCGAGGACGATGGCGCCAGCGAGGGCGATCATGCCACCGATCGTGTGAACAACGGTCGAGCCGGCGAAGTCATGGAAGGCGGCCGGGTGCAGGTTGTTGAGCCAGCCGTCCGGGCCCCAGGCCCAGTGACCGAAGATCGGGTAGAGGAAGCCGGAGACGCCGATCGAGTACCAGAGGTCTCCCCAGAAGCCGGTGCGGCCGAGCATGGCGCCCGATGTGATCGTCGAGCAGGTGTCGGCGAACGCGAACTGGAACAGGAAGAACGCGAGTGTCGCGACGCCCGTCGAGCCGTACGTGTCCGGGATGTTGTGCAGGAAATAGTACTGGTTGCCGATCAGGCCGTGGAGGCCGTCACCGGCGCCGAACATCCAGGCGAAGCCGAAGGCCCAGAAGAGCACGCCGCAGAGGCACGTGTCGACAATGCCCTCGAGGAGCACATTGACCGTCTCACGGGTGCGGGCGAGTCCGGCCTCAAGGAACATGAAGCCAGCCTGCATGAAGAACACGAGGAACGCCGTGATCAGCACCCACATGGTGTTGATCGGATTGACGTACGCCGGGTCAGGCGCGGGCGCGGGAGCGGCAGCGGGGGCAGCGGCGGCGGGCGCCGCTGCTGCAGGAGCCGTGGCCGTGGCCGGGGCGGTCTGCGCGTGAACCTTTGAGTTCGACGCGAAGAACATTGAGACGCCGAACGCCAGGGCGAGGCACAGGCCCGCTCCGATGAGCTTTCCACCAAAGAGCGCGAGGAACAGCGTCCTCTGCTCTGGATCCTTCAACTTCGTTATAAACTTATTCATTTCTTTGTATTTAATTGAGTGTTTTAGGGGCGTTGGGTTCGTGATCCGACTAATTCGAGCCTTTGTA
>DASRSJ010000104.1:0-12548 GCA_035656555.1 Opitutaceae bacterium
ATCCTCTACATCATGCCCACCGGTCTCATGATGCGGGAGCTGACTGACCGGGGCCGGGGAAATGGTGTGCTGCTCGGCGTCGTCCTTTTCTCATTCTGCCTGGCTGCCGTGGGCCTCGAGATTCTCCACACGGTTGGCGTCGAGAACCTCGTGAAGAGCATAGGCCTGAACCTCTCCCGCAGTAATGTGGAAAATGAGAGCTACAAATACCTGCATTTCTTCGTCATTACCAACGTCATCATCGGCATGTCGACGTTCGGCGTGTGCGCGCTCACCTGTGCCGTCGTCCTTATCCTCAATGCGCCGATGTTCGTTAAATTCCTGGCGACGCTGGGATTCGCACTGGCTCTCTACATCAACGTTCAGGTGATCACCCGTGGCGCGATTGTCTCGGCCGGGGTGGGCGTCCTCTTCTCGCTGCCCTGGGTCGCCTTGAATCTCGGCCCGAAACGCATCGCACGTTACTCGATCGTCGCAGCTACGCTCCTCGGCGCACTCCTCGCCTACGGGTACTTCTACAAGAGGTCGATTTGGGAAAAGATCACAGCCCTAACCGAGCGGATCTCGGAGTCCGGCGACGACACCAGGCTCACGCATTGGAACGAGGCCGTCAGAATCATCCAGAGGGATGTCTGGGGCGGCGGACGAGGGTTCATGCAGACCCACACATGGGCCCATAACTTTTTCCTCGATAGCGGCCTGACGGCGGGAATACCGGGCATCCTCTCCGTCCTGGCCCTTCTCATACTTGCATTCCTGCAGATTGCCCGGGTGCTGCTGCGGGGTCGCCGCGCCCTGCATCCCGTGTTCCTCGTCATCCTCGCCCTTTTCTTCGCGATCCTCGTTCTTACGATGACGTCGCCGCCCAGCCTGCCCTTGTTCGGCATGCTCCTTCTCGCTGCCGGCTTTTTCGCTCGGCCATTCAACCGAGACACGGCCTACGAGAGCTAGGCCAAGCCAAACGATCCCTACGTGCAAAGCAGCCCAAAGATGCCAACCACCTGTCCGGCGGTCCCGCCAGGGCCGGCTCGCTCGGGTCCCGAACCGACGAACAGACGCCTGCTTTACGTAGAGCCCGAAGCGACTGGGCACCATCTCGCTGCGTACGCGGCGGCGATCTGGGAAAGGATGATTGCCGAGGGCTGGACAATTTCCTGGCTCACGTCGCACCACGCGATCCGCACAAAAACTGCGGAGGAACTTAAAGAGAGATTTGGAGACTCCCTCGAGGTCCATCCCTACCCTTTCCTCAAGATACCGGAATCAGGTGGCAAACCCGTTGCTTGGTTGAGGTATCAGACGCATCACTGGCGTCTCCTCAACAAGGCGCTTCCCAGACTTGTCGCCAATGCGGCGACCGACTGCATTTTTCTCCCGTGGCTTGATTATTGCGATCGCGCTTGCGGGATGCTCGGCCTGCCAAAGGTCGACGTGCCTTACGCGGCTCTCCACATGCACGTCGCAATCCACGAGCCGGCCGCGGCCAATGCGTCCCTAATGCGTCGCGCGAGCAGGACAATCACGCAGAAGTCGATGGCGCGCCTCTACAACCAGAGGAACCTGAAAAGGGTCGCCGTCATCATGGAGACTTTCGCGACATTCGCTAAGGCCTCCCGGATGCCCGGCTGGGAGAAGGTCGTTTACATCCCAGATGCCGGCTCGCTGGGCGCGCTGCCTTCGCGGGACAGCAGCCGTGCGCGGTTCTCGATAAACGAGAAGGATGTGGTCATTCTATGCTTTGGCGCCCTCACCCGGCGAAAGGGTGTCGATATCCTGCTGAAGTCGGCTATCACGGCAGGCGACTCCGCTAGCATTACCGTCATTCTCGCCGGAAGGCAGGATGCGGAAGTGCGCGCGCTCGTTGATGTTTTCCAGGCCACCGGTAGTAGCCCCATACAACTGATCGTCCGCGACGCCTTCATCGATTCGGATGAAGAACGCCGGCTCTTCGCCTGCGCAGACATAGTCTGGGTCGGATATCCGGGCTTCCTTGGCTCAAGCGGAGTCCTGATCCAGGCAGGTTGCGCATCCCTTCCCGTCATCTCAGGCATCCACGGAGAGACGGGAAACGCAGTCCGGAGAGATAAATGCGGCATTGCTTGCGAGCTGACCGAACCGCAGGAAGTCGCTGCCGGCATCCGGTCACTTGCGGCAAATTTGGAACTTAGACTGCGGCTTGGCAAAAACGGGCACGCCCGATCCCAGCTCCACAGCCCTCAGATTTTTGCAGCGAATATCCTCAGGCTCATCGAAGAGGCCGCCGGCATCCCGGCTAGTCCGTCATGACCATGCAGCCCAGTGCAACCCCGGCGGCGAAGCCAGCGGCCTCCCCCGTGAAGGGCCGCAATATCCTCTTCGTCTCAGGCTTCCTTCCCTCCAATCGAGTGCCCTCTGGAGGACAGAAACTCGTGTCCCGAGTCCTCGACGAAATCGCGGCAGACAACAACGTCACGCTGCTCGCGTTCAGCAACGAGAAGGAGACCGAGCATCTCGTCCAGGGCGATTTCAAGAGGTGCAAGGAGGTCAAGGTCTTCACGGTGTCTCGACAGCGGCGCGCCTTTGCCGCGGTCCGCCATCCCCAGCTGCCGCTGGTCGCCTGCGCCCGCTATTCGCTGGCCCGCGATTGGATGGCGGATGTATTGGAGTCCCGCTCGTTCGACTTGGCGTGGTTCGAGTTCATCCAATGCGCGGCATTGATTTCCTCGGTCCCCAAGGGAATGCCCACGCGCCTTGTCGTGCACGACCTGTTCTACCAAGCCCACGAGCGAAAGGCTGCCAGAGCATCTGGTCCAATGAGGGCCCTCTGGAAGCATGAGGCCAGGCGGACGAGGCTTTGGGAGGCGACGACGATCGCGAGCGCGACGGAGGTCTTCACGCTGACCGAGAAGGATCGCTATGCGGCGGAGAAAATCTCGGGCCGAAATGACATAGTCGTTCGGTATCCTGAGGTAGAGCAGATCTACCACACGATCCGCAAGATCCGTGGCCCGCACATCTCAAGGGGGATGATCCTCTTTTGGGGCCAGATGTCCCGCACCGAGAATGAGGACGCCGTGGTTTGGTTCGTCCAGGAAATCCTCCCCTCGATCCGGCTCGCGCGACCACACGCCCGTCTGGTCATCGCCGGCGCCAATCCGGGACAGTCCGTGATGAGGCTGGCCTGCGACCACGTGGAGGTCACCGGATTTGTTCCGGACCCTATCCCGATTTTTCAGGCGGCGGAGATTGCGGTAGCACCCCTGAGACTTGGGGCGGGCATCAAGATCAAGGTGGCCGAGTATGTAGCCGCAGGCGTACCGACCGTTGTGACGTCGATCGGGGCCGAGGGAATCCGGCCGTCCCACCTCCTCCATGTCTCCGACCAGGCCACCGGGCTCATTAAGCTCTGCGTCAACCTGCTAGCGCCCGAGAACGAATGACCCTCGAGAACCCTCCCTCCGTTGCCGTGCTGACGACTCTTTACAGGGGCGACGCGATTGCCTTCGCCGACATCGCCCTCCGTTCACTCCAGGACCAGACCTATCCCCGCGATCGGGTTCATGTCTATCTCTATGTCGACGGCCCGGTCGGGCAGGAACATGTCGATCTCGTCGAGCGATGGAAGCCGCTACTCCACCGGGTTGTTTGGGGCCAGATCAACCAAGGGCTCACCCAGGGACTAAATACCCTGCTCGGCCTCGTGAAGGACGAGGACTATTTCGTGCGTATGGATCTAGACGATGTCTCGCTGCCCGCTCGTGTCGCCCAGCAGGTGGCATTCATGGAAACCCATCGCGAAATAGACCTGCTGGGATGCAACTCGAGCGAGATTAACGAGTCAGGGACGGTGCTCTACGAGCGCAGCTACCCCGAGACCCACGACTCCATCGTCGGGAGGCTGGCGCGCTGCAACCCGATGCTTCATCCAACCTACTGCATCCGCGGGAGCACGTGGAGGCGCGACTCGGTCACCTACAGGAGTTTGTATCTCAACGAGGACCTCGGATTCCTCTTCGACGTCGCACAGAAGGGATGGCGCCTGCACAACCTGCAGGAGCGCCTGTTCCAGTGGCGCACGGGCAAGAGCTTTTTTGGGCGGCGCAAGTTCCGGCGTTCACTTGTCGAGCTTGAGACCTATCTGGCCGGTGTGTGGGCTATCTGGGGATTGACTCCCAGGCTTCTCTGGCCGTTTGCACGCTTCACGAGCCGGCTCATGCCGGCTTCGGTCGCGAAGTTCATGTACCGCTCAACTCTCAGGAACCGGCTTCTGGGATAGCCGTCTTGGACGAAACATGAGACCCCACCGCCCAGCTGGCATACAAAAGGGAATGGATCCCCGGAAGGCTAACGCGTTCCGGACCCTTCTCCCGCGCAGGAAGCGCTGGCGCGATATGCCAAAGGGCGGCCAGATGCGCTGGATGATGGGGACCGCCGGAAAGCTCATCCGGCTTGCATGTGTCGCCGCGATCCTCTTCGGAATCGTCTCGGCCGTCTACCTGACCGACAGGAGATCCAGCAACCTTGAGACCATTGAATGGCTGCCTGGCTGGCTTCGCGGAGCCGCTCACTGGGCGGACTATCACGGTCGATTTCGAAACGTGCCCGCGTACGGCCTTCTCTCTGTTCCTGTCCTTGTTCTCTTTACCACGACGAGAAACCGCGGGCGCGCCGTGGGCGCGCTCGCGGTGTTCGCAACCGCAATGGAGTTTACCCAACTGTTCATTCCCACCCGATTCTTCGACGGGCTCGACATTATCGAGAGCTGGCTAGGGATCGTAATCGTCTGGGTGGTCGTCGAACTTGCCTACATCGGGAGCCGCCTGGCTCATGGAGCCACGATGACGAGGCAGCCCCAGCCGAGGGACGCCTTCCCGCGCCCCAAGCCACGGCTTCCCATTCCACGTCCTGCAAATGACTAGCATGGACGAAACAAAGAAATCCCCGAAGCCGAGCCTCCTCCTCGTCGTGGAGCCCGGCCTTGACGGCGTATTTCGGCACGTGGAGGGACTGGTCTCGTATCTCTTCAACGAGAATATCCGCGTTCACTTGGCCTACTCGTCGCGACGATGCGGGGCCGCCATGCTGGACGTTGTGGCCCGTGTCCGGGCAGCGGGCGGGGAGGCAATCGACCTGAAGGTTACGAATGTACCCGAATTTCGGGACATCACGGCCCTCTTCAGCCTGATGTCGCTGATCCGCCGGGCGAAGCCCGATGTCATCCATGTCCACAGCTCAAAGGCGGGGGCACTCGGAAGGATAGCCGCTCTTCTCCTTCGCCATGGTCGGTGCTTTTACTCGCCCCAGGCCTACTACGGTATGGCTAAGCCCCTCACCCCAAAGGTCAGGTTTTACAACTGGATCGAGCGCATACTCGGCGGGATAGGCACGACAATAGCGATATCGCAGGACGAGGCCACGTTTGCCCGCGAGATCCTCCGGGTTCCGGCCTCCTGCGTTAGGGTCATACACAATCCTGTCGACAGCAGCTGCTTCACTCCCGCGACGAACGAGACGCGCCAGGCCGCTCGCGCGGCGCTCGGGATACCCGAGAACACGGTGGTCCTAGCAATCATCGCGCGCATGTGCTGGCAGAAAGACCCGGAAACCGCCTACGCCGGCGTCGCTCCAGTCTGCGCGGCGAATCCCGACCTGATGCTCGTGCACCTTGGCTGGGGCAAGTGGCACGACTACCTCAAGGAGTTTGGCGAGAGGCACGGCATGGGAAAGCAATTGCGGATTCTGGACTACACCGACGACCCCAGGGCCTTCTACCACGCCATCGACGGGCTTCTTGTCTCCTCCCGGTACGAGGCCGGCTGGCCCTTGGTGTTCCTTGAGGGCATGGCCTGCAACCTGCCGATCGTGGCGGCGACAGGAATGGGGATGTCGGACGTCGGACGAGCGGAACTTTCGCACGTCTGGACATTCCCTCCCGAGAACATCGCAGGATGCACGAGCGCGGTAACCCAGTGGCTGGCCCGCCAGCGGAAGGGATTCGACAACTGCAACCACCGGGCATTCGCCATCGAACGCCTGTCCCCCGAGCGATGCTACGGCGCTATCGTGCGGCTCTACGAGAACAAGGAGAACCGCGGCGGGGTCTCCCCGTTCGAGGATCCCCTTCCATCGCCTCAGGCCCGCGCGAGCCTCGACGTGCAGGGCATGGGTTTCCCGGGAACTGGATCAGCCGCCAACAGGCACCGACCCGAGATCCAGAAACCGATTCTGCCAATTTCCCAGGCCCCCGGTTTCCCAACCCCGCCACCCTAGCATGTCACACAGCTACGCCCATGAAGGTGACTCAGGATCCATCATCGTCGCGATCAAGGAGGCGGCCCCCGCCATTCTTTGCGGCCTGACCGGCGCCCTCTCGGCCTTCACCGTCCCTCTCGTCGGACTTCTCCCCGTCGGGGAGCTCGTGCTGATCCTCGTTTTCCCATGGGTAATGTTCCAGCTCGTCTCGAGCCGCGGCTGGCCCACCCGCATGCAGCAGCTCAGCTGGTACAAGCTGATGCTGATTTTCGTCGGGATCATGCTTCTCGGCTACGTGGTGAGCGACCTCTACAGGGGAACTTCCAGCGAAAATCTCGTGAGAGGTTGGGCACGGGTCGGCTTCCTAGGCATAGACCTGGTGGCGATCGCCTACCTTATCAACGGATCCTGGCTGCGGCTGAGGGTCTTCATCTTCGCGCTCTACTTTGCCAACAGCCTAAACGGGATGATCTCCAACCCCATCGACGACCGCTGGTGGGAATTCGGCGTCGGGCCCAGCGTGACAGCCCTGGCGCTCTTCCTCTGCGCGGGACGGGCGATGATCATCCAGGTCTCGCTCGCCCTTCTTCTCGCGGTAGTGGCTATGAGTCTGGGCGCCCGCAGCCTCGGAGGTATCTGCATGCTGACGGCGGTGCTGTTCATGCTGAACCGCGCGCGCGGGGTGATGAGACCGATCGCGCTCATCGCGGCGGCAGGCGCCGTTGCGGCGCTCCTCTTTGCGGCAAATGCCGCCATCCTATCTAACCTTGAGAAGACGAACTCGAACGTTGAGAGGCGAAGCATGATAGAGACAGCCGCCGACGCATTCCTCGAGTCGCCCTTTATCGGACAGGGTTCCTGGTTCACCGCCACAAACATGATCTCCAAGTTGGAGGAGCACCGGGCGAAGCTCGACCCGACCTTCCACGGCTACACGGAGGACGAGGCCCGCCAGATCTCGATCCACTCCCAGATACTCGTGGCGCTTGCCGAGGGCGGAATCCTGGGCGGCAGCTTCTTCATCTTCTACGGAGCGCTCCTTCTTAAGACGATTCGCACGCTGACACGGCACTCCGTGCCGCGCCGGGCCTTCACCCTTTATTTCGTCATCAACGGACTCTGGAACCTGTGCATGAGCCCTTTTTCGGGAGTGGCGAGGACGGAGATCGTTTTGGCCATCTGTGCATGCCTTCTGGTCATCCTCCAACGCCAGGGAGAACTTCCCGAGGACTACCGTGAATAAGCGCCTGCTCTTCGTTGGTGTAAGCTCGATGCGCAACCACGCCGGCCAGGATAAACTGTACTTCCTCGCCGACCAGCTCGCGCAGAGAGGAATACCGATCACGGTCCTGGTACCAGATTTTGAGGAGAACCGGGCCTTCCTGCGCCAAAGGTCCCACATCCAGGCACGCTACTATGAACCCGGTTCCGCCCTTGGCGACCTTCGCCAGAAGACCCGCATGGTGCAGGAGGGCTCGTGGAGCGCGATATGGATCGTCGGCGTCGGCCTCCGAAGCTTCGTGATGCGGGGCCGTGCGACACGAGGGGTGCCAATAATCAAGGATTTTGACGAGTTCCCCTCCATGGCCGACGACATTGGGCCGTTCCGAAGGGCTTACCTCAAGTGGATGGAGCGCCGCATGGTTCTACAGGCCCAGGGCTTCACTTGCGCATCCGCGTATCTCGAAGCCTCGGTACGGGCGCAACGCCCCGACATTGGCGAACGCCTCCTGCGCCTTCCAGTCGCGATCAGCTCGCAGGAGCACAGGATCGATCCCGAGCTCGTAGCGAGACTCAGAAAGGATGCCCACGGACGCCCCATCCTTCTCTACGTGGGCTCGATGAGGCGAATGTACGACGAGCAGATCACCGAGCTGATCGAGCTCGCCCTAGTGCTGAGGCGCCGCGGATCGGACGCCATCGTGAGGATCGCGGGTACCGGTCCCGACATGGACTACTTCAAGGCCAAGGCTGACGATGCGAAAGTGGGCAACAGCCTCGAGTTCTCCGGGCACGTGCGGCGCGACGGCGACCTTTCGGCCCACATGGAGGCCGCCAACGTCCTCATTTTCCCATTTCCCTCCACGAAGTTCAACATTTCGAGATGCCCCACAAAGGCATACCATTACGCCGCCGCCAACCGACCTGTGATCACCAATCGTACGGGCGAGGTGGCGGCCTTGTTCGGCAGATCGGCGCTCTACTACCCCGAAAGGAACGTCGAGGCACTCGCCGACCGTTGTTTGCATGGTCTTAAGCAGTCGCCCGGCTATTCAAATGGGATTGCGATGGCCTCTCTTACGTGGGAGTCGCGCGCCGACCAATTTATTGGATGGCTGGCGGAACGAGGATGGCTGCCCGAGGCCGCGCCCGTCCCGGTTTCGGAGGCCCAATGAAGCCAATGGAGAATGCGAAAACAGCCGTGGCGCCAGTTAAACAACACATCCCGTGTCTCGACGGCATTCGCGGAGGCCTGGCCCTCTGGGTATTCTGGGGGCATCTGGCCAACGTCGTCGGTTTCCGACTTCCTCTCGTCGAGAACCTCGCGCTCGCCGTCGACCTCTTCATGCTTCTCTCGGGTTTCATCATGGCCTGGCAGTGGGAGATAAGCCTCCAGCGTCCTCAGCAACGCCCCTTCGGTGATCAAGTCTCGGGTTTCTGGTTAAGGCGCTTCTTCCGAATCTCGCCCCTGTATTACATGCTCTTCTTCGTATCAATGCTGGTCACCCCGACGTGGTCGGAGGCGAAGCTTCGGCTCATGTCCTCGTTTCACCCGAATGAGGCTGCCACTTCGTACGGCATGCCTTTGACAACGTTGTCGAACGTCGGCGCCCATCTGACCTATATCTTTGGCCTCATTCCCAGGTATGCGTCGAACAACGCCCTGCCCGACTGGAGCCTGAGCCTCGAGATGCAGTTCTATGTCGCGCTCCCGTTCCTGATGGTCCTTTGCCGACCCTCTCGAGTGCTGCTGCTTTCTCTAAGTTCAGTGGCGATGTACATTGCAGCCGGTCACTTGTTCACGACGCAGGATTTAGTCGGTGGAAGCGCCATCCGCTTCCCGCACCCGAGCCTGCTTCCCTTGAAGATCCACATATTCGCCGCAGGAATGGCGCTGGGGTGGCTCGCAGCGAACAAGTCGAATGCGAAACGCCGGATCGTGTTTTGGATAGCCTTCCTCGTTCCCCTGATTTTCGTTCCCCATCCGGTGGCGGTCGCAGCACTTGGAATCAGCGCCCTCATACTCTCGCCGCAACGTCCCATCAGAGCCTGGGCCAATTTCCTAGGAAAACCCCCATTCCGTATGTCGGGGGACCTTTCCTACTGCGTGTACCTGGTGCACCCGATTCCCTCCTATCTCATTCTGGATCTGCTCAGTCGTTGCTCTTTTTTTAGGGATCTACCGAGCTTCGGGCGATTTGCCGCCGCGATCCTTGTGCTTACACCAATCGTTTATGCCCTCGCCTATTTAGCGCACCGGCTCGTTGAGAAACCAGGAATAGATTGGGGCAAGCGCATTTCAGATTCCTGGAACCCGGTCCGGCAGGTCCCTCCCGCCTCGCGTGCGGTGGTGTAGCCTAACGGCAGCCCTTTCCTCAATTGCGAGCGCCCATTTCCGGGCGCCTATAAATCCTAACATAATCAATCAGGTATTTCTGCGGAAGCGCCGAGTCGTCAATCTCTCCTCCCCACGAGCCGCCAAGAGCTAGGTTGATGATGAGTCGCTGCGGTTTGCGGAATGGATTATCCGCACCAGTACCTGCGACGTCCGTCTGAATCGACTGATAGCGATTCCCGTCGAAGAAGAATTCAATCCGTTCCGGAAGCCATTCCATCGCGTAGACGTGGAAATCATCAGAAGGCGCCAGCGACGAAAGCCTTTTCTGGTTCATTCTGTGCAGGCCGGCCGCCTGGTAGTGAAGGGTTGAGTAGATGTTGCCGGGCTCCTTTCCGACAAACTCCATGATGTCGATTTCGCCGCACTCCGGCCACCCGACCCTGGGAAGATCGCTACCCACCATCCAAAGCGCAGGCCAGACACCCCTTCCCTGCGGCAACTTCGCGCGCATCTCGATCCTTCCGTAAAGCCAGTCCATCGGATTCTTGGCGATCAAGCTCGCCGACGTGTATCGCGCGGTATCCCCGGACTTCGCCCGAAAGTCCTCCCTCCTTCCCTCGATTACCAACATTCCTTCCTCCACCCGCGCATTTTCCGCTCTGCCCTTGGTGTAATATTGCTTCTCGTGATTGCGGATGAAGCCGTGCTCGTAGGTCCATTTGCTCGGGTCCGGCATGCCGGGGTGATTGAATTCATCCGCCCAGACGAGTTCCCAATTGCTATCCGCCTTCGCCGGTGTCCACGCAACCACTCCGATCATGGCGAGTATTAGGATTTTCTTCATTGGTTTCTTTGAATTTAGAATCCCCTAGGTGCGCGCCCAACTATCCCTTGCGGAGCATCCCCGCGAAGAAGGCGTACAGGGCGCGCGCCGTGACAACCGGCGAGAGAAGTGCAATGAAAGCCTTGAACTGAGGTCTGCTCGCGCGTCGCAAGGCTGGGATACTCATCGTCAAGCCGTAGAAGCCCAGCCATTGGGCAATCGCCATCGCCGAGGCGGCCCCTATTCCGCCGTAGCGTGGCACAAGGTAGACGGCTAGGCACAACTGAAGAGCGGCGATACAGCTCACGGATGGAAGATCCAGGATCAGCATTTTCCTGCTGACCCAGAACTGGGCGCGGGCCACGGCGGGGAAGATCGCCGGGCCGGCCCAAAAGAGAATCGCGAGTATCTTGGCGGATGGCGCATAGGCCGGCCCAAAAACCAAAGGAACAATGAACGGAGCCGTCACCGTCACAAGGGCCGCCGCCCCCACCCCGACAAGAAGGCTGGCATTGGCGTAGAGTTGCGTCACCCGGGCATACCAATCCGGATCCGAACGCTGGATGGCAACGATGCGCGGAAGAAGAACTGCCGCCACGATCGTCGAGATTGACCACCATATCTCAGTGATACGCAGGGCCGCGTTGAGATATCCGGCCTCCTTGTCAGACGTTGCCATGTTGTGCACGACAAGGACCATGATCCGGTCCGCCGTGGAACCGACCACGACCATTGCCACCATTGGCCATCCCTCCCGGAACCACGCCCTCAGGAGCTGGCTGTCGAACGAAAAGCGGACGTCGCGGATCCGCATCCTCTGCAGGAGACCGAAGACCGCGGCATAAGTGAAGATCCACTCAAGGAGCGCGGCGGCGGCGAAGGACGTGACTCCGGCTCCGATGAGAACAAGAACTAAGCGGCAAGTCATCCCGAGTATCCAGACCACATTGCGGGTCCAAACCAATTGGCGGACGTGGCCTGAGCTCTCGAACCAGACTTCGCACGAAAAGAACGCCTGCGGTACGCACATCCACACCATTATCAGCACGAGACGGCGGGTCTCGCTGTCGTCGATCAGCTGTCCCGACAGCCCGGATATGCCGAAGCCAACAGCGAGCGCGAGGATCAGGCTCAGGCCGATGCTTGTTCCGATGATCCTGCCAGCGTTCGAAGGATTCGCCGCGAGGTCGCGCCGGATCATCCGGTCAAAACCGAGCATGACCGCCTCCTTGGCCAAGGTCGCGAGGCCAATGGCGGCGCCATAACTTCCGTAGTGCTCGGGCCCAAGGTGCCTCGCTATCAGGATTGCCATGGCCACGCCTCCCACGGCCTTGAGCCCGCGCTCGGCAATCAGCCAGAAGACATTCCGTGCCGCCTTCGGCCGAAGCGCGGCTGCCGCCGGGACAGGAATGGTTGAAGCCGCTTCGCTCATGCCTGCACCACACTTCCCTTTCTTTCCATCGAGGAGCTCCCCAGTGGCGGTCGCTCCTGGTGTCTGGTGACTGATGAATAGAGCTTCTGCAGGGACTCCAAATGAGCCTCCGTTGTAAGCGGCCTTTCCCAATAGAGGCGATAGGCCTCGGCTCCCAGGCGCGCGACAAGCATGTCGTCATTCAACAGAGCCAGCTGGGCCGTTAGATCGTCCACGGAGTTGTGGTCGAACAGGAGCCCGTTTCGACCGTGCAAAACAAATTCCTCGGCGGCGGTGCCGCGCGACGCCACCACCGGGATTCCCCGTGCAAGCGCTTCGGCGGCCGACAGTCCGAAGGTTTCCCGGTAGACCGATGGGAAAACGAAGACACGAGCCTTCCCCAGTTCTTCAAGAACACGTTCAGGCGACAACCATCCCGTGAACGTCGCGCCTGGATTGAGGCGCCTGAGCTCGGCCTCCATCGGGCCCGTGCCACAGAACACAACCGGAATAGTTAAACGCAT
>DASRSJ010000105.1:0-6308 GCA_035656555.1 Opitutaceae bacterium
ACCGACCACGGCTTCAACATCAACTTCTGGCCAAACAAGGTGGGCCTGCTCGAGTACGGCATCACCCAGGAGGACGGCACCCTGGCGCTGAACCACCTCGAGGGCGACAACTGGGTCAAGAGTCCCATCAACGTCGACCAGGTCGACCTCTTCCAGGCGGGCGACAATCCCGGCGAGGTCATCGGCCTCGGGCCAAGGGACGGGAACTCGCCGCGGCCGCTGGAGTACATCGACGCCGCGTCCGGCCAGGCGAAGGACGTCCTCCTCCAGGACAAGGGATACGACTTCCACGGCGTGATCTATCGCGATCCCGTGTCGCACAACATCGTGGGAGCTTCCTATGACCGCGCAGCGCCGCACGTGGTTTGGTTCACGCAGGGCTACAGGGACCTCCAGAAGCTGGTGGACGGCCTGTTCCCCAACCAGGTGGTCCGCATCATCGACATGGACGACGCCGGCAAGGTGGTCATCATCACGAGCTGGTCCGATCGGCAGCCCGCCGTCTACAGCTGGGTGAACCTCGAGACGCACAAGAGCGGCCTCATCAAGAACTCCGCCCCCTGGATCGACCCGAAGAGGATGCGGCCGATGGGAATCATCAAGTTCGAGACAGCCGAGGGGCGCCAGATGGACGCCTATATCACCCTGCCAGCGGGCGCGTCGAAAAAGAATCCGCCGCCCATGGTGGTAATCCCGCGCACCACTTCGAGCGGCCGCGCGACCTGGGGCTTTGACTTCGAGGTGCAGTACTACGCCAGCCGCGGGTACGCCGTCCTCCAGCCCAACCACAGGGGATCCAGCGGCTACGGCTGGATGTACCCGGAGATTGAGGACTGGGATTTCCGCAAGATGAGCGACGACATGGCGGCGGCCGTAAAGAAGGCCGTCAGCATGGGTCTCGCCGACGGAAACCGTGTCGCCATCATTGGAAACGACTTTGGCGGGTACCTGGCGGCCTGCGGCGTCGCCTTTGAGCCCGGCGTGTACAAGTGCGCCGTCTCGATCTCGGCGTTCTACGACTGGGGTCGCTACATCAAGGAGGACAACTACCAGAAGTTCTCCGACCCGACCTATTCCAGGTATCTGTACAAGCTGGGCGACCCCAGCAAGGAAACGGCGAAATACAACTCCTTCTCGCCGCTCGCGAACGCGGGTCAGATCCACTCGCCGATGCTGATCGCCTGGGGCGAGCGCGACGACCCGGAGCTAAGAAGCCAGTCGAGCGACATGGCCTCGGCCGTCGAGCACAACGGGGTCCACTCTGAGACGCTGTACTACATCAATGATGGCCAGAGCATCCGCTACCTCGACCATCAGACCGACCTGAACCAGCACATCGAGGCCTTCCTCCAGAAGAACCTCTAGGTCAGGCAGAGCCCGGCGGCGCCGCTACCATGTGCGGGCCGCCACGGGGATGATGATGGCGGCCAACCCTGCGGCGTTGGCTACAAGAGCCGCCCAGAACAGGTCGCTGCGCAGCCGGGGCAGACCCGAATGGAAGCGCTCCGCCCAAACGATCCCGAATGCGAGGACTGGTATGATGAAGTAGCGCCCAACGAGCCCCGGGACAAAGTCCATCCGCACCTCCCCGAAGGCCATCCAGATCGTGAGCGACATAAGGTAAAGGAGCACGTAGGCGGTTGCGGCCATGGCCGCGAGCCACTGCCCGTCGGTCGCCCCCTCCCACTTCGCGCAGGCAAGGAATCCGACCAGGAACACTACCGAGAGGATTCTGTTGAAGGGGTAAGCTCCAGCCGAGACCCAGTCGCCAGGATCCCCGTAAAAGTGGGGCCACTGGCTCACGATGTCATGCCGCAGCAGGTGCAGGAACGGCTTGGCGAACCTCAGGGGATAATCCAGCAGCCACTGTCTGTGGACCTCCATGGGAGGGCGCGACGGGTCAAACCACCTCGCGATATCTGTGTCCACATACGGGCCGTTCCACTCGAGCCAGACGCGGGCTATGACGACGAAATAGATGAAGAGCGTCGCCGCCTTGGCGCTCACGGAGCAGCCCATCCTGCGGGCGGGCACGAAAAGGACACAGATGAGGACCGCGACCATGACCGGCTTCAACAGGGCCACGAGGATTCCCAATAAGAGCAGCACGAGCATCTCGAGCACTGGGTTGGCGACGTCGGTGGTGCGCAGCCTCCAGGCGAGCACGATGACAAGCAAGGGCAGCGCAAAATTGATTGGATCCGCACTTAGCGACGCCGCCTGGATAAAGATCAGCGGACTCGAGGCCAGAAGCAGGATCCCTCTGCGGAACCGGGGCACGCACTCGAGCGCTATGACCACCAGAAGGAGATATCCCGCGAGGTTAAACAGACACCCCAGCCAGTTCGCCAGAAGCGGCGAGGGGGAAAGGCCGGCGGCAAGCGCCATGCCGGCCGCCTGGAAAGCATAGTTCACCGGGCTGTAGACGGCGGTGTTGGTGAACTCCACATCCCGCTCGCCCTGTATTTGGGACTCCTGGCTCGAGAGAAGCTCCCACTGCCGCCGATCCAAGTAATCATGCCCGGGCCTCAGGTAGAAATTCCAGAGTATCGTGGTCTCGAAGTCCGTGTGGCTTCTGGGAAGTGCCCCTCCCACAGCCCGCTCGGAATAGACGTGCGCACGGGCCCGCCCCTCCGAGACCTGGAGGGCCCGCAGGTAGTGGTTCGGGCCATCAAAGCCGACGAACGGCGGAACGAAGACCACGGCACCCAAGCCGAAGACGAACCCGACAAGGAGGAGTATCCATGATTCCTGGCGCAGCAGGGGAGCTTTCGGCTTGGGCGTATCGGGCACGCTCATAAATGGCCGTTCCCCTTGGCCCAATGCCTCGGCCCTGGGGCGATTTCAATGGGCAGCGGCATTTGTAAAAACTTGAGCAAGGTCGCAGCGATAGTAAACCAAATGGTGCCTTGTCCGTGAAAGGCCCAAGCAACCTAAAGTATTGGGGAATAGAGCCGAAGAAGGAGGCGTCGACCGGCGTTTTCCTCTTTCATAACCATGCTTTTTTCCCGTGACTTAGCACCTTGGGCGGGGCCATTCCCCACCGTTGTCGCGCGCGAAATCTTTAAAGCGGGCAATGGCGGTTCCCGCTGCCTTTCATCCGCTTCCGTCATTCCAAGATGCGAGGCTTTGCCGGCATGAAAACCGCGCAGCTCGTCTATGACACGTTCAGAGGCTGGAGCCCCGCCAGACCCCAGTTTCCCGGCGAGTCGGCAAGCCTCGTCCTCGTATTCGGGGGCAGGCACCTGCTTGAGACACCTGCACCCTACGAGCACTTGAAGGCAGAGTTTCCCAACGCGCGAATTGTCCTGGGATCGACAGCGGGCGAGATCGCCGGGACCGAGGTCACCGAGAACCGGGTGATCGCGACGGCGCTGTACTTCGACACCACCCGGGTCGAGTGCGCGGTGACAGACGTCAGCGATGCCACGGAAAGCTTCGAGGCCGGGAGCATCCTGGCCAAGCAGCTCGCCGGCCCTGGCCTCGTGAACATCTTTGTCGTCTCGGACGGCCAGAGGGTGAACGGCACCGAGCTCACCCGCGGCTTCAATGCCTCGCTGGCCGAGGGCGTGATCTTAACTGGCGGCCTCGCGGGCGACGGGACGCGCTTTGAGAGGACGCTCGTGGGACTCGACGAGGTGCCGAAACCCGGGCGCATCGTGGCCATAGGATTCTACGGCGATGCCCTTCAGGTCCGGTACGGTTCGTCCGGCGGGTGGGCGCCGTTTGGCCCCATGAGGACCGTCACACGCTCCGCGGGGAACACGCTCTTTGAGCTGGACGGCCAGTCCGCCATCCAGCTCTACAAGTCCTATCTCGGGGACGAGGCCGCGAACCTTCCCGGATCGGCGCTGCGCTTCCCGCTCAGCATCACGCCCTCGGGTGGCACATCGAGCGTTGTCCGGACGATTCTCTCGATCGACGAGCCCACGCAGAGCATGGTCTTTGCCGGCGACATTCCTAACAACTCGCTCGTTCGCTTCATGCGCGCCTCCTACGAGGACCTGGTCGACGGGGCCGCGCTTGCCGCCGCGGAGACCCGCGGCGGATCGCCGCCGAGCCTCGTGCTTTGCGTGAGCTGCGTCGGCCGCCGCATCGTGCTCGGGCAACGCACCGAGGAGGAAACCGAGGTCGTGAGGGAGACTTTAGGGGCGATTCCCACCCTTGCGGGATTTTACTCCTACGGGGAGCTCTCGCCCTCGAACGGGTCTGCGGAGTGCCGACTGCACAACCAGACGATGACCATCACAACGATGCAGGAGGCATGATGTTCAACCATCCCCTACTCCAGCGCCAGATCCGCAAGCACCTAGGAGGCGACACCGGGCAGCTCTCGCCCGAGACGGTCCGCCTCCTGTCGGCGGTCGAGGAGGCCTATGGCCAGTTCGAGACGGACAGGAAGCTCGTGGAGCGCTCCATGGAGCTCAGCTCAAGCGAGCTCCTGGAGGCAAATTCCCGCCTGCGCTCCCAGAACGAGCGCGACGCGGCCGTCCTGGAGACCCTCCGCTCCTCCGTCATGGAGCTGCGCGGCGAGGGCGAGAAGCCCTTGGCTAACGACTCCAGCAACCTGCTCGACCTCTCCAAGATCCTGCGCGAGCAGCTCCAACTCAAGGCTGCAACCGAGGAGGCCATGCGCTCCGCGAAGGAGGCGGCAGAGGCGGCCAATCGCGCGAAGAGTGAGTTTCTCGCGAACATGAGCCACGAGATCCGCACGCCGATGAACGCGATCATCGGAATGACGAGCCTTCTCCTCGACAGGAAGCTCGGGCCGATGGAGGACGAGTGCGTCTCAACCGTGCGCAATAGCGCGGATCTTCTCCTCGAACTCATCAACAACATCCTGGACTTCTCCAAGATTGAGGCCGGCAAGCTCGAGATCTCGCCGCACATGTTCAGCATGCGCGAGTGCATCGACCGCGTCGGCGACCTCTTCACCCAGCGCTGCGCCTCGAAGGGCGTTGCGATCGAGATCGACATCGCCCCCGAGATTCCGGAGTTCCTCATCGCCGACAGCACCCGCATCACGCAGGTGCTCCTGAACCTAGTCAGCAACGCGGTTAAGTTCACGAGCGCCGGCTCAGTCCGCGTCGAGGTCTCGGGCCTGAGGTCCGGCGATACCTGGATGCTGACCTTCGCTGTGAAGGACAGCGGCATCGGTATTCCCGAGGACCGCATCGACCGCCTCTTTAAGCCGTTCTCCCAGGTCGACTCCTCCACGACACGCAGGTTCGGCGGCACGGGCCTCGGACTGGCCATCTGCCAGCGTCTGGTCGAGATGATGCAGGGCAGGATTTCGGTATCGAGCATCGCCGGTGTCGGGTCGTCGTTCATATTCACTCTACCCGCCGAGCTTTCGGGTGTCTCGTGCAGCGCGGCTCCCGAGGAGGAGAGGGCCGCACCAGTGGTCATCCTGGACAAGACATTCGCAGAGAATCACCCCCTGCGCCTGCTCGTCGCCGAGGACAATCCAGTCAATCAGAAGGTCATCCTGATGACGCTGGCGAAACTCGGATACCGCGCCGATGCCGTCTGCAATGGCCTCGAGGCCGTCGAGTGCGGTACGCGCAATGCCTACGACATGCTGGTCCTGGACATGCAGATGCCTGAGATGGACGGCCTGGAGGCCGCGCAAACGATCCGCAGGACGCTGGCCCCCGAGAACATGCCGTATATGGTGGCCCTGACGGCGAATGCCTTCACGGAGGACAGGACGGCATGCCTCGCCGCGGGAATGAACGAGTTCCTGACGAAGCCCCTCCGCATCGAGGATTTCTCGGCGGCGCTGGCGCGCGGCCACGCATGGAAGAAGGCGTCGGCCAAGCCGTCGTCACTGTCGTCGCTGTTCATGGCCGGCCTCGAGCCGATCGAGCGGGCCGGATAGCAAATTGCCGTTCCGGTCGGGGTTGGACTTCGAGTGCCTCGGCCCCGGGGTGATTTGTGCTCGATAGGCCAAACACGTGCTGGCAACTTGTATGTCGACTCGGCCCGCTGGATTACCCCTAAAATGATCGATCCTAAGAAGCACTGGCCGGAGGCGATGCTCTGCCGCCTCCTGTTCCCAATAATCCTGGCGCTCGCGCCGCTGGCTGCGCAGTCATCTCCGGATCTTCCCTCAAGCGGGGGCCCTTATCGCGACCTTTTCCACGATCTCCTCGGCAAGTCGGACGCCGAGGTGGATGGCCGCATCGGCGCAGCCTGGGCCCAGCTCTTCTACGGCTCCGACACGACAGAGCGGCTCTACTATCCCGTGGCGGGCGACATGGCCTACGTGCCCGACGTCGCGAACAACGACGTACGCACAGAGGGCC
>DASRSJ010000106.1:0-4323 GCA_035656555.1 Opitutaceae bacterium
GACCGTCATCACGCGCATCTCCGAGGGCTCGAAGATCATCCTGATCGGCGATCCCGCGCAGATCGACAATCCGTACGTGGACTCCAGGAGCAACGGGCTCGTCTACTGCCACAACCGGATGAAGGGCCAGACGATCGCGGCCCACGTGACGCTCACCAAGGGCGAGCGCTCGCTGCTGGCGGAGCTAGCGGCGGACCTGCTTTAAGGAAAGCAGGCTCGCGCCGCCCCGCTTGAGGGAGGCGTACTCCATCGCGAAGGCGAAGCATCCGGTGAACACCAGGTCACTGACGAGCGAGTTCCTGAAGAAGAAGATCGTCGGGTAAAACTCCGGGTGGCCGACCGTCATCGCCTGCCACCAACCGGCGGCCGTGTGCGCATAGGCCATGTCGCCTGACCAGGCGGCTGTATTCGTCACGAGGTAGAAAAGGACCGAGCCCGCCAGCGTCCCGCCGAGGAGATTCACCCAGTTGCGCCGGAGGGAGACCAGGCTGCCGATCCCGAGGGCCAGGCCGAAGCAGAGCATGCGCAGCGCCTCGCCCGAGAGGCTCCATTCATAGTGGTACACGCTCGCGTAGTAGTGGTTGATGTAGAGGTCTGAAAGGATGAGGGCCGCGAACGGCGCCAGCTTCATCCAGGTGCTGCGCGAGTAGACGCCCGCGCAGAAGACCAGCGCCATGATAGGGGCGAAATTGCTCAGCTCGGGAACGTAGAGCGTGAAGACGCGCCAACCCGCGGCGAGGACCAGGACAACGATGGCTAATGGCATGCCGGGACAATGGCCCTGTGCGGGGCGGATTTCAAGCGCCGGGCGAGGGGGAGGGATTGCCGGGTTCCAGCTTCGGCCAGACCCAGTCACCCTCCGTCGTGCTCCAGGACAAGTAGGAGACGTTCCTTGTGCTCTTCGCATAGACACCGTGGTCGTCGATCCCGTTTAATCCAATGGAGTAGAGGGTGTAACGTCCGTCGGCGTCCGCGTGGTAGCGGAGCGGGTTGCCGTCGACGACATCGGTTGGGACCGCGACCATGTACTTGGGGACGAGGTCACTCAGTACCGCAGGATAGGCCCCGGTGGCCAGCCGCGCACGTTCAAGGGCGCACGCGGTCTCGGCCAGCACATACCCGCACTGCTGCTTGGCGATATTCTCCACCAGATGAGGAAACCAATAATTTTTCGAGAGCTGGCGATAGGGCGAATGGATGCCCTGCAGCGCGGCGATCATTTCCCGAGCCCGGCGGATCTCGTCCAGGTTAACGTGGCCCGCCTTCGGGTCGAAGGAGCGCAGGTCGCTGGCTGCGTTTGTCTCCGCGTAGTCGATCAGGTTAAACTCTGCCCACCCTTCCGGCATCCACCCAGGAAGAACCTTGGGTCCTGGCGCCATGTGCGCAGTGTTCGCGTTGATGGCTCTGGGAAGCAAACGAAGCGGCCGAAATTGGCTGAGCTGTTTCTCGAGCGAGGCCAGCTGCTCCTCGTTCCACGTGTGCCTGGCGCAGCCTTCCCAGACAGGCTCCAAGTCGAAGTAACCCGAGGACCCTGCATAGAGCAGGCGAAAGGGCAGGGGATTGACCATGTTAGCTTCGACTATCCGTAGGGAGGCATGGATGTCGACGTACGAGGCCTGCGCATCACCCAGCGCGATCTCGGCCGACTCCCTCCAGGCGAGCACGGAGGAGAGAGTCCTGCTCATCTGGAAAAGGTAGGGCTGTGGTCCGCTGTTGGGGAAATCCGCCACGGACCACTTTCGGTTCGCCGCCTCTTTCACGAACTCATCCAGCTGCGTGCCAACAGGGGCGATGAAATCCATGATCAACTGGGCCGTCCTCTTCTCGCCAGGGTATTGACCCGTTGCTGCGTTCTGCTTCCGAAGTACTGAGAAGACCTGTGGGTAATCGACCGGCACGCCCTCGTGCCAGCGGCCATTGAATCTCCAGAACGCCCAGAACTCGTGGTCCTTCCGTTGGATTTCCTGCCACGGTCCGGTCCGGCCACTCATTTCCTCGTTCATTTTCCCAATCACCGGCGCCTTCATGAGATTGTCTGCGTCGGGCACCGGCGGCGGCTGGTAATATTTGAAGTCGAGCGGCGTGCCGGCCTCCGCGCGCTCGCCGGCGAACCTCTTCCAGGCGGCGTCGCCCCGGAGGTCCTCCTCCTCGTAGAATGCCGCCACCAGCGTGGCGGCGACGGCGCAGGCGAGGAGTGCCTTGCTAAGAACGATGGTCCAGCGGGGGAATTGCTTCATCGGGAGAGAGGTTTGCGAGGGACTCCATGTACTGGATCGAGATCGGGGCCACGGAGGGGACCGGGTCATGCGTGGCCGTCGCATGGCGCAGTGTCGCGAGGAGTCCCCAAATGAGGAGGAGCGCGACCCAGGCACGGCGCTGTACCGTGAACACCGAGATCAGGGAGTCCAGCACCGAGGCGCGCTCCGTCATGAGCGCCGCCGCGCGGATGCCGTCCAGGCGCGCCTGGGCATCCCCGTTCCTCTCCAGCATCCAGTCCCTGGGTGTCTTCTTCATGGCCGGGCCTCCGTGATCAGGACGCGCAGGGCGCGCTTGGCCGTGAAGAGACGCGATTTGATTGTGCCCGGCGGCACGCCGGTGATCGCGGCGATGTCCTCGATCGTAGCATCGCCGAGGACATGGAGGAGAAGCGCCGAGCGCTGGGGCAGGGGAAGCGTGTCCACGAGCTCGTAGAGCCTTCCCGCATCCTCTGAGGAGAGAAGCAGCGAGAGCGGGTGATCGGCCCCGGCGGCGTGGTCGGTGGGCTCGGCTTCTGTGTCGAAGACGGCATCGTCCCGCTTCCAGGAGCGGAACTGCCGCAGGCATGCCTGGTGGGCGATCCCGAAGAGCCATGATCCGAACTTGGAGTCATCCCGCAGGCTGCCGATATGGACGAGGGCCCTAGAGAAGGTCTCTTGGACGACGTCGAATGCGGCCTCCCTCGCTCCGACCACGCCGTGCGCGTAGCTATAGAGAGGCAGCTGGTATCGGCGGAATAGGATATCCCATGAACGTTCATCGTTTTGTCGCGCCGCCTGTACGAGAGTCTGGAGGGATTCGGACACTAGGTGCTTTCGACTAAGAAGAATGAAACCCGGCCCAAAAGGTTCATTCCGGACGAAGAAATACCCCCGCTAGCTGGCTTCCGCCTCGCGGGCCAGGAGCCACAGGACGTCCGAGAGCCGGTTCGTCCACTGCTGAATCAGGGGTCGCACGTTCCTGCCCGCGTGGGGCAGGGCGGCCAGGCTGCGCTCAGCCCGGCGGGCCGTGACGCGGGCGCGGTCGAAGGCGAGTGCCCTCGGATTGCCACCCGGGGTGGCCCAGCCGTCGAACTTCAGGCCCCTGGCCTCCAGCGAGGCCACGAGGGCGTCGAGGCGCCCGAGGTCGGCCTCGGTGAGCTTCGCAAACTTGGACTCCACATACTTCTCGACGTCGGCCTCGGCGCAGGCGAGCTCCCCCATGAGGGCGACCAGGGTCCCTTGGACTCTGAGAAGGGCCTCGTGGGTTGCCGTGTCGGATGAGGCCAGCCGGGCGGCCCCGACCTCGACATTCAGTTCATCGAAGGCCCCAACGGCCTCGATCTGCGGATGGTCCTTCGGGACCCTCTGGCCGTGGAGGAGGCCCGTCGTCCCCTGGTCGCCCGTCCGCGTGGCGATGCTCACGGCTTAGCCGCCTTCGTCTGCCTCGCGAGCTCCTCGACCGCCTCCTTGATCGAGGCCTTGGCCACCTTGTCCATCCGGTCGATGAAAAGGACCCCGTTCAGGTGGTCGACCTCATGCAGCACGCAGCGGGCGAAGAGCCCGTTGCATTCAAGGACGTGGGGATGGCCGTAGGCGTCCTGGAACTTGGCATGGATCTCGGTCGCCCGCACGACGTCCGCCCGGATCTCGGGAAACGAGAGGCAGCCCTCCTCCGACGGCTCGCTCTCGGTGTCCTTCGGGACCGTGACCTTGGGGTTCACGAGGACCATAGGCATGAACACCCCGAGGGGCGTCTTCTTGCCATCGATTAGCCAGTCAAAATCAGCCTCCGTCTCGCGCAGATCTATGACGCACATCTGGACCGCCCGGCCGACCTGCTGGGCGGCCAGCCCGATTCCGTGCGCCTCATGCATCGCGTTGATCATCAAGTCCGCAAAGGAGGCGATCTCTGCGTCGAAGGCGGTCACTTTCTCGCCTTTCATTCGCAAAACTGGATCGTTGTAGTGAACAATTCCCAGAGACATAGGTCGAGGTATAGACACTTAGCGTGGCTGCGCCAGTGTGGCCCCGCAACCAATACTTTGACTAACCCCATGAGAGACCGTGAGGCCCACAGGATTTCGGC
>DASRSJ010000107.1:0-6955 GCA_035656555.1 Opitutaceae bacterium
GCCGGTGCCGACCTGCGCGCGGCACGACAGGTTCACGAGGCGGCCGGGATCGGACGTCGTTGACACCGTGAGGTTCGCGGAACTGCTCGTCACAGCGCCAGAGGAATTGGTGGCGACGCAGGTATAGCTGCCCTGATTGGCGCTCGTGGCCCCATTGATGACCAAGGTCGAGTTGGTCGCGCCGGACACCGCGGATCCGTTCAGGAACCACTGGAAGGTCGGCGTCGGCGAGCCCGTCGCCGGGAAGCTGAAGGTCACCGTGTGCCCGGTGGCCACCGTCTGCGAGGTCGGCTGGCTTGTCGCGGTGGGTGCGTTCGAGGGCACCGTGAGCGAGATCACGGTTGCCGAGTACGGCGCGAAGGACTGCGAGAAGCTCGCGCCGGCGTTCGTGATCGTCGACACAGCCAGGTCGGGCGAGGAGGCCGCGCCGGCGATCGGCGTGGACGTCGGGGGCGGCGTCGCGGACGGGAGCGGCGAGATGACGAAGTTATCGAAGTAGACCGTCAGCGGGGCGGACGACGAAATGTCGATGCCGCTCTGGAAATAATCCCCCGACACGAGCGAGGCCACGATGCCCGAGCGCTGCGCGTCCGTCAGGTTGAAGGTCACCGTATTCTCCTGATTGGCGTTCAGCGTCAGCGCGGAGCCGACGAGGGTGTAGGGGATGTTGGTGCCGTTGATGTAGAGGCTGACCTGGACCGTGCCTCCCCCGCTGACCTGCGGGAAGACATCGAAGGTGACCGAGGCCGCGGTGCTGAGGGCCGTGCCGATCGAGGCCGTCGTGTTGATGAGGACCGCGCTGTTGGCCGGATTGGCGGCGGTGGTCGCCGCCGAGAGGCTGTAGGTGCCGTTCGTCACGCCCGTCGTCGTGCTGTAGCCGAGGGTGTAGAGGAAGGGGCCGCTCTGGCCGTAGTTGGTCGTGGAGTCGTCGGGCTGGCCCGACTGGTTGATCCAGCCGTCCATCGAGTTCTCGAAGGAGTAGCTCAAGGTCGGAGTCGCTGCCAGTTGAGCATTCTCCTCGGAGTTCTCGTCCTGGGGAATGCCGTAGGAATACACCTTGGCGGAGGCCTGGGGGCTGAAGCCCGTGATCGTGATGTTGCCCGTGGCCGTGGCCGTGGGGCTCTTGTTGATGACAAGCAGGCTCATCGAGCCATCCGTTCGCTTGGTCGCGTAGCCGCTCAGGAGCGGGTTATTGGACGACGCCGTGAGCACCGTGTCCCCTCCCCTGGCGAAGTGCTTGAGGAGCTCGAAGACATAGTACGTTGGGTACTTGTCGTGGGCCGTCGGGTCGACCGAGCCCGGGTCGCCACTCTCGACGCCGTAGTCCCCGTACGCCCTCCAACCGTAGAGCGAGGAGCCGCTGTAGCCGGCCGTGCTGGCCCCGTTGTGGAGGTCCCACCAGACCATGCCGTTGATCTCGGTCTGCATCAGGTTCGCGATGCTGTCGGCATAGTATAGGCCGTTGACGAGGCTCACCGACTGCTTGCCCGGGTTCGTGTTGACGGAGTTGTTCTCGGTGCAGATGAGTTCGATCGGAGCTCCGGAGGTCCCGAGATAATCCTTCAGCTGGGTTCGAAGGTCGGCGGCCGCGCCGCGCCATGGGGTGTTTCCGGGCGTCGAGGCGACCTCATACTGCAGGAGCAGGGCGTCGTTCTCCTGCCCCGAGTTCTGCTCGTAGTTGTGGTAGATGATGAAATCGGGGTATACGCCGAGGCTCGCGAGGGTCGAGAGCATGACCGGGGTCCAGCCGTTGTGGACGGCCTTGGTCACCGGGTTCGTGGCCGGATGGGTCGTGTTGTTCGCGAAGGTGTCCTCTCCAGGGACGGCGACCACGCCGATCTTGATCGTCGGGTCGGCCGCGCGCATCGCGGTCATGTACTGCGCGGCCAGCGTCGCATAGGTGTAGGGATCATGGGCGACCGCCTGGGCGTCGTCCTCCCAGCTTCCGTAGAACTCATTGCCGATCTCCCAGTACTTGAAGCCATAGCCCTTCTGGACATTCGAATACTGCACCCAGCTGGCCGCCATCGCGGGCGTGCCCGTGCCGTAGTTGGCCGTGATGATAACCTGGGCGTTGATCGCCCGGGCCTGAACGGCGAACTGATCGAAATCGGTACTCCAGGTCGTCGTGCCCTCGGTGTTTTTGTTCGTGTTCCAGATATAGTCGTCGGAGGCCGAGCCGCCGGGGAAGCGCAGGAACCTCGCGTCCATGCCTTGGAGCGTCGCAAGGGTCTGGGCGGACGAGAATGAACCGTCCCAGATCGCGGTGTTGATGCCGAACATCCGCTCGTCCACGACGCGGATGGGCTTGGTCGCATCCACGGTGATCGTGGATTGGGCGGAGACGGTTGAAGCAAGCGCTGCGGCGAATGCCGCGGCGCACATGACCTTGGGGAGGAGGTGACGCACAGGATTGGGGGGGTTGACCTGACAGCTAAACTCAACTGACCACCTGCAATTTTGCCAGTTCCACCAATCTGGGGTCAATCCCCTATGCCAATCATCGACGGGGTCTTCACGGAATAATAGTCCTTTTACGGCCTCAAGCTCACATGAAGGGTATCCTCGCCGTTTCGATCCTACTCGCCTCTTCGGCCCTCGCCGCCGAACCCGCACGCTTTGAGAGCGGCACGGCCCGAGTGTCGCTGATCGAGCTCTACACGAGCGAGGGCTGCAGCAGCTGCCCCCCCGCGGACCAGTGGCTGGGCTCGCTCAGGCAGGACAGCGGGCTCTGGAAGACCTTCGTTCCGGTGGAGTTTCACGTGAACTACTGGGACAACCTTGGCTGGAAGGACCGCCTCTCGAGCCCTGACTTCACGGCGCGGGAGTATGCCTATGCGTCGGCGTGGGGATCACCCAACGTCTACACGCCCTGTTTTGTAAGGGACGGCGCCGAGTGGAGGCGCACATGGGGATCCTCCGGGTCCATCGGCTCCCTGGGCGGCGGCGCGGGCCAGCTGGGACTCATCGTGGCAGCGGACGGCGGCTGCTCCTGCACCTTTAGCCCCGGTCCCGAGGCCCCGGGCTCACACTATCTCCTCCATGTCGCGCTGCTTGGCGGGGGCATCACCTCCAAGCCGAGCGCCGGTGAAAACGAGGGTTCGGTCCTCTCCCACGAATTTGTCGTCCTTGGACTATCGGAGATGCCGCTTGAGACCGCGGGGCATGGGTACGAAGGCCGGCTGATGCTGCCCGCGCCCTCCGTCACCAATGCCAAGCGCCGCGCCGTGGCGGCCTGGGTCACGAGGGACGGCCAGCTGGTTCCCGTGCAGGCGACCGGCGGCTGGTTGCCGTAAGGCAATCGGGGCTTGCGCTGCCCGAAGCAATTCGGGGATTTTGAAGAGTGGACGCCGCCTTCAGGCGGGTTCCATTACCCCCCAAAGATCATGCGCTTCCCGAGCCTCCTGCCCTGCTCCGCAGCTGTCCTCCTTCTGGCCTCGGCCCTTGTGGCCAAAGCCGCGGAGACCCCGAAATACCTGGATAAGGCGCTCCCTGTGGAGGCGCGGATCGATGATCTCATGTCGCGCATGACGCTCGATGAGAAGGTGGGCCTCGTCCACGCGAACGGGCTCTTCCGGAGCGGCGGCGTCGACCGCCTGGGCGTTCCCTACCTCTGGACGGATGACGGCCCGCAAGGCGTGCGCGAGGAGGTCGGCCTGACCTCGTGGTCACCGATCGGACGCACGGACGACTTCGCAACCGCACTTCCCCCCGGCCTCACGCTCGCGGCCACGTGGGACACCGAGCTTGCCGCAGCCTGCGGCAGGGTGATCGGCGAGGAAGCCTGCATCCGCGGCAAGAACGTGATTCTGGGCCCCGGCATCAACATCATCAGGACCCCGCTCTGCGGCAGGAACTACGACTATTACGGCGAGGACCCGTGGCTCTCCGGCCGAATCGCCGTCGGCTACATCCAGGGCATGCAGGCCGAGGACACGGTGGCCTGCGTGAAGCACTTCGCCCTCAACAACCAGGAGAAGGACCGCGGCTCGATCGACGTCGACGTCAGCGAGCGCGCGCTTCGCGAGATCTACCTGCCGGCCTTCGAAGCCAGCATCAAGGAGGGCGGCGCCATGGCGATCATGGCCGCCTACAACCGCGTACGCGGCAGCTTCTGCGCCCAGAACGAGATGCTGCTGGACGGCATCCTGAAGGGCGAATGGGGCTTCAAGGGCGGCGTCATCTCCGACTGGGGCGGGACCCACGACACGGCGCTCGCTGTCACCCACGGGCTCGACCTGGAAATGGGATCCCGCGGCAAGTACGAGGACTTCCACATGGCCAAGGATTTCAAGGAGGGGCTCAAGAACGGCACGTTCCCGATGGCGCTCCTGGACGACAAGGTCCGCCGCGACCTGCGCATGCTCTTCGCGAGCGGCGCCGTCGACGGCAGGAAGCCCGGCTCCATCAACACCCCCGAGCACCTGAAGGTCGCCCGGCAGATCGCCGAGGAGGGCATCGTGCTCCTGAAGAATGACAACGCCCTCCTTCCGATCGACACCGCCAAAATCCACTCCGTCGCTGTGATCGGTGAGGACGCCGTCCGCAAGTTTGCCGCGGGCGCGGGCTCAGCGGGGGTGAAGGCCTTCAGGGAGATCACCTCCCTCGACGGGATACTCGCCCGCGCGGGCAAGACGATGAACGTCACGTACTCCGAGGGCTATCGCCAGCCCGAGGTCCATTTCGCGGCCAAGGCCGACAACGCGGGCGTGCGCCGGATGGAGATCAACGAGGCCTCGCCCGAGGAGGCGAAGGCCCTGGCCGACCGCGCGGTCGACGCCGCCAAGTCCTCCGACCTCGTGATCTTTGTCGGAGGCCTGATGCACCGGGCCCGGGCCGACGACGAGGGCTCCGACCGCGCCGACCTCTCGCTGCCGGCCCATCAGGCCGAGCTGATCGCGCGCATCGAGGCCGCCAATCCCCGCACGGTCGTCGTCCTGATCGCGGGCTCGCCGCTCGACATGGCGCCCTGGCTCGGCGCCACGCCGTCCGTTCTGCAAGCGTGGTACGGCGGCTCCGAGGCGGGGAGCGCCCTGGCCGCCGTCCTCTTTGGAGATGTCTCCCCCTCGGGCAAGCTGCCCTGCACCTTCCCGAGGTCGATGGCCGACACGCCGACCCAGCAGGGCGGACCCCGGGCCTACCCGGGCGTGGCCGGCGTCGTCCACTACGACGAGGGCCTCCTGGTCGGCTACCGCTGGTACGACACGAAGAAGATCGAGCCGCTCTTTCCCTTTGGCTTTGGGCTCTCCTACACGACGTTCGCCTACTCGAACCTCGTCGCCACCTCCACGGGCGCCGACTCCGCGACCGTGAAGTGCGACGTAAGGAACTCCGGAAGCCGCGAGGCGACCGAGGTCGTCCAGCTCTACATCCACGACGGCCACGCCAGCGTCGAGCGTCCCGAGAAGGAGCTGAAGGGCTTCGCCCGCGTGAAGCTGGCCCCGGGCGAGACAAAGACCGTCTCCATGGACCTCAACGCGAGGTCGTTCGCCTTCTACTCGCCCGAGAAGAAGGCCTGGTCCGTCGAGCCCGGCAGTTTCAGCATCCTGGTCGGAAGCTCGTCGCGCGACATAAGGGCGACGACGGATCTCGTGGTCGCAGCGGCGGCCACCGTGAACTGATTTTCTCGGTGGTGACATTGCGCCGACTCCTGCCTGTCCTTGCGGCGGCCGCAGTGGCCACGAGGTCGCTGTGCGCCGACGCCCATGCTCCGACGCCGGACTCGGTTCGCCGGATATCGGAGCACGTCGCCGACTGGCAGCTCGCGAACCCGAGTAAGCATCCCCTGACCGACTGGACGCAAGGGGCAGGAAGCGCCGGCATGATGGCCCTGGCCGGCATCTCGGGCACCCGGTACTTCGACGCCGAGAAGGCCGTGGGAGAGGCCACGCACTGGCAGCTGGGGCCCAGGCTCTACCATGCCGACGACTACTGCATCGGCCAGACCTACGCGGAGCTCTACCTCCACTTCCACGACAAGGCCATGATCGGCCCGCTCCAGGAGCGGTTTGACCAGATCCTCGCCAGGCCCTCCACCGTGGAGAGCCTGAGCTTCAAGAAGACGACGGGGGAGCCGACGGAGAACTGGTCCTGGTGCGACTCGCTCTTCATGGGGCCGCCGGCCTGGATGCGCCTCTACGCCGCGACCGGCGACTCGAGGTACATGGACTTCGCGCTCAGGAACTGGAAGCGGACGAGTGCCTACCTCTACGACAAGGACGAGCACCTCTACTACAGGGACAGCACCTACTTCGACAGGCGCGAGGCCAACGGCCGGAAAGTCTTCTGGAGCCGTGGAAACGGCTGGGTGATGGCGGGCCTGGCGAGGACACTGCAGTATCTACCGCAGGGTCATCCCGACCGTGCCTTCCTCGAGCAGCAGTTCAGGGAGATGGCCGCCAAGATCATCGCGTGCCAGCAGCCCGATGGCCTCTGGAGGGCGAGCCTGCTTGACCCGGCGAGCTATCCCCTGAAGGAGACGAGTGGATCAGGGTTCTATGTCTATGCGCTCGCCTGGGGCATCAACCAGGGCCTGCTCGACCGCGGGACCTACTGGCCCGCGATCGCCTCGGGCTGGAAGGCCCTCACCGACTGCGTAAACCCCGATGGGAAGCTGACGCATGTGCAGCCGATCGGCGCGGATCCAAGGAAGTTCGCAGAGGACTCGACCGAGGTTTACGGCGTCGGGGCCTTTCTTTTGGCGGGCAGCGAAGTCTACCGCGCGGTCGGCCGATAACGGCCGGAGATGGTGCCAGAGGCGGGGATCGAACCCGCGACCAAAGGCTTATGAGTCCTCTGCTCTACCACTGAGCTACCCTGGCAAACACCATATCTTCCAGCGATTTACAACCGATTTTGAATCCATTGGATAGGAGTTATCACCCTCTTTTGTCACCGTAGACCTCAGAGCATGTAAACCGCTACCTCGGAGAAGGCTTCGGAAGCTCAAAAGTAT
>DASRSJ010000108.1:0-10503 GCA_035656555.1 Opitutaceae bacterium
CCGTCGATCGCGGCCTCCTGCAGGCCGTGGCTCGCGTGGTCCTTATGGCGGAAGCGGGAGCCCTAGGGGAGCAGCTGGACCAGGTCGCGGCCAAGTCGCCCATGCCGCCAATTCTAAGGCCAAGCAGGGCCCCTCTACGCGATGCCACGCTTGCAGGTCCGGCGCGCGACCTGATCCACTTCAACGGCCTCGGGGGTTTCACGCGCGACGGGCGCGAGTACATCGTCACCCTGGCGCGCGACCAGGTGACGCCGGCACCCTGGATAAATGTCATCGCGAACCCGGACTTCGGCACGGTTGTCTCGGAGAGCGGCAGCTCCTACACCTGGTCGGAGAACTGCCACGAGTTCCGCCTGACGCCGTGGAACAACGATCCGGTGGTGGATCCCTCCGGCGAGGTTTTCTATATAAGGGACGAGGAGACGGGACAATTCTGGTCTCCGACGCCCCAGCCCGCGCGCGGAGTCACCCCCTACACGGTGAGGCACGGCCTAGGCTATACGGTCTTTGAGCACACGGAGATCGGCCTGTCCTCGGAGCTCACGATCTTCGTTGCGACGGACGCCCCCGTGAAGTTCGCGGTATGCAAGGTGCGCAACACCTCAGCGCGCGCCCGGAAGGTTTCGGTCACGGGCTATTGGGAATGGGTGCTGGGGGACCTGAGGCGACGGGGCATGCTCCACGTCCAGACAGAGCTGGACCCAGACACCGGCGCCCTCCTCGCCCGCAACAGGTTTGGCTCTGATTTTGCCGACCGGATCGCCTTCGTCGACGTCTCGGAGCCTTCGCGTTCCGTGACGGGTGACCGTCTGGAATTCCTTGGCCGCTTCGGCACGCCTTCCAAGCCGGCCGCCCTGCAGCGCTCCCGCCTGTCCGGGCGCGTGGGCGCCGGACTGGACCCAGCAGGCGCCGTGCAAGTGGGCATCGAACTCGCCCCGGGCCAGGAACGGGAGATCACCTTCAGGCTCGGCGCGGGAAAGTCCATCGACCACGTGAGGGAACTCGTGCGGCGCTTCCGCCACGTCGGCGCCGTGCGTGGATCCCTCGAGCAAGCGTGGGAGTACTGGGCCAGGACCCTTGGCACCGTGAACGTCGACACGCCGGACTCCAGTGTGAACGTGCTCGTTAACGGCTGGCTTCCCTATCAGGTCCTCGCGAGCCGGCTGTGGGCGCGGACGGGATTTTACCAGTCCGGCGGCGCCTTCGGCTTCCGCGACCAGCTCCAGGACGTGATGGCGCTCGTGCATGCCGAACCCGGTCTCACGCGAAAGCAGATTCTCCTGGCGGCCTCGCGCCAGTTCCCCGAGGGGGACGTGCAGCACTGGTGGCATCCCCCCGGCGGACGCGGTGTGCGCACGAAGGTCTCCGACGACTATCTGTGGCTGCCCTACGTCGCCTGCCGCTATTCCCTCTGCACGGCGGATATGGGAGTCTGGAATGAGCCGGCCCCCTACCTCTCGGGACGGCAGCTCAAGGAGCATGAGGAAAGCTACTACGACATGCCTGGCCGGTCGCAGGAGACCCGGAGCCTCTACGAGCACTGCGTGAGCGCAGTCGAGCGAAGCCTCGCCGTGGGCGCCCACGGGCTGCCGCTCATGGGCTCGGGCGACTGGAACGACGGCATGAACCTCGTCGGCATCGAGGGCCGAGGGGAAAGCGTCTGGCTCGCGTTCTTCCTCTGCGACGTCCTGCGGGACTTCGCGGCGGTGGCAAAGGCGCGCTCGGATGGCGTGGTGCAGGCCAAGTGCGAGGAGCACGTCGAGAAGCTCAAGGCCGCGATCGAGAAGGAGGCGTGGGACGGCGCGTGGTACAAGAGGGCGTTCTTCGACGACGGCTCGCCCCTAGGCTCCTCCTCGAACCCGGAGTGCCAGATCGATTCGCTGCCCCAGAGCTGGTCGGTCATCAGCGGATGCGGCGATCCGGGCCGCTCCGAGACCGCGATGAAGTCCGTCGGCGAAAAACTCGTCCGCAAGGAGGCCGGGCTGATCCAGCTCTTCGATCCGCCCTTCGACCACTCGAGTATGAACCCCGGGTACATCAAGGGCTACATCCCGGGCGTTCGGGAGAATGGCGGACAGTACACGCACGCCGCCGTCTGGACCGTCATGGCCTTCGCCCTGCGGGGGGACCACGACAAGGCCTGGGAACTCTTCCAGCTTCTCAATCCCGTGCGCCATGGCGGAACGGCCGCCGGTGTCGCGGTCTACAAGGTCGAGCCCTATGTCATCGCGGCTGATGTCTATGCGATGCCCCCCCATACCGGGCGCGGCGGCTGGACCTGGTACACGGGTTCGGCCGGCTGGCTCTACCGCACGCTGGTCGAGACCTTGATGGGGATTAACCTGAGGGGCGAATCCCTGATGCTCACCCCCCGCCTGCCTTCCTCCTGGAAGACCGCGAAGGTTCACTACCGCTTCAGGAACACGGTCTACCACATCACCTATGTAAGAGCGGCCTCGGGTGGACCGCTGCCGACAGCCAAGCTCGACGGTCAGGCGCTTGAGGGATCCGTGGTCCCGCTCAGGGATGACAGGACCGAGCACAACGTGGAATTCTCCTTTGCCTAGCCCTGGAGGAGCAGTCCCATCGAGCCGGCGGGCGAGATCAGGACCTTGCCCGTGCTCTTCATGGTGGCCTTGATGTCCAGGAGCCTGAAGAGGGCCGCGGCGACCGCGGGGTTCTTCTGGATGTCAGCGAGCGCGGTGCCGACCACCTGGGGGCGGACAGCCTGGGCCTGTCCCAGCTTCTCTGATGCCTTCTTGTCCGCGTCCGAATGAATGAGGGCCACCTGGTTGTCGCCGTTCTGCCTCATGGCAGCCGTCACCTGCCGAAGGCGGTTCACGACCTTGAGCTCGATCTGGGCGATCATGCCCTTGTCGCGAAAGGCAACCTTCCGGATGTAGGTCGATCCGAGCTGGAATCCCCACTTAAGCGACGTCGGCGAGACCTCCTCGCGCACCTTGGAGGAAAGGGCGTCCCTGTCCTCGAGGAGCGTCTCAAGCTTCAGGTTGGAGAGCTGGCGGGAAACCGCGGTGGAGACATTGGCGCGCAGCGAGCCCACGGGGTCCGAATTCTGGAAGAGGAACGCGGTGCAGTTGGAAACGTACATCTCGTACCAGACGCCGACACCCATCGGGGCGCCCTCCTCCGAGTTGACCAGCTGGTTGCGAAGGTAGGTCTGCTGAAGGGCGGTCGTCACCGTGTAGGCCTTGCCGAAGAACGGCAGAAGCACGGCCTTGGGGCCGAAGTGGAATACCGGGAAGAACATCCCCGGCTCGTTCACCTCTCCGATAACCTTTCCAAAGTTGGTGTAGACGACGACCGTCCGCTCGGGAAGCACCCGCCAGAACTGGAAGACCCTGCCCAAGCCCACGAAGATGCCCACGGCGAAGAAAGTGAACATGAACCCGACGGCAGCGGAGACGATGAATTCGACCATGGCTTCAGGTGTTAATGACCGTCTGGGTTGCCTTCTCGCGAAGCGGGAGCATCGCGTTCCTCAGGTACGAGTCCAAGGCGCCCTGGCCGCCCTGGGCATACATGTCCGAAAGCGTGCGCCCGAGCTCGAGGATCGGCGCCGCGTCGGCATCCGCCATGTTGCGGGCAATCTGGACGGCCTGCTCGGCCATCGTGAGCTTCTGGTCCGCGTCCGCACGGGCCTGGCTGATGGCCGCCGCGACCTGATTCTGAGTCGTGTTGATAGAGGCCAACGCGTCATCCACGTCGCTTGGCGGGTCGATCGTCGTCAAGAGAGCGGCCTCCAGCTCGATTCCGTAGCGGGCCGCCGTCTTCCTGCAGGCAACCTCCATGAACTGGTTGATCGTCGAGAGGTTCTTCCTGAGGTCGTTGATCGAGATGCCATCCACCGACGAGTCGGCTCCCTGGCTATGGAAGGTGGCGATGCGGTCGCGCAGGACGGAGATGAAATACCCCATGACATGCGCCCTCGGGCGGGCCACGCCGAAGAGGTAGCCGTAGAGGTTCCTCTCGCAGGGTTGTCATCGTATCTGCCCCGTGAGGGAGATTGTCAGGTTATCCTTCGTCACCGCCTCCACCATGGACTGCTGGATATCCGGATCCCAGACGATGTCCGTCGTCTGTATCGTCATGTCGATCCTGTAGAGGCGCTGCCATGGCCACTTGAAATAGGGCCCGCCGGGCTTCACCACGTGGATGAGCGGGAAATCGTAGCGCGGAAGCTCCTCGGCGGTGAGCATCGCGGAGAGCTCCGGGTCGGTCGAGATGGTACCGCTCAGGCGCTGGGCCCGTCCGAAGGTGGTGACGACTCCCCTCTCTGTGGGCCCGATCGTGTACACCCCGAAGAGGAGCGTCATGACCGCGGCAAGGCCGATACCGATCACGAATCCAACCAGCTCGACAGGGTTTATCACAGGGCGGGATCCTTGGGGGATTCGGCCCGCGAAGCAAGAGGAGTAAGCTCGGTGATCGCCAGCGCCGCCAGGACGATGACCGCAACGGTCGAGCCCAAGGCTGCCACGACGGGTATCCGGCTGAGCGAAAGGACTCCAAAGGACGAGGCGGCGGCCACCGCGGACATCCTGATGGATGGCGGCGGCTCCTCGCCTCGCCCCTGGCTCTCGGCAGAGAATATCGCGTAGTTGTGGCTCAGGCACACGCCCAGGAAGGCGCCCAGGAGGTTGAAGAGATTGAGGGTGGCACCCGCAAGTCCGAAGACGCCGAAGGCGAAAAGGCACGCACCGGCCGGAATGGCGAAGATGCGGATGCCGCGGCGGAAGCCGTAGAGCACGAACACGCTGGCCCCCACGAAGCCAAGTCCCACCGAACTCAGCTCAAGGGCGGACACCCGGTAGCGCGAGAACAGCCTGTTCAGGTTCTGAAGCTGGCTGTCCGTGACCGTGTTCGTTGCCGCCGGCGGATCCATGCCCGCTCCCTGCTCGGAAATGGTCGCGAACCAGCTTGCTCCGGAGCCCACATGCAGGAGCGACGAGAGTGGACCCTTGAGCGCCGAGTCGAGCTTGGCGACCAAGGCCGCATAGGTCGGCCTCTCGCCCCGGGCCAGCTCGGATTTCCATGAATCAAAGAACGGGCTGAAGGAATCCGCCTCAAACCCGTGCCTGGAGAGGGCGGCTCGGAGTTCGGGTTCGAAGCCACCGAGGGCCTGGAGAGCCTTGGGAAGCGCGTCCCATTCCTCCTCGGTCGGCAGCGCATAGCCAAGCGTGGCAACCTTGGATGCCGGGAAGGCGCCTCCGTGCCATTTGAGGAAGGATTCGAGCGACGCCCTCGCCTCCGCAGGCGACGTGCCGCGGGTGAGGTACACCACCCTGCCGTCGGTCTCACCGAAGAGGCCGCGCACCTGGGTGTCGTTCTCGTTGAGTTCCGGCGTGGGTATCTCGAGCTCCCGGATGTCATCCTTCCAGTGCAGCTTCCAGGGACCGAATAATGCCACCATCCCGCCGAGGATGAGAATCGCCCTGGCCGCGCGCATTCGCGCCGGCGTTGCCGCGGGTCTCTTGCGGATGAACGCACGCGTCTCAAGGTGGGAATTGTCGATCTGCGCGAACCAGAGGAGCGCCGCCGCGAGGGCTGCAATGAGCCCGGCGCTCACGAATATCCCGAGCTGGCGGATCATGGGCAGCTCCGACCAGAGAAGGAACGAGAACCCGATGACGGTCGTAAGCGCACTCGCGAGGAGCGGCTTTATCAGCCGGGAGGCCCGTTCAAGGTAGGCCTCATCGGGCCGGCTTAACGGCTGCAGGAAAATGTAGAAACCGTAGTCAACCGCGACGCCTGCCAGGAGTGAGCCCACCACGAATACAAGGATGTGCACCCGGTCGAAAGCCGCGGTCGTGGCGACCCAGGCGCCAAGGAGCGAGCCGAGGACCACAGGGACAAGATGCACGGCGCGGTGGACCTTCCGCACGCAAAGGGCGGCCACTGCGATCACCAGGATCAGCGAGAGCATGTTGAGCGTGGTCACCTCGTGCTCGATCCTCGCGCGGCTGGCCGCGGCTATCCTCGCAATTCCCGTCCACTTCACCGTGCTGGTCGGCTCGGACTCGCGGGTCTTGGCCAGGGCGGCGTCGATGGCCGCGAACACGGGAGCCTGTCCCTCCGGTACCAGGGGCGAAAAACGGCTCCTGGCCCAGACAAGGGTATAGTCGCCGGAGTGGCCCGACGAGACACCCGATCCTGCGAGGCTGCCGGACTTGCCGACCAGGCCCGGTACCAGCAGGAGTGGGTCCGATGGCAGGATGTCCTGGGTTGCCATCGCCTCGGGCTTGGAAAGGTAGGCTTCGAGGTCTGCGGCCGTTTTCTCCGCAAGCCAGGAATTCCAGGGCAGCTTGGAGCCCGAGGACGCAAACTGGCGTGATTTCTCAGCCAGCCATCCTGGCAGGAGCAGGTCGAAGCGCTGGGTGAAAATGGCCGCGGCCAGCGCATTGCGGGGGGCGGAGTCGGAAAGAGGGGTTGCCTCGGCGATCGAGGGACTAAGCGCCAGCGCCTGCGCATAGATCGCCGCGGCCTTGTCGCCCCTTTCGGCCCGCTCGGCCCCGCTCTCCCCCGCCTTGGGCGCGACGCGCACCGCGATCATGAGGACCCTGGCCTGCTCCTGGCCCGCCAGCGTGCGCACCATCGATACCTCCGGGGAGCGCTCGTCCGTCGGGATAAGGTCCAGAATATCAGTGGAGACCTTCTTCTGAAGGTCGATCGTGGCGAGCCATCCGACGCCGGCCGCCACCAATAACATCAGAATCAGCCGCGCCGTCCACTTCTGCCTAGGGGGTTCCCTCATGGCGACGGGACCTAGCGGAAGTACTGCCGCACCTCGGAGGGGCTGAAGGAAACCCCCGCCTGCGTGTCCTCCACCTCGATCTCGATCCTCTGGTGCTCCGAACGCTTGAACTCCAGGTGGCGCACGTTCTCGTCCGTGCCGACGACAGTGATGACTCCGAGCGCTGGCGCGGCCTGGGCGTCCTTGGACGTGAACTGGAATCTCCAGTCAGGGCCGGTACGCTGCGCCAGAATGTTGAACTTCGGGAACAGTGCCGCGAGGTCGAAGCGCATGATCGGAAGGAGCGACGAGATGGCGCCGGCCTGGTGCGAGTCCGCGGGCATGGCGCTATCGTGGCCGCTCGCATCGCGCAGCATGATTCCCGTCGCGTCGGCGATCAGGACGCTCGGCTCGGGATTCATGTACTGCAGGCTCAGGCCCCTTTCGGGCGAGACGCGAAGCGTGCCCGTCAGGATCGTGGGATCGTGCCGGAACGGGAAATAGCGGCGCTCCGTGAATGAGGCGCGGATGGATCCCTTGGTGGCAAGGGCCGTCAGGAGGGGCTTCCACTCGCCCGCCGCCGACTCCGGTGTAAGGGGTTCGCCTGGACCCGCGGCCCTCACGCATGGAACGAGCGCCAGAAGTAAGAACACGGTCAAGGCGCGTTTCATGATGCGTGGCTCCCCCTGTTGCCCGAAAGAACCGCGAGGATCAGCCGCGTGTGCATCGAGATCATCGTCAGATTGTCTCGCAGGTACCTGAAGTGGGATACGCCACCGCTCGCCCGTGGGACATAGACGCACTCCGCGTCCAAATTAACCGCCGGGGTTCCGGCCCATGCGAGGCGGACGGCAACTTCCGGGTCGAAGTCGTAGCGTCGGCCGCCCTGGGTGTCCCCGAGCACGGCAACGAGCGGCGCCAGCGGATAAACCCTGAAGCCGAATAGCGGATCAGCTGCGCCTTTGCCCGAGGTCTCGAGGTGGACGAGCCCAACGCTGAGCTTCCTTCCGTAGAGCCTGGCCTTCGGCGCCTCAGGCCCGAAGACCGGCCGGCCGCAGATCACCGCCTCCTTTGAAACCTGGGAGGCCGCCATGAAGTCCGGGATCCTAGCCGCCGGGTGCTGGCCGTCGGCATCCATGACCAGGGCGTGCGTGAATCCGGCCTCAAGCGCGAGGCGGGCGCCGGCAAGGACCGCGCCGCCCTTTCCCTCGTTCCGCGCAAGCACGACCACCTTGAGTCCCGGGCGGCCGTCGCCGACCAGAGGCAAGTGGCTGCCATCCGTGCTCCCGTCCACGATGACCCAAACATTGTCCCACATCGCTAGCGCGCCCTCAACCGTGGCCGCAAGGAGCCTTCCCGGATTGTACGCGGGGATAAGGACCAGGTAGGTGTCGGTTCGGGTCATGCTGGTTCTCCTCCTAGCACCTCGCAGATTCGCTTCTCCACCGAAAGGGTCAACTCCGCTGCGGATCGGCCGGGCTCGTAGGGAAAGGACCTGTCGAGAGAGATTTGGATCCTTGCGGGTATGACCGCCGGAGCCGGCCACCAGGGCCGCCCTCTCCTGCCGAGCGTGGAGCTGGTGCGAATAACGAGGAGCCTCACGGGGGCCTTCGCCCTGTCCGCGATGAGCGCGAAGCCAGGCTTCATCTTTCCCAGCACGAGCCCCTCGGCGGTGCGGGTGCCCTCGGGAAATACCAGGAGCGACTGGCCGTTTGCCACACTGACGGCGGCGGCCTTCAGCAGGTCGATGCCGCTGTCACCCCTGACGTATCCCGCCATGACGGCAGCGGGTCCCACCGCGGGATTCCGCATCAGGGCGGGCTTGAAGATGCACACCGCGTCGGGAAGACGGGCAAGGACGATCGTCGCGTCGACGATCGTCGGATGGTTGGCAATATAGACCGTGCCGGATTCCAGCGTCTCACCCTCGAAACCGTTCCACTCCACAACAACCACGTCCGTCGCATGGAGCCATGCGACCCACGCCTTGAAGAGGCGCCGGATCGTCAAGCGCACCGCGGGCCCGAATTTGGGGCGGCCCGGGAACAGCATGAGGACCATGCACGCGATGTTCAGCAGGAGGCCCACGGCGCCGAAGACGATCCAGGAGAGGAAATACAGGACGACGCACTTCGCGCGCACGATTCGCTTCATGTCAGGGGCAGGAAGTTGAGCCAGTCGTAGGGCCGCGTGCGCAGGTGCTCCTCGACCCGCGAGAGGAACTGCTGGAAATGCTCCCTGGCCCTTCCCAGTGCGGCGGACCGGGCCTCGCCCTCGACGGGCTCGAAGGCGGGTGAGGCATGGACGATCGACTTGCCCGGGTCGCCCGGGGTTCCGAACGACAGGAGGACGGGCCTGTTGAAGATGAGGGCCAGGTGGTAGATCGTGAACGGGAACTTGCGGCGCGCGCCGAGGAACTGGAACTCCTCGCTCCTTGAACTGTGGTCGGCCCTGTCGCACTGAAGGGCCAGCGCGTCATTGCCCGCCCCCGCCTCCTTGAGCGCGAAGAGCAGGTCCCCGGGCTCGTTGACCCAGATGAAGCTCAGCTTGTCGCCGAAGCGCGCAGCCAGGGTGTCGATGTCGTGGGAGTTTCCGACCCGCATCCGCACGATGTGCACGCGCTTGCCCTCCTGCCCTGCCAGCATGAAGCCCGTGAGGTCGGAGTCGCCGATGTGGAAGGTCCCGAGGAGACCCGGCCGTCCGGAGCCGAGCCAACGCGCGAAGTCCGAGCTGCCGGGGCCAAAGAGGCACACGTGGGGCGCACCGTGGGCCACCCGGAGGCGAAGCATGAGGGCCTCGCTCACGGCGAAGAAGTGCCGGAAGATGTCGGTTGTCCCAGGCTCCCGCCCGAGAACGATCCTAAGGTATTCCCGGGAGTGCCCGCGTTGGCTGCCCATCGCCGCCACCGCGATCCACGTGCCGCATGCCCGCAGCGGCTTGAAGAGCGACTCTGGCAGCATCTTGTCCAGGAGGCAGAGGCCGCGGTAGCCCCAGGACGGGCCGGGATTGCGCGGCGGCCCCATCACTTTGGGCGTCACGTCCATTCGAGGATGAGTCTCCATCCCGGGGCGATCGGCCCGTCGAACGGCCTGCGGCTGTGAAGAAGATCAAACAGGGCGGAAAGCCCGAGGGAGGCCTCGCCCTGAGTGGACTCTAAGCGGATACGCCCAATCGAGGTGGCTGTTTTTTCGGCCACGAGCGACGCCGCGAACGCAAAGGTTCGGGAGCTCGCGAGACCATGCTCGAGAAGCCACGTCCCCTTTTCCTCACCGCCGCAGAGAATCACCCGGGGCGAACTGGAGAGGAGGGCCGCACGCAGCGCGTGGAACGCAAGAAGCGTGCTTCCCGAGAGCGGCATGAACTCACGCACGGGACTCTGACGCCCGATCATGAACTGCTGCACGGCGCTTGGGTGGATGGAGGTCTGGAACAGCGTCGGGCTGGGTGCCGGGAAGCTGTCGAGGAAGGCCTCGAGGGCGCAGCTTTCCGCATAGCCGGACGCGTAGATCAAGGAGTCTTCCTCCTTCGGATCCAGCGGGCCAAGCGCGCTGCCAACCAGGAGACCGAGGGTCGTCATGCGCCGCGTCGCGCCGGGCGCGAATTTTCCCTTCAGCCGGTCGCGGGTGGCCCCAGGCAGCTCGGCGCCGGGATCGTCGGTCACGAGGAGCTCGATGTGGCGCTCAAGCATGGGAGACAAGGAACGCGGCATGCGCGCCGCCGAACGCGTTGCTGGCACACACGGCTCCGTCGAA
>DASRSJ010000109.1:0-2862 GCA_035656555.1 Opitutaceae bacterium
GTATTGAACGGCGGGATAGTCGCCCAGGAGATCCTCCGCCAGGATCTCCTCGATCGATGGGTCTACGAAGACCGATCTCAGCGCCGCTTTGAGCCGCTCGATATTGCCCGAGTCCGGCGCGATGAACAGGTCGAGGTCCTCGGTCGCTCGGGCTAGGCCTGGCAGGTTGATCGCCACGGCGCCAAAGACGACGTACCGAACTCCCTCTCGCTCCAGGGCTGCCAGTACGGTCTTCGCGATCTCCAGGTCCATCGATCCACCTCCCTGTGGCCGGCTCTTCCCGATTGCGCGGACCACCCTCCAGCGCGGCTAACTGTACCTTGCTTGAGGCATGGCGTGGCGGCTCTCCTTTTGACTCTCGCATCGTCCAAAACCTAGACTTCTTCAACCTTGGGCAACCCCCGGCTGCTCTCACTCCAGCTCCTGGAGGCCGCAAGCACCGGGAAGCCGATCCGACTCGAAAGGAGCCGCCATGCGCAGAAACTTCGTGAAGCTGGTCGTCGCCGTCTCGATGCTGGCCGGATGCCTCGGACTGGGAATCGCGTCCCGGGCCGCGAGCGCCCTCACGACTTGTCCCAACATTTGCTGCGACCCGAACTGCGTCGGCATCCGTGTCTGTCACCCCACCTCACAGGGGTGTCTTTGCACTCAGTTCTGCCAGTTCAACGGTGGCGGCGGCCTCAACTAGAGCGGATCTGTCGGGAAGGCCTCCAGGATAGCGCCCGAGCGCCTGAAGAAGGGCGCTCGGCCGCCCTGGAAGTGCTCAGGGAGTCTTCCTCTGGAGCCATTCGGCGGCTCGCCCCTCTCCCGGGCCGGGAGAGGGGAGCAGGGTGAGGGTCAGAAAGCTTCGGCTCCCGCCTCCGCTACCGCCTGGTCCTGCTTGCCCATCCCGCCGCTCACCCCGACGGCCCCGACCACCTTGCCGTCGCGCTTGAGCGGGATGCCGCCGGCGAAGATCATCACCTTGCCGCCGTTCGACACGTGGATGCCGAAGAACTGATCGCCGGACTGGCTTTGTTTCCCGAGATCTCCGGTCTCAATATCGAAGGCGCGCGCGGTCCAGGCCTTCTTGATCGAGATGTCGATGCTGCCGACCCAGGCGTCGTCCATCCGGACGTGCGCGACCAGATTGCCGCCGGTATCGACGACTGCGATGTTCATCGGCTGGCCGATGTCGACCGCCTTGGCTTCCGCGGCCGCGATGATCCGCCGCGCGTCTGCGAGTGTCACCATGAAGCACCTCCTCGAAGCTGTGATTTCAACTTTCCCGCGATCCAAGGCCTCCGCCAGGGGGGACCCGTCTCTTCCACGCCGTTGTGGGATCGCGGGGCGTCCCCCCGGCTTCCTGCAGGAAGCCTGCCGCTTCAGCCCTTCTGCTCCGCTCGGGGGGCCCCTGTGACGTGGGAGCGGTGGTCCCGGTCTTCCCCTGGAACAAAGGGGACAACCCGAAGTGGCATTTATCGCCTCCTGATCCGTAGCACCCGCCGCCCCGGGGCCCTCCGCCCTCACCGGGTGGAGGCGACGGGGCCGCTTTCGCGCCTGGACCGTCTGTGGCCTAGCGTCCGGCGCAGACGACCTTCCACATCCCACAGGTGGTTCCCCAGCCCGGCTTCTCACTCGTCGGCCCGCAGTAGCACACGGTCGACCCTGGCTTGGTGCCGCACCACGGGGAGCCACAGTACGGGTTGATCGCCTCGGCGCGAGGGGATAGGGACGCGAAGGCGGTGATTCCGAGAAGGGCGGCGAGAGCGAGTAGCTTCATCTTCATGAGGGTCTCCTGTAAAGTCCGGGATTTTACCCGAGCGCTTCGTCGCTGCCCGACTCTTGCACCTCTGCCTACCGGTCCGGCTAACTGGCGGTAGTTAAGGTCGGGTTTTGAGTCAGCAGTCGAGACATCCGTGTACGCAATTCATCTCTCCTCTAGGGTCATAGATCTCAAATCTCGATACTAAGCAGTGGCCTATGGCCAAGGGTTATCGTTTTCAATCATTGATTCTCACCAAAGCTCATGCTATCTCTTCGACCAATCTATGGATCTGTCTTAAAGAGTGGAAGCTCTGCGCGACCGATTGGTCCTTCTTCCTGCACGGCATCGCCATGCTCTGGAGTGGTTCCATTACCATGCTGGTACTGAGCAGCCATGGCCCACTGGGAGTTCCGACTCTAACGGCGCCACTCTTCTAGCGACCAGAGCGAAGGGTATCTATAAACCAATTTGGTCCGAGTACGCTCTGAGCGTAAGACAGGTTCTGAAGAGTCCCTATCCCGAGAAGGGGCCATGCCTCCGAACGGACGGAACCTGGATTTACGGCTACTTTCAGGAGAATAATGACCCGATAGAGCGCGATTCAGAGTTCACCAATCGTGGCCTCCTTCTCTGCTGGCGAGACTCCGTACCTGTCGGTGTGATGCGTCAGACTAAAACCAAGCCAGCCGTCCGATATCAAGTTCTAGGGTTGGCTCTTGTCGTTGGCTGGGATGCGGGCTATTTTTTCTTTGAAGGATTTGGGTCGGATGGCATCGCTCACACTGGAGGCACCGAAAGCGAAAATGAGCTGCTCGCCGCCGAGGAGGAGAAATCAGCATCTGAAAGCCGAGTCTTTGACGCCACCAGCGTCATTGATGCTTGCGAGAGAGTGCTAGGTCAGATTGTTCGTCGGCGAGGTCAAAAAGAATTCCGCGAGAGCCTGTTGGTTGCCTATGACCAGCGTTGCGCCATTACTAATTGCGACGCCGTAGACGCTCTGGAGGCTGCCCACATCATACCCTATCAAGGTAGCGCGACAAATAACGTCACCAACGGTCTACTTTTGCGGGCGGATATTCACACGCTTTTTGATTTAGGGCTTATCGCAATAAAGC
>DASRSJ010000110.1:0-3584 GCA_035656555.1 Opitutaceae bacterium
AACGCGTTTGAAAACCGATATTTGCAAAGCGACGACGTGCGCCGCGAAGCGCACGGTGGGTGGATACCCACGGGGTGATCTCCTTCCGATCGCGCAAAACGCACACTAAATGCCTGCAGTAGGGGAACCAATCCGACGAGGCCCTTACAATCACTGGTTATTCCGGCGAAGCTGATGCTTATTTTCCAGGCAAGGATTGGCGCCCGTGCCGCGCGTGAACAGATCGTCCTTTCATCCCGAAGGACGGCCCGGCTTTTTGCAGACTTAAACAGGCTGGCGAAAGGCCGTAGCCGATAACCGCCAGCAAGCACCATCCTTTTGCCGTGCCCTCCCCCGTTCTCAAGTCAGCAAGCCCCGCCGTCCTGCGGCTCTCCTTCGAGTCGGACATCGAGTCGGCCAGGGAGGTGTCCGTCGCGATACGCACCTTCCTCGCCGAGCAGGGCATGCCCGAGAAGGAGATCTTCTCCTACGAGCTGTGCATCGCCGAGGCCTGCTACAACGCGGTCGAGTACGTCGAGGGCGAGGCGCGCGGCGCGCGCCCGGTCGCGGAGGCGCATTTCTCCCCCGAGCTGATCGAGCTGCGGGTGACCGACTACACGCGCGGCTTCGACCTGCCCGCGCGGGTTCCCCAGCCCTCCCCGCTCAGCGAGCGTGGCCGCGGACTCTTTCTCATCCAGGCCGTGATGGACGAGGTGCGCTACCTCAGGAGCCCGAGCGAGAACACGCTCGTCATGAGGAAGAGGCGCCGCTCGGGCGAGCCGCTCCTCTCCAAGACGCAGAACGCCGCCCAGAAGCTCACCGAGGCCCACGAGGCGATGGAGACCATGGGCCGCGAGCTCAAGATGCAGTCCGACATCCTTTCCGCGGTCTTCCGCTGCTGCGCCGAGATGGGCCGCGGGGCCGGCACGGCCGAGGGCTTCGGCGAGCGCCTTCTCTCCGATCTCCTGCAGCTGACGGCCGCCGACTGGTATGTCCTGCGGCTCCTTGCCCCCGACGGCGCCAACCTGGCGGTCGTTTCCGCGTCCGAGGGAAGCCCGGCCTCGGGTCCCATCGCCATCCCAACCCAGGGAACGGCGGCAGGCGGCTACGAGGCGATGGTGGCCGCGAGCGGCAACCCGATCCAGTTCGCGATACGCGAGTGCAGCAATTCGGCGGAACCCCTGATCTCGATCGGTTCCGAGGGGACCGGCATCGTCCACCCGCTGCGCTTTGGAGGGACTCTCGTCGGCACGCTGGCCATCGGCCGGCGAGGCGGAGAGTTCCCGGTCGGCCGGCTCCAGGGCGAGGTGGTCCGGGCCCTCGCCGAATTCCTCGCCATCCAGACCCTGAATCTGCGCCACCGAACGGACGAGGTCCGCAACCGGGTTGTCGCGAAGGAGTTCGAGATCGCGAAAGAGATCCAGCACCTGCTGCTGCCGCGCACCCTGCCGCAGGTGGCCGGCTTCGGGCTTGCGGGCGGATGGCGCAGCGCGCGCGAGGTCGGCGGCGACTTCTACGACGCCATTACGCTGAGTAGTACCTCCATGATCCTAATGATGGTGGACGTCATGGGAAAGGGCGTGCCGGCCGCGCTCTTCGCGACGACGCTTCGCGGCCTCCTGCGCGGCCTGGCCTCGCGCAGCTCGGACCCGTCGCAGCTTCTCGGCAGCCTGAACCGGCTTCTGCACAAGGATCTCTCGGCGGTCGGCATGTTCATGACGGTGCAGATCGTGCACCTGGACTTCGCGAACCGCCGGATCACGGCCGCCGGCGCAGGCCACTGCCCGATCCTCATCTCGCATCCCGGCCGCCGCGGCGTGGCCTCCCTGTCGACCCAGGGTGTTCCTATCGGCGTCCTGCCGGAGTCGGCCTACGCCAATGTCGTGGAGACCTTCGAGGCGCCGGCGACGATGCTCCTGTACACGGACGGCCTGACCGACATGCGGGATTCCCAGGGGAGGATGTACGGACCGAGGCGCCTTACGGGATGGATGCGGGGCAACGCCACGCCCGGGCGCAGTGCGACGGAGCTGCGCGACCTCCTCAACGCCGAGATGGACACCTACCGCGGGAATGCGGAGATGGCCGACGACCAGGCGTTCCTGATCCTTTCCGAGGAAGTCGGCTCGTCCGCGACCCCCGTTGCCCGTGCCCGACGCCGCATCGACGCCCAGCCCGGATCGTTCCTCTTTCCCTCCAAGTCCTAGGAGGCAGGTCTTTTCCACTCCAAATTCAGATCAACTAAATCCCATGAGAACGGCCACCCGAAAGAAGCCCCAGGCTGCGCACAGGAACGGAAACTCAAACGGCAAGACAGACGGAACGGACCACCACGAGTTCCACGAGCAGCTCCTGGCGGCGCTGGACGCCGTCAGGAACGGCGACTTCTCGGCCCGGTTGCCCCTGGGGCGCACGGGCCTTGAGGGCATCATCACGGAGAGCGTGAACGCCATCGCGTCGCGCCTGGAGAACTCCAACTCGAGCCTCAGGCGCCTGAGGAAGCAGGTCGGCGAGCAGGGACGGATCGGCGAGCGCCTGGCCCTCGGAGACTCCGTCGGCAGCTGGGGCGAGCGGATCGAGGCGATCAACGACTTGGTGGACGAGCTCTCGCAGCCCACGGTCGACATGGGACGCGTCATCGGCGCCGTCGCCAAGGGCGACCTCTCCCAGGCCATGCCGCTTGAGATCGAGGGCCGCCCGCTGAAGGGCGAGTACCTGAGGACGGCCAAGCTCGTGAACGCGATGGTCGGCCAGCTAGGCGCCTTCTCGGTCGAGGTGATCCGCGTGGCCCGCGAGGTCGGTACGGATGGAAAGCTCGGCGGCCAGGCGAAGGTGACCGGTGTCTTGGGCGTCTGGAAGGAACTCACGGAGTCGGTCAACCAGATGGCCGGCAACCTGACGGCCCAGGTGCGCAACATCGCCGACGTGACGATCGCGGTCGCCGAGGGCGACCTCTCGCGCAAGATCACGGTCGATGTCCGCGGCGAGATCCTCCAGCTGAAGGAGGCCATCAATGTCATGGTGGACCAACTGCGCTCGTTCGCGGCCGAGGTGACGCGCGTCGCCCGCGAGGTCGGCACCGAGGGAAAGCTCGGCGGCCAGGCGGTCGTCCCGGGCGTCGCCGGCACGTGGAAGGATCTCACCGACTCGGTGAATGCAATGGCTTCAAACCTGACCGCCCAGGTCCGAAACATCGCGGGCGTGACGACAGCGGTGGCCAGGGGTGACCTCTCGCGCAAGATCACGGTCGACGTGAAGGGCGAGATCCTCGAGCTCAAGGAAACCATCAACACGATGGTCGATCGCCTTAACGCATTCGCGTCCGAGGTGAGCCGTGTGGCCCGCGAGGTCGGCACCGAGGGCAAGCTCGGCGGCCAGGCTGTCGTGCCCGGAGTCGCCGGCACATGGAAGGATCTTACGGACAACACGAACCTGATGGCCGCCAACCTGACGGGCCAGGTCCGAAACATTGCCGCGGTTACGACGGCCGTGGCGAGGGGCGACCTCTCGCGCAAGATCACGGTCGACGTGAAGGGCGAGATTCTCGAGCTCAAGAACACGATCAACACCATGGTCGATCAGCTGAACGGCTTCGCCTCCGAGGT
>DASRSJ010000111.1:0-10785 GCA_035656555.1 Opitutaceae bacterium
GAAGACGCCGATGCCGCTGGCCCCGTCAAGGGCGCCGGTGGTGCCGGTGACGCCGGCAAAGACGGAGACAACTCCACCCGAGGTCACCTTGCGGATCGTGTCATTGTTGGAGTCCGCGACATAGAGGTCGCCGCCGCTGCCGACCGCGATGCCGAGCGGCACGTTGAAGCGCGCGTTGCTGCCCGTGTCGTTCGTGGTGCCGATGTCGCCGGACATGCCCGCAAGCGTCGTCACGACGCCACCGGAGGTCACCTTGCGGATCGTCTGGTCGTTCTTGTCACTGACGTAGAGGTTGCCGCTCGAGTCGACCGCGATGCCGAAGGGCTGGTTGAACTTCGCGGCGGAGCCGGTGCCGTCGACCGTGCCCGCGCCGCCGGCGCCAGCCAGGAGCGTGAAGGTGTACGGTGTCGCGTAGCTGCTCTGGGCGGCCAGCCGGGCGGCCGGGGCCAGGACCAGGAGCCCCATGAGGGCCTTCGTGATGAGGGACGGGTTCAGGGACTTTTTATTCATGTGTCTGCTAGAAATAGGGACCAAAGGGTGGATGCCAGGGAAGGGTTGCCCTGCTCTGGCTGATGACGTTTCCGGGCTAGAAAAGGATCGGATTAAGACGGCTAGACACACCGGTTTGCGGGATGTGCCCTCCGGCCGGCCCGGAGGCGTGTTTTGGGCCAAAAAAAGGCGCCTCCCGCTTCCGGGAGGCGCCTTGGATATTGGTTCGGGGCGCTTAGCTGGCCGAGGCCTCGACGGCCTTCGTCTCATCGATCAGCTCGGTGCCGAAGGGAAGGCTGATCTTGAGGTGCCTGTACTGGGGAAGGCCCGTGCCCGCCGGAATCAGGTGACCCATGATCACGTTCTCCTTGAAGCCCTTCAGCAGGTCGACCTTTCCAAGCGTCGAGGCGTCGGTGAGGACGCGCGTCGTCTCCTGGAAGGATGCGGCCGAGATGAAGCTCTCCGTCTCGAGCGAGGCCTTGGTGATGCCAAGGAGGATCGGCTCGGCCTCTGCGGGCTTGCCGCCCGCCTCCTCGATCCGACGGTTGTCGGAAAGGAACGCGGCCCTGTCGATCTGCTCGCCCCAGAAGTACTCGCTGTCGCCCGGGTCCGTGATCCGGATCTTGCGCAGCATCTGGCGGATGATGATCTCGATGTGCTTGTCGTTGATCGTCACGCCCTGGAGGCGGTAAACCTCCTGGACCTGGCCGATCAGGAACTCGTACAGCGCTGCCGGCCCGAGGATCTCGAGGATCTCGTGCGGATCGGCGGCTCCCTCGGTGAGGTGCTGGCCCTTGTGGACGACGTCGCCGGGCTGCACGATGATGTGCTTTCCGGCGGCGATCAGATGCTCCTCCTCCTGCTGCGTCTCCTCGTTCTTGACGACGAGCTTCCTCTTGCCGCGGATCGTGCCCTCGAAGGACACGACGCCGTCGATGCGGGCCATCTCGGCTGCATCCTTCGGGCGGCGGGCCTCGAAGAGCTCGGCGACGCGGGGGAGACCACCGGTGATGTCCTTGGTCTTGGAGGCCTGGCGGGGCGTCTTCGCGAGCAGGGCGCCGGGGGCGATGGTGTCGCCCTCGTTGACCGTGATCTGCGCGCCGACGGGGATCGAGTAGGCTGCGAGCGGCTTGTTCTTCGCGTCGCGGACCTCGACCTGGGGATTGAGATCCTCCTTGTGCTCGATGACGATGGTCGCGATGCGGCCGGACGACTCGTCCAGTTCGCGCTTCACGGTGACGCCGGGGATCATGTCCTTGAAGACGAGCGAGCCGCCCTTCTCCGAGAGGACCGGGATGTTGTACGGGTCCCAGACCGCGAGCACTGCGCCCTTGGCGATCTTGGCGCCGTCCTCAACGTGCAGGAACGAGCCGACAACGATGTTGTAGTTCTCAACCTCCTTGCCCTCCTCGTCGATGATCTGGATGGTGCCGGTCTTGTTCAGGACGATGTTGCCGCCCTCGGCCGCCTGCACGAGGCGAAGCGCCTTGTACTTGACGGTGCCGGAGGACTTGACGCGGATCTCGGGGGTCTTGAAGCCGCCGGAGGCGACGCCGCCGATGTGGAACGTGCGCATCGTCAGCTGCGTGCCGGGCTCGCCGATCGACTGCGCGGCGATGATGCCGACGGAGTCGCCGATCTTCGCCATGCGGTTCGTGGCCGGGTTGATGCCGTACGACTTCGAGTCGATGCCGTGCTTGGAGGACGAGGTCAGCGGCGACATGATCTTCACGCGCTCGATGCCGACGTCCTCGATCTTGGCTGCGATCTCCTCGGTGATGAGCTCGCCGGAGCCCACGAGTGTCTCGGAGGGCTTCAGCGGGTTCTTCACGTTGTCGCTGGAGCAGCGGCCGATGATGCGCTCCTTCAGGCCGACGATCTCGTCGTCACCCTCCATGATCGCCTTCTTCCACACGCCGTCGCGGGCGCCGCAGTCGTCCTCGGCGATGATGACGTCCATCGCCACGTCGCAGAGCTTGCGGGTGAGATAGCCGGCGTCAGCCGTCTTGAGGGCGGTGTCGGCGAGTCCCTTGCGGGCGCCGTGGGTGGAGATGAAGTACTCGAGGACCGTGAGGCCCTCGCGGAACGACGACAGGATGGGGCGCTCGATGATCTCGCCCGAGGGCTTGGCCATGAGTCCGCGGGCGCCGCACAGCTGGCGGACCTGCTGCTTGTTGCCTCGCGCGCCGGAGTCCATCATGATGTACACCGGGTTCACCTCGTTCTTGCCCTCGTTGTGCTCGAGCTTGGCGAACACCTCCTTGGCAATGCGGTCCGTGGCGTTGGTCCAGATGTCGACCACCTTGTTGTAGCGCTCGCCGTCGGTGATGATGCCCTTGTTGAACTGGGCCTCGACCTCGGCGATCTTGCGGCGCGAGTCGGAGACGATCTCCTTCTTCGAGTCCGGGATGATCATGTCGTCGATACCGATCGAGATGCCGGCCTGGAAGGCGGTCGTGAAGCCGAGCTCCTTCAAGAGATCGAGCACCTCGACCGTCGTGACGTCGCCGGACGTCTTGTAGGTATTGAGGATCAGGTCGCCGAGCTTCGACTTCGGGACCGGGAAGTTGACGAAGCCGATCGGGGCGGGCCAGATCTGGTTGAAGATGACGCGGCCCACCGTGGTGCGCAGGATCTTCTTCTCCTTGTTGCCGTACACCGTGTCGCGGCCGTAGTCCGGGTTGGGGATGTCGACCCAGTCGTGCATCTTGGCGGCGCCGTCGGCCTTGACGAAGAGGACCTCCTGGAGGCCCGACATCAGGGGGACGCGAACACCCTTCTCAGCCTTCTTGCGGGGCTCGATCGTGAGGTAGTACGCACCCAGGACGATGTCCTGGGACGGGGTCAGGATCGGCTTGCCGGAGGACGGCGAGAAGATGTTGGACGTCGCCATCATGAGGAGCTTGCACTCCAGGATGGCCTCGAGGGAGAGGGGGACGTGGACGGCCATCTGGTCACCGTCGAAGTCGGCGTTGTACGCCGTGCAGACGAGGGGATGGATTCGGATGGCCTCGCCCTCGATGAGGACGGGCTCGAAGGCCTGGATGGAGAGGCGGTGGAGCGTCGGGGCGCGGTTAAGCAGCACCGGGTGGCCCTTGGTGACCTCCTCAAGGATGTCCCAGACCTCGGGGGAGCGCTTCTCGATCATCTTCCTCGCACCGCGGACGGTGTGGACGAAGCCGAGCTCCTTGAGGCGGCGGATGATGAACGGCTCGAAGAGGACGAGCGCCATCTTCTTCGGCAGTCCGCACTGGTTTAGCTTGAGCTCGGGACCGATGACGATGACAGAGCGGCCGGAGTAGTCGACGCGCTTGCCGAGGAGGTTCTGGCGGAAGCGGCCCTGCTTGCCCTTGAGCATGTCCGAGAGGGACTTGAGCGGGCGGTTGCCTGCGCCGGTGACCGGACGGCCGTGGCGGCCGTTGTCGAAGAGGGCGTCAACCGCCTCCTGGAGCATGCGCTTCTCGTTGTGGATGATGACGTCGGGCGTCTTCAGCTGCATCAGGTTCCGCAGACGGTTGTTGCGGTTGATGACGCGGCGGTAGAGGTCGTTCAGGTCGGACGTCGCGAAGCGGCCGCCCTCGAGGGGCACCAGCGGGCGAAGGTCCGGCGGGATGACCGGCAGCACCTCGAGTACCATCCACTCAGGACGGGACCTCGAGTGGATGAAGCCCTGGATGACCTTCAGGCGCTTCGAGAGCTTCTTCTTAATCTGCTTGGAGCGCGTGGCGCGCATCTGCTCGTGGAGCTCGGCGACCGTGGCCTCGAGATCCATCTTGATGAGCGCGTCGCGGACGGCCTCGCCGCCCATCTTGGCGACGAAGGAGTCGTCACCGTACTCGTCGAGCGCCTGGCGGTACTCGGTGTCGGTGAGGAGCTGCTTCATCTCGAGCGGGGTCTTGCCCGGGTCGACGACCATGTAGTTCTCGTAGTAGATGACGCGCTCGAGCGAGCGGGCCGTCATGTCGAGGAGAAGGCCGAGGCGGCTCGGCATGCTCTTGAGGAACCAGATGTGGGCGACCGGGACGGCGAGCTCGATGTGGCCCATGCGCTCGCGGCGGACCCTGGCGATCGTCACCTCGACGCCGCAGCGGTCGCACACGACGTCCTTGTACTTGATGCGCTTGTACTTTCCGCAGGCGCACTCGTAGTCGCGGACCGGCCCGAAGATCTTCTGGCAGAAGAGGCCGCCCGGCTCGGGCTTGAACGTGCGGTAGTTGATCGTCTCGGGGTTCTTCACCTCGCCCTTCGACCACTTGCGGATGGTCTCCGGGGAGGAGACGGTGATCGTGACGCAGTCAAACGGGCTCTCGTCCACGCCGATGGCGGCGCGGGCGTCTGTGGCTGCACGGGTGTTGCTGGCGGATTCTGAGGGTTGGATCATGGCTTTATTGTCCCTGATTCTTCGCTGCTATTCTTTGTGAGTGTAACAGTCCGGCCGATTACGAGCCGAACGAGAGCGAGTCGCGCTTCTGGAGCTTGATGTCGAGGCCCAGCGACTGGATCTCCTTGATGAGGACGTTGAACGACTCGGGCGTGCCGGCCGACAGCGTGTTGTCGCCCTTGACGAGCGACTCGTAGATCTTGGTGCGGCCCTGCACGTCGTCGGACTTGACGGTGAGGAGCTCCTGGAGGGTGTGCGCGGCGCCGTACGCCTCGAGCGCCCACACTTCCATCTCTCCGAACCTCTGGCCGCCGTACTGCGCCTTTCCGCCCAGCGGCTGCTGGGTGACGAGCGAGTAGGGACCAACGGCGCGGGCGTGGATCTTGTGGGACACGAGATGGTTCAGCTTCATCATGTAGATGTAACCAACGACGACCTCCTGGTCGATTTTCTCGCCGGTGCGGCCGTCGAGGAGCGGGCTCTTGCCCGACATCGGCAGCTTGGCCTCCTTGAGGTACTCGCGGACGCGCTTCTCGGGGATTCCGTCGAAGACGGGCGTCGCGACCTTCATGCCGAGCTTTTTGCAGGCCCAGCCGAGGTGAGTCTCAAGGACCTGCCCCACGTTCATGCGCGAAGGCACGCCCAGGGGGTTAAGGCAGATCTCGACGGGGGTGCCGTCGGGAAGGAACGGCATGTCCTCCTCGGGTACGATCTTGGCGACAACACCCTTGTTGCCGTGGCGGCCGGCCATCTTGTCACCGACGTCGAGCTTCTGCTTCGTCGCGATGTAGACCTTGACCTGCTTGATGGCGCCGTCTCCGGAGCCCTCGCCAGCCTCGACCGCGCCGACCTTGCGCTCGCGCTCGCCCTCGAGCTCGTCGAACTTGGTCTGGTACGAGCCGATGATCTCCATGATCTTGATGCGAACCGGTGAGGGGTCGATCTGGACGTGCTTGGAGACCGCGGCCAGCTTGCGCAGGAGGGTCTTGGTGATCTTGCGGTTGGCCGGGATGATGATCTCGGAGGACTCGCCGTTGATGACATCCAGCGGGATCTTCTCGCCAAGGAGGATGTTCGAGAGGGCCTCGGTGAGACCCTCGCGCAGCTTGTCCATCTGGGTCTTGTACTCTTCCTGGATCTGCTTGACCTGGCGGCGGCGATCCGAGGGGGAGAGCTTCTCCTGCTCGTTGTCGATGCGGGAGGAGACCTTGACGTCCATGATGATGCCGGTGACGCCCGACGGGACGACGAGCGACGTGTCCTTCACGTCGGCCGCCTTCTCGCCGAAGATCGCGCGCAGGAGCTTTTCCTCGGGCGCGAGCTCGGTCTCGGACTTGGGCGTGATCTTTCCAACGAGGATGTCGCCGGGCTTCACCTCGGCGCCCACGCGGATGACTCCGTTGTGGTCGAGGTTCTTCAGGGCCTCCTCGCCGACATTCGGGATGTCGCGCGTGATCTCTTCAGGCCCGAGCTTCGTGTCGCGGGCGGTGACCTCGAACTCCTGGATGTGGATCGAGGTGAAGATGTCCTCCTTGAGGACCTTCTCGGAGATGAGGATCGCGTCCTCGAAGTTGTAGCCGTTCCAGGGCATGAACGCCACGAGGACGTTGCGGCCCAGGGCCATCTCGCCCTTGTCGGTCGAGGGGCCGTCGGCGATGATGTCGCCGGCCTTGATCTTCTGGCCCTTCTTCACGATCGGCTTCTGGTTGAAGCAGGTGTGGTTGTTCGAGCGCATGAACTTGCGCAGCTCGTACACGTACACGTGGTTCTTCGGGTCATGCTTCACGGAGCGCGGCATCTCGCCGTCCTTCGTGATGATGATGCGCTTCGCGTCGACGCTGGCGACGACGCCGCTGTCGTCGGCGACGACCACGATCTTGGAGTCGCGGGCTACGCGCTCCTCGATGCCGGTGCCCACGAACGGGGCCTCGGACTGGAGGAGCGGCACGCCCTGGCGCTGCATGTTCGAGCCCATGAGCGCGCGGTTCGCGTCGTCATGCTCGAGGAAGGGGATCATTCCCGCGGCGATCGAGATCACCTGCTTCGGGGAGACGTCCATGTAGTCGACCTCGGAGGCGCTGACCTCGAGGAACTCGCCGTCCTTGCGGACGGTGACCTTGCCGATGAAGTGGCCCTTGTCGTCGATCTCGGAGTTGGCCTGGGCGATGACCTTGGCCTCCTCCTGGTCGGCGGTCAGGTAGTCGATCTTGTCGGTGGCGCGGCCGTCCTTGACGGTGCGGTACGGCGTCTCGATGAAGCCGAACTCGTTCACGCGTGCATAGGTGGACAGGGAGTTGATCAGTCCGATGTTCGGACCCTCGGGGGTCTCGATCGGGCAGATGCGGCCGTAGTGCGACGGATGGACGTCGCGGACCTCGAATCCGGCGCGCTCGCGGTTGAGACCTCCCGGCCCGAGGGCGGAAAGGCGGCGCTTGTGCGTCACCTCGGCCAGCGGGTTGATCTGGTCCATGAACTGCGAGAGCTGGCTCCTGGCGAAGAAGTCGCGGATGACCGTCGTCAGCGCCTTCGGGTTGATGAGCTTCTGCGGGGTGATCGAGTCGACGCTCTGGTCGTACATCGTCATCCTCTCGCGCACCAGGCGCTCCGTGCGGGCGAGGCCCACGCGGCACTGGTTGGCGAGGAGCTCCCCGACCGTGCGGACGCGGCGGGAACCAAGGTGGTCGATGTCGTCGACGACGCCTTCGCCCTTGCGCAGGCGCACGAGGTACTTGGTCGCGGCGACGATGTCGGCGCTCTCAAGGATGCGCTGCTCGAGCTCGGCCTTCAGGCCCAGCTTCTGGTTGACCTTGTAGCGGCCCACGCGGCCGAGGTCGTAGCGCTTCGGGTCGAAGAAGAGCCTCTTGAGGAGGGCCTTCGCGTTCGCGGTCGTCGGGGGCTCGCCCGGGCGCAGACGCTTGTAGATTTCCTTCAGGGCCTCCTCCTCGTTGCGGGTGGGATCCTTCTTGAGCGCGCGGATGAGCGCGCCCTCGTCGATCGCGGTGTCGATGACGCGGATGGAGGTGATGTCGTGCTTCTCGAAGGTGCGCACGATCTGCTTGGTCAGGGGCTCGAAGGCGCGGGCCAGGACGACGCCCTTCTGGGCGTCGATGGCGTCCTCGACGAGGACGAGCGTCGAGACGTTCTCCAGGTCGAGGGCCTTGGAGACCTTCAGGTCCTTGATCTCGTAGAAGAGGTTCAGGATGTCGATGTCGCTGGAGTAGCCGATCGAGCGCAGCAGCGTCGTGATCAGGAACTTCCTGCGGCGGCGGCGGCGGTCGAGATAGACGTAAAGGAGGTCGTTGTTGTCGAACTGGACCTCGAGCCAGGTGCCGCGGTCGGGGATGATGCGGAAGCTGTGCAGCAGCTTGCCGTTCGGGTGCGGGGAGACCTCGAAGGCGATGCCGGGGGAGCGGTGGAGCTGGGAGACGACGACGCGCTCGGCGCCGTTGATGATGAAGGAGCCGCGCTCCGTCACCATCGGGATCTCGCCCATGTAGATGTCCTCGTCCTTGATGAAGTCCTCTTCGCGCAGGCGAAGCTTAACGTAGAGCGGCACGGAGTACGTGATGCCCTCGCGGATGCACTCGATCTCGGAATTCTTCGGGTCGCCCAGCGTGTAGGAGACGTACTCGAGCGTCAGGCGCTCGTCGTAGGACTGGATCGGGAACACCTCGCGGAACACGGCCTCCAGGCCCTGCGGCTTGCGCTGCTTCTCGGGCACGCCCTTCTGCAGGAACTCGAGGTACGAGTTGATCTGTATCTCGATCAGGTTGGGCGGCTGGATGACTTCGCGGAGCTTGCCGAAGTTGATGCGTTCTGTGGAGGTGCTGCGGTCGGCCATGGAAAATCCCGTGTTAATTAAGACGCAATAAAATCAAAGCGCGGCCCCGGACTGGTCGGGCCGCGAATACCCTATCATGTGTACAATTTGGAAAAAGGCAAAGGACAGGCCGCGCGGGTGCGCGGCCTGTCCCGTAAGCTTCTGAAGCTGTGGTGAGTAAATCGCCAAGAATCGGGGACCGATTACTTGAGCTCAGCCTTGGCGCCGGCCGCCTCGAGCTTCTTCTTGATCTCCTCAGCCTCGGCCTTGTTGACGCCCTCCTTGACGGGCTTCGGGGCACCCTCGACGAGGTCCTTCGCTTCCTTCAGGCCAAGGCCCGTGATGGCGCGGACTTCCTTGATGGCTCCGATCTTGTTGGCACCAGCCTCCATGAGCATGACCGTGAACTCGGTCTTCTCCTCGGCGGGGGCAGCGGCGGCGGCGGCGGGGCCGGCAGCGGCGGCAGCGGCGACGGGGGCCGCGGCGGAAACGCCCCACTTGGACTCGAGGTCCTTGACGAGGGCGGAAATTTCGAGAACCGACTGGCTGGAGAGCCAGGCGATGACTTGGTCTTTTGTGATGTCGCTCATGGTGATCTTTGGCTGCCGGCTAGCGGCCCGGATTGGGGGGCGCGTTTAAGGGACGTATCCCCTAGCCTGCTGCGTTTGATTTTTGGTTTTCTTTGGGGACGGCGATAGCCGCCCCCTGGGAAAGGGTTGGTTAAAGTGTTATTAGCTGCCCTCGGCCGAGCGGACCTTGGCCTGGAGGACGTTGACGAGGCCCTGCGGGACCGCGTTGATGATGCGAACGAACATGCTCGCGGGCTGGTTGAGGAGCCCGAGGAGCTGGGCGCGCATGACGTCCAGGGACGGCATGTCGGCGAGGCGCTCGACGTCCTTGGAGGAGATCAGCTTCTTGCTGAGGACACCCGCCTTGACCTCGACCTTCTGCTTGTCCTTGAAGAACTGCTTGAGGATCTTGGCGACGCCGGCGGAGTTCTTGCCGCCGACGACGATCGCGGTCGGGCCCGTCAGGGCGCCGTCGATGTCGGGCAGGCCGAGGGACTTCGCGGCGACGCGCAGCGAGCTGTTCTTCACAACGTGGTACTCGGCCTTCTCGGCGGCGAGGCGGTTGCGCAGCTCTGCGGCGTCGGCCACCGTCACGCCCGTGAAGTTCGCGAGGATGACGTAGTCGGACTTCTTGAGGTGGATCTCCACCTCGTCGATAAGGTATTTCTTTTCGGCTCTCATGGTCGGTTCGGTTTTAGTATTTGCTGTACTCGGTGGACGCGATCCGGACCGACGGGCTCATCGAGCAGGTGATGAAGACCGACTTGATGTAGTGCCCCTTGAAGGAGGCGGGCTTGGCCTTGCCGACCGCCTCGAGGACCGCGCTGGCGTTCTCGAGGATCTGGGCGGTGGTGAAGGAGCGCTTGCCGATGCCGACGCCGATGTTGCAGGTCTTGTCCATCTTGAACTCGACGCGTCCGGCCTTGACGGCCTTGATGCCGGCGACGATGTCGTCGGTGACGGTGCCGCTCTTCGGGTTGGGCATGAGGCCCTTGGGGCCGAGGACGCGGGCGATCGTGCGCACGGTCTTCATGGCCTCGGTCGTCGCGATGGCGACGTCGAAGTCGAGCCAGCCCTCGTTGATCTTGGTCATCATGTCCTGGAGGCCGGCGTGGTCGGCTCCGGCCTTGATGGCGGCCTCCGCGTCGTCCGTGAAGACGAGGACGCGGACCTTCTTGCCGGAGCCGTTAGGCAGGGGCGTGGTGCCGCGGATCATCTGGTCGCCGGCCGTCGGATCGACGCCGAGGCGGACGGAAAGCTCGACGGTCTCGTCGAACTTGGCTTTCGGGAACTTCGCCAGGATGTCGACGGCCTCGTTCAAAGGATAATCCTTCGCGAGATCGGCGGCCTGAATGGCGCTGCGATAACGTTTGCTGGGTTTTTGCATGTTTGTCTCCTTGCGGTACAATCGTCCCTGTTGGGACTCCCGCGTCTTAAGTTCGGATTGCCCTTAGTCGACGACCTCGATGCCCATGTTGCGGGCGGTGCCGGCGATGATGCGGATGCCCGCCTCGTCGTCGCGCGCG
>DASRSJ010000112.1:0-2824 GCA_035656555.1 Opitutaceae bacterium
GGCCAGCGCCAGGTGATGCGCGATGAGGAGCGTGGCAAACCCGATCGCCCCGGCCGCGGCGCTGCCGATGCCGTCCTTGTAGGTCCACTCCAGGATGAGGCAGAGCCCGACCGAGCCCCAGCCGATGAAGAGCGCCGAGGAATAGAGGTTCGTGACCGGGGGCCTGCCCTCAAGCCACATGCGGGTGATGATGCCCGCCGTCGCGAGCACCCAGCCAAGCGCCACGAGTCCGAAGGCCGACTTCCGCGCGGGTTCCGACCACTTCAGCCAGGACAGGGCCGCAAACATGAAGGCGGCCAGGTAGACCAGCATGCAGGCGTAGAAGGGCTCGAGCTGGTTGAAGCCGGTCTCGATGCGCGCCTTCGTCACCTGCTTGCCGAAGCGCTTCTCCAGGCTCGACTCGTAGAGCTCCACGATATGCGCGAACTTGTCGGGCTGGTTCTTCTGCCACGCGTAGCCCATGCCAGCGTAGGCCATGACGGCCGGACTCACGTAGCCCTTGCCGAAGGTCTCAAGCAGCTCGTGCCCCGGGTTGTGCCAGGCGTTCATGTCCGTCTCGTTGTCGTCCGGAGGGATGGCGAGGAGGTCCGTCGCCTCGGCCATCGAGACGAATTTCTGGCCCTCCTCGATGATGGCGGAGGCCTTGGCCTCGTCGTGGGGCTTGCCCGCCTCCTTCAGGCGAACCGCCTCGACGCCATCGGCCAGGTTTTCCTGCAGGCGAAGCAGCTCCCCGAGGAAATCGGTGCTCCCGTCCGGCGCCATCGCCCGGCGAAGCCGAACGTAGTGCGAGAGATTCGAGTAGAGCTGCACGACGGCGGACTGGAAATGGGTCCTCGACTGGGCCTCGACGGGCTCCGCGAGCTTCTCCTGGGCCTCGATCTGGGGGAAGTACGGCTCGATGTCCTTGAAGGAGAGGCGCCTGTTGGTCGTCGGCAGGAAGTCTAGGATGGCGCCCAGCTGCTTGGCCGACGAGTCATAGTGGATCTTCATGTCGTCCTGGCTCTTTCCGACGAGGGAAAGCAGGTCCGAGTTGTCGATGACGAAGACCTTGTAGGTGTCGGCCCTCTCCGGGACGAAGAAGACGTCGAGGAGCCACTGGTCGGGGGATATCTCCTTGTCCTCGGGCGTCATGACGCGCTGGCGGCCCTGGATGACGAGGAGCGTGCTGCGGGCCAGGGAATTGAGCGGCTTGATGCGGCCGTCGATCAGGACGGGAAGGCGGCCGAACTCAGTCACGTACGCGGGCGGCGCGTCCGGCTGGGGAAAGAGCCCGGAGAACGCGCAGACGAGCGCGGCCATGACGATGAAGAAGGGCATCCTCTTGCTCATGCGGCCCTCCTCTTCCTGACGAAGCCCGAGAGGTGGATCAGGAACTGGATGATGAGGCCAAGCGCGATCGCCCCGCAGGAGATGTAGGGAACGAGCCAGCTCGGGTTGCGCACGACCTGCAGCACCGTCGTGTGCTCGCCGTCATAGCTCGCCTGGTAGTAGGTCAGGCCCTGGTAGCGCAGCGGGTTGTTCATGTAGATCAGGAACTCGCGCCCGGGCGTGCCGTCGGTGGAGTTGATCAGGACCTTGCTCGAGAAGTTCTTGTCGATCGTGGTGCCCGGGAATACGTCGTGGCTGAACTTCTCAAGCGTGAGCGCGAAGGGCTGGTAGTGCCTGACCGGGCGCATGACGATCTTCCACGAGCGCCCGGCGTAGTCGAACTTCTGCGGGTTGCCGAGGCGAAGCGACACGACGTAGATGCCGAGGGACGAATCGGGGCCTGCGAGCTCGACGTAGGCCGCCGGGGTGTTGCGCTGGTCCTCCGTGTAGCTGACCTCCAGCGGCGTGACCGCGATCATCGGGCCCATGCCGGCGGTCGCCGGGGAAGCCGGCGCATTCGGGACGGAGGAGCGCAGGCCGACATCGGCGTTCGGGAAGTAACCCCTCGGCACGACGCGGAAGGGAAGCTTCGGGTTCTGGACCGTGGTGCCGTGGGCCAGCACGGCCTCCGGGATCGCGACCACGTCGTCAAAGGCGGCGTCCGTCGTGTCGATGATCGCCAGCTCGTTCTGCCGGCTGCTTTCCGAGTAGTTCTTGCTCTCGCCCTCGTCGAGGCGCATCTGGAAATCCCTCTGCACGAGGCCCGAAATGAGTTCGCCGAGCAACAGGAGAATGAGGCCGGCATGGGTGATCCAGATGCCCGACTTCCTCCAGCCCATCTTGAAGCGGTAGGCGTGCGCGAAGATGAGGTTGACCAGCAGCAGCGACCCGATCGCGTAGCCGCCCGGGTAGGCCGGCACCCGCAGGTCGCCGACCTTCACGACCACGAAAAACGCGTGAAAGAATTTCTGCTGCACGCCCCAGACGCCGAGGTGCACCTGGTCGAGCGTCGCCCAGAACACGAGGACGATCGACATCGCGAGCAGCACGACGGTCAGGCGGATGGAGACCAGTATCCCGCGGATCTGCCGGAAGAGTTCCATCACTGGGCTGCGGTCGGGCGCACGGAGCGCAGGAAGGTGATGAAGGAAGTCTTCGCGGCCTTAACAGCGGGCCCGGGTCCCATGAGCTTGAAGAACCAGGTTGATCCCTGGAAGGGAACGATGGCGCCGATGATCGCCTTGCCATTGGCGTCGCCGCCGCCGGGCGCCAGCTCAACGATTGTGAAGTCCAGCCCGTTGGCGCTCTCGTGGCTCACGGAGGTGCCGAGCTCCTCGGCCTTCAGCGGGGACAGCCCGATCTGGCCCCTCCAGCGGTTGACGTTCGCCAGGTCTCCCCCGACGTCGCCGGGAAACGCGGTCACGGAGAGCTCGGCCTGCGAGCCGCCCGCGGGCAC
>DASRSJ010000113.1:0-5282 GCA_035656555.1 Opitutaceae bacterium
TAGTCGCCGACCAGGTGGCGCGGCCAGAGGGAGAGCCTGAGGTACAGGACGACGGCCTTCATCTGGGTGATGAAGTAGGACCATACAGGGACGCCGGATTCGAAGCCCGCGGTGCCCGACCTGCCCCCGCCCAGGGACACCTGGAGGGCGAGCGGGGCCCAGCAGGCCGCGAGGAGGAGGTACAACTTCCATCTCCTGCGCCATGCCTCGGCGAAGGAGCCCGCGAGGAACGTGCGGTCAAAGAGGAACACGACGAGCGGCGCCGTCGCCATCGACTCCTTGGTCCCCATGCCGAGGAGGCACGAGACGAATGCCCCCGACGCCCATGCCGTCGAACTGCGTCCCCCCTGCGAATGGCGGATGACGCAGTAAAGGGTCGTAAGGTAGAAGAGGCCCATCAGGGACTCCGCCCTCTGGATCACGTAGCCCACCGACTCCACCTGGATCGGGTGAAGCGCCCAGAGGAGCGACGCCCCCGAGGCGAGGAGGAGCGCCTCCAGAGCGGGACGAGCCCCCGCGGCGGGAGTGGCCAGGGTCCTGCGCACGATCCCCAGGAGGACAAGGGCCGCCGCGACGTGCACCACGATGTTCAGCACGTGGTAGCCCACGGGACTGTTGCCGCCCAGGGCGTAGTTGACGGCGAGCGTCAGATTGAGGATCGGCCGGCCGCTCACCGTCGCGCCTGCGGGGGGAGAAAGGGCGGTCGAGAAGTCCCGGATGCTCGAGTTCGACACGACCGAGTCCAGGTCGTCATAGACGAAGGCCCCGTGGATGCCCCCGATATAGGCCGCCGCGACGGACGCCGCCACCACGAGCGCGCAGGCCAGCGCCACCGTGCGCGTCTCGCGCGCCGGAGCCCGGGCTGGCATCGGTGGGGCGGTCATCAGGACGGAAGGCTACCGGGACTCCGGGGCCGCCGACAAGCCGGGTCGCTCGCCACAAAAGAAAAACGGCCGCCCCGGTGAAGGGGCGGCCGTTTGAGGCGGCTTTGGGCCGTCGAATACTTAGAACTCGAGGCGGGCGCCGACCTGGAGCTGCCAACGGGACTCGTCCGAGTAGATCGTCGGCGTCCCGAGCGTGCCCGGGTTGAACGTGTAGATGTACTGGTTGGTCTTAACGTTGTAGCCCGTGCCGGCGATCGTCTGCGTCGCGAACGCGTTCTGGAAGTTGTCCACCACGCCCCAGTTCTTGTTGAACAGGTTGGCGAAGTTGAAGCAGTCGATGTAGGCGACGACGCGGATCGAGCTGTGGATCGGGATTTCCTGCTCGAAGTGCAGGTTGACCGTGTTCTGCGTCGGAGCATTCACGCTGTTGCGGGGAGCGATCTTGCCGGCCCACTTGGCGAGGTTCGGGTTGTGGGAGAGGTAGGTGAAGAAGTTGTTCTCCTCCGTCGCGCTCAGCCAGGTGACCTTGGGGTCGTTCGGACCCGTCGGTACGTAGAAGAGGTCCTCACCCACGATGCCCGCGCCGTCGGCATCGCCCTTGAAGACGTAGCTGTAGGGCACGCCGCTCTCCGAGATGAACTGCGCCGACAGGGACGTGGTCGCGTTCTTCAAGTGGAAGAAGTTGAACTGGCGTGTCGCCGTCGCGACGAACTTGTTCTGGAGGGCATAGTTCGACTTGTAGGCGATGTTGTCGTTCGGGTTGATGATCGGCTGGCCGTTGAAGCCAGAGCCGGCAACCGACGAGGTGAACGGGTCGACCTGGGTCGAGTGCGTGTAGGTGTACGCTACGCTGGCCGCCCAGCCGTTCTTCAGGGGCTTGTTCAGCTCCGCCGTATATTGCTGCGAGCCGCCCTTGTCCGTGTTCGTCAGCTCGTAGACCGAGCCCGTGGCCTTGTTTTGGTACAGGGCGTTCGACGACGAGCTCGTGAGGTTCGAGTAGTAGCCCACCGGGGCATTGGCCTGAACGAATGCACTGCCGATCGTCGAGGTTGACCCTGGCGTGATCACACCCACATAGCGGGTGCGGCCGTCCGGCAGCGTGAGCGATCCCGTGGTGGGAACGGAGTACGGGTTCGTCTCCCGATAGAACACGTCGTGGTTCACCTGGGTGATGTCGATGTCAGCCGTCGCGACGATGCCCATCCAGGGCAGCGTCTTGTCGAGAGCGATGTTCTCCTTCCAGGTGGACGGCCACTTGAAGTTCGGGTCCGTGTAGTCGAAGCTCGGGGCCGCCGTGGAAGCGGCGCCGTTGACGATCGAGTTGAGCTGGCCCGCGTTGTTGAACGAGTTCTCGACCCATACTACCGGGTTCTGCCCGAGGAAAAGGCCGGCTCCGCCGCGCAACTGTGTCGGGAGGGCCGTGTTGAACGAGTAGTTGAAGCCGACGCGCGGGGCGACGACGTAGTTGCCGTTCATCGTCGAGGCGTTCGTGAAGCCGTACGCCTTGTAGAATAGCGGGCTGAACGTCGGGTCCTGCGGCTCGTAAGGGTAGTCCATGCGGATGCCACCGACGACCGTCAGCTGGCTGTCGGGCTTCCACGTGTCCTCAACCAGGGGGGCGACGTCCAGGAGGTAGTAATGCGAAACGTCCGAAGCCAGCGTATAGCCGGCGGCGGGCGTCTCGACTGTCGAGGTCGCCACCTTGGCGTTTAGGAAGTCCGAGACGGAGTTGAACGAGTAGCTTCCGATCGCGTTCGGTATGAACGTGTCGGTGTAGGCCGTGCGGTCGAACTGGGCTCCGAACTTGAACGTGTGGTTGCCCACGGAGTAGTCGCCGTAGGCGTGCTCCTCCTGCTCCCAGGTATAGATGTTGTTATCCTGGTAGGCCCAGTAGGTGCCGGTGAAGAGTTCGCCGCTGTTGATCACTGCGCCCGTCGAGCTGTTGAAACCCGTGACGCCGTTGATCGTGAGGGCGGGAAGCTTCGGCCCGTTGAGGGTCGCCGTTCCGTTGTAGCGCTTGTAGGTGCCCTCGATCTCCGTGTGGAAGTTGGGGATGAAGTTGCTCCAGTCGCTGTTCAGCTGGGCCGTGTACGACTGGTCGCTGCGGTTCGAGTTGTACCACGACGTGTCGAACGAGGTCTCGTTCGCGAACGTGTAGTTGTAGAACACGGGCGCGTCGCCAATCGTGTGGCGGAAGGTGAACGAGAACTTCTGGTAGTCCGAGATGTTCCAGTCGATCTTGCCGACGAAGTTCTGCTCCCAGGTATGGCTAATCGCCGAGAGGCTGCCCGGGTCGTAGGTATAGGTGTTGCCGCCGATCGTGTAGCCGCTCTTGAGCTTCGCGACGATGCTGTCGACCTGACTGGTGCCTGTCGCGTTGTAGAGCGGATTGAAAACCTGGGCCGGGGCCGCAGCGATCTGGCGGAAGGCGTCGTAGCCGATGAAGAAGAACAGTTTGTTCGGGATGATCGGACCGCCGAGGGTGCCGCCCGTCGTGTGCTGCTGCGTGGGCTCGTGGGGCCCGAGGAGGCCGACCACCGGGTCCGGGCCGCGCATGCGGGTGCCGGTGTAGATCTCGTAGGCGCTGCCATGGAACTCGTTCGTTCCAGACTTGAGGGAAACGTCCGTCACACCGCCGAGGAAGCCGCTGTAGACGATGTCGTAGGGATTGATCTGGAGGGTGGCCGAGGAGATCCACTCGAGGGGAACGGGATTCCTGAGACCGGCGTAGCCGTTGGAGTTAAGGCCGAAGTTGTCGGCGGCGGAAACGCCATCGACCAGGAGGGCATTCTCACGGGGATTCTGGCCCCCGACGCTGAAGGTGTAGGCAGGATCTGAGGGTCCGACCTGGGCCACCGCAGCGCGGGGATCGAGGTTCTGGAAGTCCTGGAGGTCGCGGCGGATCGAGCTGATGCTCATCACCTGCTTGGAGGAGTAGCTGCTGCCCGAGCCCATGGCGGCGGCGCCAAAGGTCGTATCGGTGCCCGTCTCGCTGACCTTGAAGGCCTCGAGCTGGACGACATCGCTTGTGAGCTCGAGATTGGCCGAGTTCGTGGATCCGAGCGCCAGATAGACATCTTTCTTTTCCGCAGGGGGATAGGAGGTGGCCGAGGCGGAAACCGTGTATGGTCCGCCGGTGATGAGACCCGCCAGGGAATACTGTCCGGTCGCGCGGGTGGTGGCGACGTAACGCGCACCAGTCGCATCGAGAACAGCCGTAACCGTGGCTCCCACGATGGGCTTGCCGCCCTTGTCCGTCACGAATCCGGTTAATTCCGAGGTCGTAACGCCTTGGGCGAACATCGAGTTCGCTACTGCGAGGGTCAGGGCGAGAGCCACCGACCAAATCCAAACGCTGGATGCTTTCTTCAGTTTCATAGTTCTAACTTGGTTTCTGTTCTATGCCGGCCCCTAGGTGGGGGGCCGTTTTGTAGTGTTTCTGAACGATAGGGACATAGCCCGAAAGGGTGTCAGTCAAGCATCGAAGGCGGGTGTTTCTGCATGACGCGGAAACGTAACTGCAAAACAGGGGTCCGAAGCCGTGCCATTTGCCGATATCCTGCAAAATACGACTGCAGAATGCATGGATTTGAGGAGACTGGAAAAGGCGGTTTTTCTCAGCTTATCTCACAAATTACTGCCCTATAGTAACTTAGGAGTCATATGGGTTTCTTGGCACGAATACAGGTATGTATTCGCTCGTTATGAACACCGAAGCCCTACAAGACGCCCAGCTGGTCAGCAGATTCAACGCAGGTGAAGAGTCTGCCTTCGTGGAAATAATGAGCCGCCACAAGGCCCGTATCTTTGCCGCCGCAATGGCCCTCCTCCGCAACTATGCGGATGCCGAGGAAATCACCCAAGACACTTTTATCCGCGCCCACCGGGGCTTCTCCCGCTTCCGCGGGGATTCCTCCGTCGCAACCTGGTTGCATCGGATCGCGGTCAACCTGGCCCGCAACCGCTACTGGTACTACTTCCGCCGCAGGAAGCACACCACCCTCTCAATGGACGCCGCCGTCGGCGAGGAGGGCGATGCCTCATTCTCGGATCTTCTGTCGGCCGCCGATCCGGATCCCTCCCAGGAGACCTCCCGCCAGGAGTTCACGACCGCCGTCGAGAGCTGCATGGAGAAGCTTGAGCCCTCCCACCGCAGAATTTTGACGATGCGCAGCGTGCTCGACCAGTCCTACGAGGAGATCGCCGCCGCCCTCGGCATCAATGTCGGCACCGTCAAGAGCCGGATCGCCAGGGCTCGCGAGCGCCTCCGCAACCGCCTCGCCGAGCAGTGCCCCGAGTTCGCGACCGAGGGCAATCCCGCGGAGTGGTTCGAGCCGGCACGCGGCGAGGGCCAGGTAGCCGCAGCCGCCTTCTAATAGACTACCGGGACTTTAGTCC
>DASRSJ010000114.1:0-5607 GCA_035656555.1 Opitutaceae bacterium
GTTCACCCGGCTCCAGATGCTTCCCTTTTTCCGGACCGAGAAGCGGATGGTGTAGCCATCCACCCCGAGGGACCTGCGCAAGCCGTCGATCCATCCGAAGCACAGCGCCTCGTCGACCGACTCCGGCCAGGTCATCGTCGCCGCTCCGGAGCTCACCTTCCTCATGCCGACGAGGAGCGAGGTCTCGGCCTTGTGGTGCTTCGTAAGCCACGCGCGCCAGAGCGCGGGACTCTCAAAGTACATGGGACCCTCGGATGTCGCCCCTTTCGGCATGTCAGGGATTGCGGACCAGGACTACGACGCCGGTCGCCGTGATGACGAGGCAGGCGCCCGTGAAGAACCAGTACTGGCTCGGGTGCTCGAACCTCTTGAACTCCACGGGAGGGGCGCCCACCGCCACCTTCATCCGGAACAGAGAGTTGAGCGTCAGGAACCCGAAGAGGGCGATGCCGGCCATCAGGGCGTACCTGTACGGGTTTCGCTGCCTCATTGCCTGCCTGAACTGCGCCTGACCGTGCCGAAGTGGAACGCCAGGTGAAGCGCGATCAGGATGAAGCCGAGCGCGAACGCCAGGCCTCCCCACGTGATCTTGATGACTACCGGGAAATAGGACGCGAGAAGCGCGGCGACCAGGAGATTGAAGAGGCCCCAGAGGACGTTCACGACCGGCGAGGAGAGTCCCCTGCCCGGCGGCTTCGCGAACGGCGTCGGGAAGGCCTCGCCGCGCAGTCCTGCGGCCAGGTGGGGGATGCTGTTGCACAGCAGCGCCCCGGTGAAGAAGTTCGCGATGATGAGTCCGATCATGCGTTGTTGGGGTTAAGACTTGGGCTCGGCGGCCATCTGCGCGGCGCACCGGCCGATCACGCGGTAGAGCCGGTTGACTTCCAGCATCTCCTCGGCGCTCAGGCGCTTCTTGGGGAAGTTGGGGTTCTGGTAGAAGAACTTGGTCTGCGGGTTGAACTCCACGGCCTTGCCGGGAAAGGCTACGCCCGGGTTCAGGTTCGAGGTCACGAAGGCGTACTTCTCGTACGGCGCAGTCAGCTGACTCTGGCGAATGTCGGCGCTGTTGAAATTGGGCCTGTCGGCGCCGGGCGGGTACCATCCGTCCTGCCAGAGGCCAGCCTTCATGCCGACGCTCAAGGGATACCCCTGGACCGGCTGGTTCACGATGCGCGTCACCTTGTCGACGGCCCGCTTGAGGGCCGCGTTGATCATCGTGATCTGCTGGGAGACGGGCATCATCCGAAGCTGCTCGGGGTTCGGGGCCTCCGGCGGCCTCTCGGAAGCCGCGACGCCCTTCACGGAGGTGACGACGTCGTCCCTCAGCCGGATCGTCACGTCCCCGTAGTCGAGCACCTTGACCGCGCCGGCATCCATCTCGTTCTTCGGCTTTCCATTGTCGGCGATCACCCTGTCGTAGGTGTCGCCGACGGCGGAGCCCATGAGGGATGTCGCCGCCGTGAAAAGGAGAATTGGGAGATATCGCGTCATGGCACCCCCGCGGGAGGCAGGATCATAGTTGGAAAGGTGTCTGCGAGGCACGTTCCAATATTAAAGGGCCGCGGGCACGCCGCCATTCAGGAGCTCGTGGCACTCGCGGGCGATCTGCCAGGCCTCGCGGGACTTGACGATCAGGACACGGACGGCGCTGGCCTTGGTCGCGATGTCGGCGTCCACGGGGGACCGCGTGTTCCTGCGCGGGTCGAGTTCGAGTCCCAGGAAGCCGAAGGCCGAGCAGGCGTCGGCGCGCATCCGCGGGTCGTCCTCGCTGATGGCGTCGGTGAAGACGAGGGCATGGGGCGCGGCACCCAGGGATGCCAGCATTTGTCCGATGCCCGCGCGCAGGCGGTGGACGAAGACGCCCCATGCGAGCCTCGGTCCCTCCTCGCCCGCGAGCATCCGGGGCCGGAGGACGCGAGTGTCGCCCGAGACCCCGGAGAGTCCCTTTAGCCCGCTCTCCTTGTTGAGCATCTTCTCGATCCGGCCCGCGGACAATCCCCTGCGCATGAGGTAGACGAGTATGCCAGGGTCGACGGACCCGGAGCGGGTGCACATCGCGATTCCGTCCAGGGGCGTGAACCCCATCGTCGTGTCGACGCTCACGCCGCCGCGGGTCGCGCAGAGGGAGCACCCTCCGCCCAGGTGGCAGATGACGAGGCGCAGCTCCGGGTCGCCCACTCGCCCGAGGAGGCGGGCGGCCTGGGCGCTGGCCCAGCGGAAGCTCGTCCCATGGAAGCCGTAGCGGCGTAGGCCCTGGCCGAGCCATTCGCGCGGTCCCGGATAGGTCGACGCCTCGGGCGCCAGCGTGCGGTGGTAGGCCGTGTCGAAGACCGCGAACGATGGCGCGTGCCCACCGACAAGCCTGCGGGCAACCCGGATGCCGCAGAGGTTGCTCGCGTTGTGGAGCGGCGCCATCGCGCCCAGGCGCTCGATGGCCTCCTCCGTCGCCCGGGTCACGGGCACGGCAGTCCCGAATTCGCCGCCGCCGTGCACCACCCGGTGCCCGATCGCGTCTATTTCCCCGGGGCCGGAAAGGCTTGCCGCCGGCCCATCCCAGAGCGCCCGGACGAGGTGCGTGGTCCGCTCCCTCACCGAGGAGGACTCGTCGATGACGTCGGCCACCGTCTTTCGCGCGCCGCGGCGCACGCGGATCACCAGCTTTCCCCTCGGGCGGCCGGGCTCGGTCGAATCCAGCGTGCCTTCCCACAGCGGCTCCCGGGGTCCAGCGGGCAGCGCCGAGGGAGCCACGGCAAAGAGCGAGCAGCGCTGGCTGCCGCTGCCGGCGTTGATGACGAGGATCCTCTGGGGCTTCGCGCTCACGGCCTCCACGTCCACTTCCGGATCATCTCGGGGTCGCGGCCCGTGCGCAGGATCTCCTGGGCGAAGTCGCGAAGGACATAGTCGTAGTACAGCACGCGCTCGCTGACGCGCGTGGCGACGGCGGGGTTGCGGGGCGCGGCCGCCCGCAGCGCCTGCTTCACCAAGTCAAACCGGCTCGTCCCGTTGCGCACCAGCATGTCGAAGGGCGTGGTCGTCGTCCCCTCCTCCCGGTAGCCGTTGACCTGGAACCTCGAGATCAAGCGGCGGCCGTAGACGAGCTGCTTCACCGCGCTCGCGTAGCCGTGGAAGTTGACGATCACGGGCGCATCGGCCGTGAACAGGGACTCGAAGAGCACGTCGTCGAGACCGTGCGGGTGCGCCGTCTCGCGCTCGAGGATCAGGAGGTCGGTCACGTTGACGACCCGCAGCCTGAGCTGCGGCACCTCGCGCCGCAGGATGTCCGCGGCCGCCATCACCTCGAGCATCATGACATCGCCGATCCCCACCATGACGACGTCAGGGCTGACGCCGTCCTGCGTGCTGGCCCAGGTCCAGATGGAGGCGCCCGCCCGGCAGTGCTCGATGGCCTCCGGCAGGCTCAGCCACTGCGGCATCGGGTTCTTGTTCGCGATGACGAGGTTCACGTGGTCGGTGCCGGCGAGGCAGTGGTCGATCGTCGAGAGGAGGCAGTTCGCGTCCGGCGGCAGGTAGACGCGCATGACATCGCCCTTCTTGTTGAGGAGGGAGTTGATGAAGCCCGGGCTCTGGTGGCTGAAGCCATTGTGCTCCTGCCTCCAGAGGGTCGATGTCTCCAGGTAGGTCAGGGAAGGCACCGGCAGGCGCCAGGAAAACTCCCCGCTCATCTTCAGGAACTTCGCGAACTGGTCCATCATCGAGGTCACGATCGTCAGGAAACTTTCGTAGCTCGGGAAAAGCCCGTGGCGGCCCGTCAGGAGGTAGCCCTGCAGCCACGCCTGGCACGTGTGCTCTGAGAGGATCTCAAGGACGCGGCCTCCGTGGCTGCCGACATGCTCCGTGCGCCCGCCGCCCTCGACCGGCCACTGGTAGTCGCGCTCCGTCGGCGCCTTGAAGATACCGCCCAGCTTGTTGCTGATCAACTCATCGGGGCTGAAGATCCTGAAGTTCGTCGGATTGTCCGCGATCAGCCTCGCGAGATAGCGGGCCACGGCCTCCACCGGGCTGCTCGAATCGGAGCCTCTCCCCGAAGGGGACACCTCGACCGAGTGAGCCTTTAGCTCCGGGAGGCGAAGGGGCACCCGCATGCGGCCCCCGAAGGCGTGAGGGTTGCAGCCGAGCCTGCGATCGCCCGAGGGGCAGGCGGCCAGGATGTCGGCGGCCGGATGACCCTCTTCGTCGAACAGTTCCTCCGGGCGATAGGACCGAAGCCAGTCCTCGACGATCTTCAGGTGGGCGGCGTTCTCCTTCACGTCCTCCACCGGAACCTGGTGAGACCTGAAGGAACCCTCGACCGGCTTGCCGTCCAGCGTCTTGACGCCCGTCCAGCCCTTCGGGGAGCGCAGGATGATCATCGGCCACCTGCTGGGACTCTCCGCTGTCCCGCCGCGGGCGAGCTTCTGGAGCCGGTCGATCTCGGCAAAGGCGCGGTCAACCGCGCTTCCCATTGCTCCCTCAAGGTCGGGCCCTTCGACGAATTCGGGGCGCCAGCCGCAGCCCGTAAAATAGTGCCCCAGCTCCTCGTCGCTCATCGTCCCGTAGATCGTCGGGTTGGAAATCTTGTAGCCGTTCAGGTGAAGGATCGGCAGGACAGCGCCGCTCTCCCGCGGATCCATGAACTTCGTGCAGTGCCATGCGGCCGCGGTGGGGCCGGTCTCCGCCTCGCCGTCCCCGACGATGCAGGCGACGACAAGGTCGGGATTGTCGAGGGCGGCCCCGGATGCCGTCGCCAGCGCGTAGCCCAGCTCCCCACCCTCGTGGATCGTGCCGGGCACGCCAGGAAACAGGTGGCTTGGGAATCCGCCCGGCCATGAGAAACCTTGGATGAACCGCTCTAACCCCGCCGCGTCGCGCGTAAGCGCGGGATAAAACGCCTCCAGCGTCCCGTCCAGGTACGCGTTGGCAAGGACCGCCGGCGCGCCGTGGCCCGGCCCCGTGACCAGGAGGACGCCCCGGTCCGACTCTCGGACGACGCGGTTAAGGTGGGCATACACGAGGTTTATCCCCGGGCAGGTTCCCCAGTGCCCGAGCAGGCGGTCCTTCACGTGCTCGGGTTTCAGGGGCTTCTTCAGCAAGACATTGGAGCGCAGATAAATCTGTGCACCGGCCAGGTAGAGCGTGGCCCGCAGGTAACGGCTCAACTCCGGGGCCGCTTCCATCTTCAAACGGACGGCTTGACTGAGGTCATCGCTCCCACCTGTCGGCAGACACCTTTAAGGCGACGTGGTTCGGCGACAGTCCCGTCCCCTGGCGGAAACCGGCCGGACTCTCGGCCGGGGACTTGGGTGAACCTTAAGAGGGATTCCGGGAAAGAACCGCCCGCGACGTCTTAGTTCAGGTACGCGGCGACGTTGTCCCGCAGGTGCATCGCGATCGGGAGAGACTCCGAAAGGACCTGAAGCTCGCGCAGTGTCGTCCTCACCGAATCCGGCACATCCGAGATGAGCTGCCGCGAATACACGAAATCCCAATCCCCCCGTGGCACACGCCAGGACGGGATGTTGCCGAACTGGAATAGCTGGGTGAATACGACGCCGTCGACGCCCATCCTGTGCGCGATGCCGAGAAGTTTTACCGCCTCGCCCAGGTTCT
>DASRSJ010000115.1:0-3021 GCA_035656555.1 Opitutaceae bacterium
TGAGGAGCTTCGAAGCGCACACGCGCACTCGGCTGCCTATCTGGGGTGGTGCGAGCATCGGCTTGGCCTTGAGCAGACGCTGCCGATCTTGCGGCTGGACCAGGTGGAACCCCGCCCCCTCCTCTCTTGGCTGAAACGACAGCGCCCCGACGCCCTGGTCTTCGTCCATATGCATGACGTCCTCGACGAGCTTCGATCCGTCCTGAAGAAGAACAGGGTGAGGGTCCCCGAGGATCTCGGGATAGCGGTCCTTAGCCCGATTCTCGACGATACGGGCTTCGCCGGGCTGCAGGAAAACCAGTCGCTCATGGGCACCTGGGCGGTCGAGCTACTGGCCTCGCGCATCGCCAATAGGGACCTTGGGATCCCAGAACACCCGCGGATAGAGATGATCGAGAGCCTCTGGGTTGACGACCGTTCGCTGAGGCGGATTCCGTCAACTGTTGACTAACTGAGCGTTCGCGGAGCACCCGCATCATAGATACCGTCGTTCCCTTGAGAAACCCCTCTCTCGTTACGAACAGGCAACATTCCAAACAGGAACCGCTTCCGGATGCGGCTCGGGAACCCCGTGGCCAGTCCGCGGCCCGGACTACCCGGGACGATTGCAACAGCAGTCCTCAGGAAGATGCCGCTGGTCGGCGAAACACAGAACGAGCCGGCGCAGGAGACGGACACCCCCTCGAATCAAAGAACATGAGTAAAGACCCAAGCCCACGCATTGAAATTCACGGCAGCCGCGCCGCAATGGGCGCGGCCGCGGCCCAGCGCTTTCAGCGCCTGGTGTCGCAGAGCTTGGCTGACAAGGGCTCATGTCGCGTGATCTTTGGATGCGCTCCCTCCCAGGATGAGTTCTTTGCCTCTCTCGTGCGTGAGGCGCGGGCCAAGCCCGCGGATTGGAAGAGGGTTGAGGTCTTTCACATGGACGAATACGTGGGGCTGTCCGCGGAAAGCGCGCAGAATTTCCGCACCTACCTGCGCAGGAATTTCCTCGATCTGGTCCAGACGGCCTCTTTCCACCTTATCCGCGGCGAGTCTGAATCGGCCACCGCCGAGGCGGAACGCTACGCGAGCCTGCTTTCAGGCAGCCCCATCGACGTTATCGCCATGGGTATCGGGGAAAACGGCCACGTCGCGTTCAACGACCCTCCGGTCGCCGACTTCGCCGACCCGCTCCTGACAAAGGTCGTTGAGATGGACGAGGTGTGCCGCCAGCAGCAGGTGAACGATGGCTGCTTCGAGACGCTGGCAAGCGTACCCCGCAAGGCCATCACGATCACGATCCCGGTCTTCGCCAAGGCCCGCAACCTGTGCGCTATCGTGCCAGGACCCAGGAAAGCCCGGGCGGTCCGCGACGCGCTCCTTGGTCCAATCGGACCTGCATGCCCGGCGACGGTCCTTCGGACGCATCCCCATGCCGAGGTGTTCCTGGACCACGAGGCCTCGCTGCTTTACGCCTCGAACTCGACCCTCTAAGACGCCGATCCCATCTGGGGGTCGCTCGTGCTCTCCGCCCCCGTCTCGATCCGACCGGCATATCTGGTGATGTAGTCTGCGTGGCCCTCAATCGACATTCTCAGGTCGTACCACCCTGAGCTGGCCGAGAGCCCAATGGGAAGCACCAAGCTCACGGCTCCGGCGCCTAGTGGCACCCGGCGTGGAGCGGCCCCGTAGGCCGCGTCCTCGACGACGACGGTAATTGGTCCACCGTCGATTTTCTTGAGCTCAATCTCGCAGCTCGGCTCCCGAGTGGCTCCCGTCCTCATGCGCACCGCCACATTGCCGTTCCCGGACGTTCCCCGGAACTCCCTGTAAAACCCGTTGGGACCGTGCACCCTGAGGTGGTATGTGCCGGACTCGAAATCCTCTACGCGCCATTTCCCCTCGACCCGACCGCCCGCGGCGACGGCGTAGGACCAGGTCCTTCCGGGTTCGCGAGGCTCGCCGCCCTGCCCGGCCCTTCGGACTGGCGCTGGGGAATAGACGTGGAATGGAGCGCCTACCGAGCGTCGGCCGAACCGCTCGTTTCCCGCGCTAAAGCTAATTCCAAAAATCCCCTCTGCGCCAAGCGAGCCGTCCACTTCAAGGTCGTATGGAAGGGCGCACGCTGGCTTTACGCCGGGCTCCTGCCGCGCTGGCCATTTCCCTGCAAGGCTGGCCATTTCCGTCGCAGGCAAGCTCCTGAAGTCACTGGGAACGGGACGGAACTGTGCCTGGTTAATTTCCGGCAGGTATGTCTCCCTGACAAGGGGCCGCGGCAAACTGGGGCCGGTGCTTTGAAAGGGCCTGAAGACGGAGCTTAAGTCGCCGCAGATTGTCCGGCGCCAATCACTGATGTTCGACTCGCGAACCGCCCTGCCCGACTTGGCAGAGGCGAACTCCTCAAGAAAACGAAGCACCGAGGTGTGATCAAAGACCTCGGAGCATACATAACCCCCGCGGCTCCAAGGCGACGCCACGACCATCGGGACCCGGAAGCCGAGGCCAATCGGGCCGTCCCTGCCAGCCTTGCCCGGACCATCGTCGTAGGGGTCCTTGGCCGGATCCTCGAGCACGTGCTCGCTCGACGTGTCGATGCCCGCCGAGGCCGCGCCCGTGTCGGTCCTGTCCGTCCTCGGAGGGACAAACGGGGGCACATGGTCGAAATAGCCGTCGTTCTCGTCGTAGCAGAGAATGAAGATCGTCTTCCGCCAGACCTCCGGGTTTTGGGTGAGGATGTCCAAAGTCTCTGAAAGATAGAGGGCACCGTACCACGGATTGCTGGGATGATCGGAAAAACGCTCGGGTGGCACGAGCCATGAGACAGCGGGCAAGTTTCCCGTTTGGACGTCCTCCCGGAACTGGTGCAGAACATCGCCCTTGGGCACGACCATCTCCCTCTCCTTGCCTGCGTCCACGTATTTGAGGGTGGAAAGTTCCCTGTAGTCCTGCCGTGCGCTGTTGGTGACGAAACCCTTCTCGTGCAGGCTGCGATTCCTCGAGTCCATGGCCTCGAAGTTCGCCTCGCTCCAATGCGCAAGG
>DASRSJ010000116.1:0-6635 GCA_035656555.1 Opitutaceae bacterium
CCAGGTGCTCGCATCCTATTACCTCTTCGTGAACGTCACGAAGCCCCCCTTCGACAACAAGAAGCTTCGCCAGGCCCTGACGCACGCGCTGCCGAGGGACCAGCTGGTCAAGGACATCACGATGGGCACCTATCCCGCGGCCCGCGAGCTTACCCCGCCCAACTGCGGCGGCTACACGTCCCGTGCCACGGTGAGCGACGACTTCGACCTGGCGCGGAAGCTCCTGGCCGAGGCGGGCTACCCCAACGGACAGGGCCTGCCGCCGATCGAGATCCAGAGCTACGAGAGCGAGGTCTCCCTGCGCATGCTGGAGGCCATCCAGGCGGTGTGGCTCAAGGAGCTCAACGTCCACATCACGATCGGCCAGCTTGAACAGAAGACACTTTTCCAGAACCAGAAGGACAAGAACTACGCCCTGGCCACGTCGGCCTGGATCGCCGACTTCCCGGACCCGCAGACTTTCCTCGGCATGATGGTGACCGACGGCGGCAACAACTGGGCGGGCTGGAGCAACAAGGAGTTCGACCGGCTGATCGACGAGGCGAGCAACACGGCGGACAACGCCGCGCGGCTGGAGATGTTCCAGAAGGCCGAGGCGATCCTGCTCGACGAGGCCCCGGTGATACCGCTCTACCACAGGCCGCAGGTCTACGCCCGCAGCCCCGCCGTCCACGGATGGACGACGACGATCGTGGGCTTCCACGACTTCAACCGGATCTGGCTCGAGAAGTGAAGGCTTAGCGCCAGCTGTAGCCCAGGCCGACCAGGAAGATGTCCGCGTCGCGGTTGTAGCTGCTGACGACGCGGTCCCAGACGAAGCGCGCGACGAGGTGGTCGGAGAGGCGGCGCGCGACCGTGAGGGAGACCAGCGGAGCCACCGCCGCCGAGGTGTCCGGGATGTCGCTCATCGGGTGCCTCTTGTCTATGAAGATGTAGGGCCCGACGCCGATGCCGACGGAGGTGTCCTTGTCGAGGAAGGTGTTCACGGGCCAGGCCTGGAGAGCGACGCCGCTCCGGCGCTCGCTCTTCGGGTCGCCCTCGTAGATGAAGGTCGCCGTGCCGTCGATGTGAGGGACGATGCCCTGGCGGTACTCGACGGCGCCGGCCCAGGACTTGGTGCTCACGAAGGTGTTCACGACCGTCTGGCCGCCGAAGATCGTCAGCTGCGGTTCCGTCACGTAGCCCGGGTCGGGCGCGTCGCGGTTGGGCTCGCTGCCCTCGGGCCTCCTGTGGGGGCCAAACCAGTAGCCGACGCCCACCAGGACCGTGGTGTCCTTGGTGTCGGAGGAGGGCGTGATGCGGTTCACCATCGCTCGGTAGAACCAGTTGTCGGAGAGGTAGCCCGTGGCGCTGAAGCTCACGATGGGCGCGGTCCCATGGACGTCCAGGGACTGACCGCCGACATCCTCGGAGTCGTAATAATAGTAGACGCCCGCGCCGACGGAGAGGGCGACGTGGTCGTCCCAGAGCGGGATGTTGGTCCAGCCCTCGAAGGAGGTGCCGTCCCTGAGGTGGTCGGGGAAATGGCCTTCGTTGATGTACGCCGTCGAGACGTCGAAGTATTTGTAGAGATCCTGCCGGTAATCGACCTGCCACGCGTAGGTGGACTTCTCGAAGACGCCGGAGGTCGTGGCGCCCCCTAGGACGGAGAGCTCCTGCGCGCCCAGGCGAAGGCACAGGCAGAGCAGGAATGGCGAGAGCTTGAGGAGGAGTCTTGGGTTCACGGCGGGCAGGGTTATTCGGGTAGTGCAAATTGACCGACAGCGCCGGCACCGAGCGGTTCTGCGCCAAACTTCCGGTTGACAGCCAATTGGCCCGCTCCGGTGATTGCGCGATGAACCCCCGCCCCAAAGCTTCCTGGCTTCTCACGCTCCTTCTCGGCCTCGCGTCGCCTTTTGCCGGCGCCGCGCCCGTCACGCCCCATGCCTCGCCCGAGGCCGTGGCGCTGCTGCAGCTCCTGAGCGACATCTCCGGAAAGTACACGCTCAGCGGCCAGCACAACTTCCCGAACGTGAAGAGCCGCAACTCGGAGTTCGCGGCGAAATACATCGGCAGGACGCCGGTCATCTGGGGCACCGACTGGGGCCACGCGAAGGCGGGCGACTCCGACTCGTATCTCGCCCGCCCCGACATCGTGAAGGAGGCGATCCGCCAGCACGAGATGGGCTCGATCATCGCGATCTGCTGGCACGCCGTGCCCCCGACCGCCGACGAGCCGATCACCTTCCGGGAGCTGCCGGGCAGCGACCCCAAGGCGCTCAGGAGCGTGCAGGGCAAGCTGCTTGACGAGCAGTTCAAGGACGTGCTGACGCCCGGGACACCCCTCTACAACCACTGGTGCGCCCAGGTCGACGAGATCGCGGTCTATCTCAAGCAGCTGCAGGACGCCCACGTGCCGGTCCTCTGGCGCCCGTATCACGAGATGAACGGCGACTGGTTTTGGTGGGGAGGGCGCACCGGCCAGTACAGCACGGCCGCCCTTTACAGGCAGATCTTCGATCGCCTGGTGAATGTGCACCACCTCAACAACCTGGTCTGGGTCTGGAGCATGGACAGGCCGAGCACGCCCGCGCGCGCGTTCGCGAACTTCTTCCCCGGCACCTCGTTTGTCGACGTGCTCTCGCTGGACGTCTACGGCAACGACTTCGCAAAATCCTACTACGACGCCCTGGAGGCCCTGGCCGCGGGCAAGCCAGTGGCGCTCGCCGAGGTCGGCAATCCGCCCGCCCCCGATGTCCTGGAGCAGCAGCCCGGCTGGGCCTATTACATGACCTGGGCCGGCATGGTGCGCAATACGTCGAAGCGCCAGTACAACACGCTGCTCGCCGACACTCGCGTGCTGAGCCTCGAGGACAAGGCGTACGCGGAGGCCACCGCGGCCTACAGGAAGGCCTGCGGCCTGGCGCCGCTGAGTTTCCCGAGCACGCCGGCCAATTTCTCGGGCACGTGGGTGCTGGACGAGGAGAAGAGCGACTTCGGCAAGGCGGGATCCGGGATGGCGGCCGCCAAGCTCGAGGTCGTCCAAGATGGCCTGAGCCTGTCGGTCAAGACGACTCGGGCGGTCGAGTACGCGGATGACCAGGTGAGCGACGAGAGGATGACGCTCGATGGTTCCGTGACAAAATCGGAGTTCATGAACTCCCCGCGGGTCGTCACGGCGCGGCTGGAGGCGGACGGCACCAGGATCACCATCGATTCCACGATCACCATGAACTGGGGCCAGCCCGGCGCGAAAATCGTCTCAAAGGACACCTGGGAGCTGATCGACGGGGGCACCGAGCTGTCCATCCACCGGGTGGGAACCTCCATGAGGGGCGTCCAGGACACCACCATGGTCTTCGACAGGAGGTAGGCGGGTCTTTTCCCCTAGCTCCGGGCCGGGGCCGGAGCGCCGGGATGAAGCGAGAAGCGCCGCACCAGGTACTCTATCCCGTAGATACTGGCGTAGGGATGGATGATCGCCGGCTGCTCTCCGAGGAGGCCCACGGTGGCCTGGTCGACCGGGTTGTCCCCGCCGGGGATCTCGCCGACGCTCAGGTAGGCGACGGCGCGTTTAGTGATGGGCTGCCTGGCGAGCTTGGCCCGCAGGTCCTCCTCGCTCGTGTAGAAGGTGACCTTTGAGAGCGCCCTCTGGAAGTCGACGCGCATCAGGCTGACGTTGTAGTCAAATCCGCCGCGGGTCTGGGGGACGCTGGGGTCGGGCAGGTAGTATTGGGCCGCACCCGAGTCATCGTCGCGTATCAGCATGAGGACCAGGGCAGCCTGGGTCATGATGTTGCGCGGCTGTACCCCGGGCTGGTACGGGGTCTCCCGGTTGATGATGACGTAGTGGTCGAGCTCGTTGGAGACCACGAGGAGTGCGACGAAAAGCCCGATGACCGCTCCGCCGCGCACGCGCTCCCGCAGCGGTATCAGGAACTCGTCCGCCCCCATGAGGAGCACGCCAAGAAGCGGTATCATCGACCAGTTCAGCTGGTCGGCGTTGTTGAGTCCCTGGATCAGGAGCTCGAAAGCCCACAGGCAGGCGAGGATCGTCCCGTTGATGAGGGCGAAGCGGTCGCCGCGGCGGATCCTGTGATAGGTGGCGACGGCGCCGACCGTGAACAGGAGGAGATAGGGCGTGGAGAGATCCAGGGTGAAGAAGAAGTCGCGCGTGGCCCACCAGCGCTGCTGCAGCCCATGGAAAGAGAAGTCCGCCAGGATGTACTGGAACTCCTCCTTGATGCGCTCCCGCCAGACGGCGTCATAGTAACATGCGGCCGAGAATGAGAGGGCGAAGAGCACGAGGCCGACGCAGGTCACGACAGCGGCCCTCCTGCGCTGCGCCCTGTTGTTGAAGAAATGCAGCAGGATCAGGAACGGGAAGAAATAGATGAAGCACCCGAAGTAGAGGTAGCAGCTGAAGACCCACACAAGCGCCGCAAGGACCTTCAGGCAGCGCGCGCGAACGGCGGATATGCCCGTCTGGAACTGGGGCAGGAAATAAAAGTAGATCGAGAGCGCGGCCGGATACATCACCGAGTGCCACTTGTAGCGGCGCAGGCTCAGGCAGAGGACCGAGAAGAAGGCCACCAGCAGGAAGGAGAGGAGGGAGGACTTCGGGTAGGCCTTCCTGTAGATCGTGAAGAGGGTGGCGCAGAAAAGGCTGAAGAACACCGGCAGGATGTAGGTGATGAGGCGCACGTCGTAGCCAAAGTGCCGGTAGAACGGGATCAGGAAGTAGGCGTAGCCCTTGTTGTACTCGGCTATCCCGCCGACGAATGCCACCCATGCGGAGTGGCTGTAGGCCGCGTAGTCGCACGTGGCCTTGGCCAGGTCGAGCACCTTGGCCTCCTCGCCCTCGAAGTAGATTGGGAAGTACAGGGCCCTGTACTCTAGGCGCAAATAGAGCAGGAGCGCCGCCGCCCAGAAGAATATCCAGGTCCGCGCCTTCAAGGTCGGTCTGATGAGGGGCCGCCCCGGTCGTTGCTTGGCATGTGGTGGATTCTAACTCGTCTCCAAGCAGATAGTTACGGTTCGCGGCCGCGTATTCAAAATCAAAATTGAGCTAAAAGGCCCGCGGTCGCCCACTGCGGCCATATTAACCGGCGTTCTCGAAAACGTGTTGCCGCCCAGCCCGCGCTCGACCGCAATTTGGGCATGCCGCTCAGCTTCAAGCAGAAGATTTCCAACGCCACCGCAAAGGCCGACTCGCTGCTCTGCGTCGGCCTGGATCCCGAGCTGGCGCGCCTGCCCAGGCACATCGCCGCGATGAAGGAGCCGTTCTTCGAGTTCAACCGCGCCATCATCGACGCCACTGCAGCCTCAGCGAACAGCTACAAATTCCAGGTCGCCCACTATGCGGCCGAGGGAAGGGAAGGGGAGCTGGAGAAGTCGATCGCCTACCTAAAGAGCGCCCATCCCCATGTCCCGGTGATCCTGGACGGAAAGCGGGGGGACATCGGCTCGACAGCCGAGCGCTACGCCATCGAGTGCTTCGAGCGCTATAACGCCGATGCCGCGACGGTGAATCCCTACCTCGGGGCCGACAGCGTCCTTCCCTTTGCCAAGTGGGCGGACCGGGGCGTGATCGTCCTCTGCCGCACTTCAAATCCGTCGGCGCGTGAGATTCAGGACCTGCGGGTAGATGGGCGCGCGATGTTCGAGGTGATAGCCGACCTCGCCACGAAGTCCTGGAACGCGAACAAGAACATCTCGCTTGTCGTCGGGGGAACCTACCCGAGGGACCTCGCGACCCTGAGGGCCCAGTGCGGGGACGACATGATGTTCCTCGTGCCCGGTGTCGGCGCCCAGGGCGCCGATGTGAACGATGTCGTGAAGGCGGGACAGAACACTGCGGGCACGGGCCTCATGATCAATTCCTCCAGGGGCATCATCTACGCCTCCATAGGCGAGGACTTCGCGGCCGCCTCCAAGGCCGCCGCGGAGTCCACGAGGACGGAGATCAACAAGGCACGCTCGGCGGCAGCCGCCGCCTAGCGTCCCGAGTTCCGGCCAAGGCAATAAAGGTGTCCCTGCGCCCTGCTTGCAGCGGCCCTGGTCGTGGGACGGCCCGCGGCTCTCCCCGGCCAGTCGGTGCCGTCAAGGTCGAGAAGTACGGAGGCAGTTATCATCCTTTTTTGCAGTCTGAACCGCGGAGATGGAGTGGGCGTGCTCACGTGCCAGCTCGCGTTCGCTCGGCGACAACGGGTATGTGTCAAATTTGTGAAGCGCCCACTCATGCTCAATGGGGATTCCAATACATTTTGTGGCTCACGTGAAGGGATTGATCGCATTTACACCCGACCTTTGAAAATCGGAGACGTTGCGGGTAACGACAGCAAGTTTGTGTTCAATGGAGGTGGCGCAGCAATAATATGGGCTATGGGATTACGGGATAACTTCACCAAGTTACGTGACGAATCTCGGGAATAAAACTGAAGTGCCGATCCCTGCTTAGCACGGGCAAGCGGTATTGGAGGGCTAAAGCAGCGATCCAAATGTCATTTTCGGGAATGGGCATCCCTCGGGACTTCAGCCCAAAACGGATCATGGCGTAGTGGACGGCGGTTGCACCGTCCACCGAGATGACCGCGAATGCTTTAAGGCTATTTTGAAGCCAGCCTTCATATCGACCGTGAAACTTGGAGCCTAGG
>DASRSJ010000117.1:0-3603 GCA_035656555.1 Opitutaceae bacterium
CAACGTGTTCCGCCTGGAGGAGCACCTCGAGCGCTTCGAGTACTCGGCCAAGGCCATCATGCTGGACATGCCCCTCACCCGGGACCAGTGGCGGGAGGCGATCTGCGAGACCTGCCGCCAGAACGGCCTCGTGGACGGCTATATCCGCGCCGTCGTGACCCGCGGGGTGGGCGACCTTGGGCTGGCCCCCTGGCTCTGCGCCAAACCCTCGTACTTCGTCATCGCGAGCAAGATATCCCTCTACCCGGCGGAGCACTACGAGAAGGGCTTGGCCATCGTCACCGTTCCGACCCGAAGGATCGGCCCGGCGTCGATCCCGGCGACCATCAAGTCGCTCAATTACCTGAACAACATCCTGGGCAAGATCGAGGCCAGGCAGGCGGGCGCCTTGGAGGCGATCATGCTGAACGACCAGGGCTACGTGGCCGAGGCCACGGCCGACAACGTCTTCATCGTCCACAAGGGCCAGATCCTGACTCCCGCCTCGGCCTCCGGGGCCCTTAAGGGCGTCACCCGCAGCACGATCATCGACATAGCCAAGGACTTGGGGATCCCCGAGAAAGAGGCCAACCTGACGCGCTACGACCTCTGGTGCGCCGATGAGTGCTTCCTGACAGGCTCCGGCGCCGAGGTGATCCCGGTCGTCAAGCTGGACGGCCGCGTCATCGGCACTGGCAAGCCCGGTCCCATCACGCTCCGCATCCTCGAGGAATTCAGGAAACGCGTCCTGGTTGAAGGCACGCGTATCTAGCCCCCTTTTGCCCGGCGATGCGCCTCATTGGCGCATCAGTTTGGCCCATATGGGCCGTATTGATACTGAGGAGCATGATTGTGCCCACGGCTTGCCCTATGGGGAGTGTCATGGCACATTAAGTGCATAGAAAAACCCAACTCCATGGCCAACCCGCTCAAGTGTGATCTCTGCTCGAAGCCGGCGACAGTCCACCTTACCCAGATCCTGGACAACAAGGTGCACAAGGTCGACCTCTGCGAGGAGTGCGCGCAGGAGAAGGGCGTGACGGACCCAAGCGGATTCTCGCTCGCGGACCTCCTCCTGAAGGCCTCGCTCAACCCCGAGGCCTCGTCCGGCGGCACGCGCTGCGAGCAGTGCGGCTTCACGCCGGCCGACTTCAAGAAGCAGGGCCGCTTCGGCTGCCCCGCCTGCTACGGCGCCTTCAAGGGGATCCTGGACCCGATGCTCGAGGGGATGCACAAGGGCACCGTCCACTCCGGCAAGGTCCCGGCCCGCGCCCTGGAGCGCAAGTCACTCTACGACAAACTCACCAAGCTCGAAGTCGACCTCACGGAGGCGATCAAGGCCGAACGCTACGAGGACGCAGCCCGCTGCCGCGATGAAATCAGCCAAGTCAAACAAGCCGTCGACCAAAAGCCGGCGCGCTGACCCGATGACCATCGGATCCCTCATCGACACGCCCTCTGAGCTCACCGACTCGGCGAGCAGCAAGACGGCCATTGTCCTCATGACGAGGATCCGCCTGGCGCGCAACCTCAGCGGCCAGCCCTTCCCGGGCTGGGCCAAGCCCGCGCAGCGCGAGAAGATCCTGGAGGCCTGCAGGGCCGCCGTCACCGCCACGCCCGCCATGAAGCGCGGCCTCGCGGTCGGCGTGGGCGAACTGGGCGAGCTGGAGAAGAAGATTCTGGTCGAGCGCCACCTGATCAGCCGCGAGCTCTCGGGCTCAAAGCAGGGAAGCGGCGTCATCATCAGCAAGGACCAGACGTTCTCGGTCATGATCAACGAGGAGGACCACCTGCGCATCCAGATGCTGCGCTCCGGCTTCCAGCTGAAGAAGGCCTGGGCCGCGATCAACGAGATGGACTCCGCCCTCGAGAACTCGCTGGACTTCGCCTTCTCCCCCGACCTCGGCTACCTGACGGCCTGCCCGACGAACCTCGGCACCGGCATGAGGGCCTCGGCCATGATGCACCTTCCCGCGCTCGTCATCGCGAGCCAGATGGAGAAGGTCGTGCGCGCCGTGAACCAGCTCGGGATGGTCGTTCGCGGCCTCTTCGGCGAGGGCTCCGACGCCAGCGGCAGCATATTCCAGATCTCGAACCAGACGACGCTCGGCGAGTCCGAGGAGGAGATATTGAAGCGCCTCTCAGGCGTCCTTCAGTCGATCATCGAGCACGAGCTCAACGCCCGCGCCCGCCTCCTTGAGGCGGACTCCGGAAAGCTCTTCGACAAGATCGGCCGCGCCTACGGCATCCTCCAGAACGGCCACGTCCTCTCCTCGAGCGAGGCGATGAACCTCCTCTCCCTGATCCGCCTGGGCGTGGACCTGGGCGTCTTCCCGGACACGCAGAGGTGCGTCACCGACCGGCTCTTCATCGAGGCCCAGCCCGGCCACCTCCAGCGCGCCCAGAAGGGCGAGTTTGAGGCGAGCCAGCGCGACCTTCTTCGGGCCGAAAGACTTCGTTCCGAGTTTGCCAATTTCAGCCGCCCGGATTTCACTTTGTCAGCGAACGGAAACAACTAGAACCAATCGCACCAAGACCTATGTCGCAGGAACCGATGAACAATTTCACGCCGCGCGCCCAGCAGGTGCTGGCGCTGGCCCGCAAGGAGGCCGACCGCTTCCATCATAACTACGTTGGCACGGAGCACATCCTTCTCGGGCTGATCAAGCTCGGCCAGGGTGTCGCCGTCAGCGTCCTCCAGAAGATGGGGCTCGACCTCGAGACCGTGCGAGCGGCCGTTGAGAAGCAGGTGGGCACCGGCCAGGAGGCCAAGGCCCAGGGCAGCATCCCATACACGCCGCGCGTCAAGAAGGTGCTGGCGCTGGCCGGCAAGGAGGCGAAGGCGCTGAACCATTCCTACGTCGGCACGGAGCACATCCTCCTCGGCCTCCTCAGGGAGGGCGAGGGCGTCGCGGCCCGCGTGCTCAAGTCGCTCGATGTCGACATCGAGCGGACCCGCAATGAGATCCTGCGCGAGCTCGATCCCCAGTTCTCCGGTGGCACCGAGGGCGGCGGCGAGGAGGCCGCGGCAGGCGCCGCGCAGCGTCCCGGCGTGCAGTCCGAGGAGAAGAAGGAGGTCAAGACCCCGGCCCTCAAGGCCTTCGGCCGCGACCTCACCGAGCTTGCCCGCAAGGGCGAGATGGACCCCGTCGTGGGCCGCAAGAACGAGATCCGCCGCGTCATCCAGATCCTCTGCAGGCGCACGAAGAACAACCCCGTCCTGATCGGCGAGGCCGGCGTCGGCAAGACCGCCATCGTCGAGGGCCTGGCCCAGGAGATCGCGGCCGGCAACGTCCCCGAGATCCTCTTCGAGAAGAAGGTCATAACGCTCGACCTGGCCCTCATGGTCGCCGGCACCAAGTACCGCGGCCAGTTCGAGGAGCGCATCAAGGCCGTCATGGACGAGATCAAGCGCGCCCGTAACGTCATCCTCTTTATCGACGAGCTCCACACGATCGTCGGCGCAGGCGCCGCCGAGGGCGCCATGGACGCCTCCAACATCTTCAAGCCCGCCCTCTCCCGCGGAGAGCTGCAGTGCGTGGGTGCGACCACCCTTAACGAGTACCGCAAGTACATCGAGAAGGACTCCGCCCTCGACCGCCGCTTCCAGTCGGTCAAGGTCGA
>DASRSJ010000118.1:0-5977 GCA_035656555.1 Opitutaceae bacterium
CGTTGAATCTATTGGCGGGCATATACAAAAAACGCGGCCGGCGGTAAGCCGGCCGCGTTGCTCAAAAAAATCCGATCAGGACTTGTTCGTGCTGCAGCCGCCCTTGCCCTTGCAGGAGTTCTGGCCCTTGCAGCCGTTGTCGCCGGCCTTGCAGCCGCCCTGGCTCTTGCACGAGTTCTGGCCCTTGCAGTCGTGCTTGCCCGCGTCCTTCGAGGCGTCCTTGGAGGCATCGCCGCTGCCGGCGGTGTCTTCCGCGTAGGCGCGCGTCGCAACTGAACCAGCATAGAGCCCGGCCATGGCCGCGGCGGTGACAATGAAGCGTGTCGATTTATTCATAACTAACTTCTGTTATTGTTTTGTCTGGGTAACCGTCGCGGAACGACTTTGTGCCGAACCATCGCGGTTGGGGATATGAGGCACTACGGACAGGATTATTCCCCGGATGCCCTCAAATTACAACCGGGAAGCGATGTTCGACCCCGCCGGCACGATAAAGTCACAGGATTCTGTCTATCATCTGCGTCCCATTTTCGTAACTCGCCAGGTTCGCGAGGAAATGGCGCACGAGTTCGACCTCGCCCTTGTTGCGGCCGCCGGCCGTGTGGGGCGTGATGTAGCAATTAGGTGCGGACCAAAGGGGATGCGAAGCGGGAAGCGGCTCCGGAACGGTGACGTCGAGATAGGCCGCCCCGATGCGCCCGGACTTCAGGGCTTCGATCAACGCGTCCTGGTCCACCGTCATGCCCCGGCCGACGTTGTAGAAACGGGCCCCTTTCCTGAAGCAGGAGATTCTACGTGAATTGACGTAGTTCCTCGTCTCATCGTTCTCGGGAAGCACGTTCACGACGTGGTCCGCCTCGGAAAGCACCTTGGTCATGCTCTCCTCGGAGACGACGTGGACGCCCGGCTCGCTGCGCAGCTGGCGGCGGATCGCATAGACCCGCATCCCGAACGGGGCGAGGAGCTCGGCGACGCGTCGCCCGATGGCGCCGAAGCCCAGAAGGACGACTGTCTGGCCCTGAAGGAGGACGGATCTCGAGCGGCGCTCGGAATAATTCCAAGCCCGGTCGCCGTTTTGCGTCGCGAAGGAGGGAAGGAGCTCGCGCCCCAAGGTCAGCATCATGGCGAGGACGTGCTCGGCGCACGGCTCGGCATAGACCTGCGAGGCGTTCGTGAACGCAGCGCCCTTCGCACGGATCGCGTCCTTGAAGGCTAGTGTGTCATAGCGCGTGAAGCCGGCGCTCGAGACTTCGATCCACTTCATCCCGGGGTTCGCCATGCAGTCCTCCGGGTCGGGCTGGCCGAAGGCGATGTCGACACCGGCGAACGCCGGGTCACGGCCGCCGACCGCGAGGACGGAGCTGTTGAGGTTCCCCGACAGGACGAGCGTGTGGGCCTTCGTCCCCTCCCGCAGGAGCGCCATGCCCTCCTCCCCGAAGTCGCCGTTGCACCAGATCTTCATGTCAGGAGCGGTCGACGCTGATCCTGTGCGTGTCGGAGACGTTCCCCAGGCTCACCGCATAGTGGTTGCGGTTGAAGTACTGCACCTTGCCGCCGTAGGAGACGCGGACCTCGATGTTCAGTCCAAGGCGCAGGAGATCGTCCTCGGCCTGGTACTCGACGCGGAAGGGAATTGGGATGGCTCCGGGGCTGTTGATCGTCTGGGCACCGAGGACCCGCGGCGGCATGCCCAGCGTGTTGTTGTCGATGACGCGAATCGTGACCGTGGCGTCGGCCGGAAGGGATGAAACATCGGCAATGCTGACCTCGCCGGAGAGGACGCGCGCAGGGTTTCCCTCGGGCGTGAAGTCCATCTGGCCGCAGCCGGCAAGGGCTCCAAGTGCCGCCAGGGAGAGGAGAAGTCTCGCGATCTTCACGGGAGGTAAGTCGTGGTCATCACCTGGTCGGCCGTCAACTTTCCCTTGGGGATGATGCCGAGCTCCTCGAGCTGCTGGATCTCGACGACAAAGCGCTCACGGGAGATCCGGCCGACCTCGGAGTCGTCCTTCGAGGCGTGGCCGGTCATGAGCCTGCCCTCGATGATCATCTTGCGCGAGAAGGAGAGGAAGTCGTCCGTGTCGTTCGGGTTGAGCTTCTTCATCATGTCGTGGGCGGGAGCAGGGTCACCCTCGACGTATTCCTTGCAGCCCCTGATGTACGCCGCGAGGAAGAGCCTCAGCTTGCCGGCGTTCTTCTCGGCCCAGGACTTGTTCGCGAAGAGAACCGTGTAGGCGTCGAAGCCCGCGTCCCACGCATAGAGGAACTTGGGGTACTTGGCGCCGCCCCTGACGATGAAGAAGGGCTCCGCCGTGAAGAAGCCCTGCTGGATGAAGTTCCTGTCGGCGATGAAGTTTCCAACCGCGAAGTTTTGCGGGATCAGGTTGAAGTTGATGTGGTACTTGTTCTTGAGGTACGGCAGGAACGCCCACTCCGGTCGGGCCATGATGGTCTTGCCGTCCAGCTGCTCGAACTTCGTGACCGGGTTGTCCGCGTGAAGCATCAGCACCGAGGGATCGTTCTGGAAGATTGCCGCAATGTTGACCAGCGGCAGGCCCTGTCCGATCGCGATAAGCGTGTTCGTGCTGTCGGCCTGGCCGATGTCCGCCTGGCCGGTGGCGACCTTCTGCATCGGGAACGCGTTCGGGCCTCCCTCGTTGAGCACAACGTCGAGTCCTGCGTCCTTGAAATACCCCTTGGCCATCGCCTGGTAGAGTCCCCCATGCTCGGGTTCCGCGACCCAGTCGAGCTGCACGGTGATCTTGAAGGGGACGTCGGGATCCGAGGCGGGGGCCGCCTGCCGCGAGCAGCCCGCGAGGACCAGGGCCGCAGCGGCAAAGGCAATCATGCTGGAGGAGCTGGATCTCATCGCGGGACGTACCTTGGCGGTCCCGGGTGTTGGTCGCAACAGCACAGTGCTCGCCCAGCGGGCAAACTTTGTGCTTACCTGCGGGCGATGAAACTTCTCCACGCCGCCGCGGCGTCCCTGTGCATCCTTGCCGCTGCGGGAACCTCGCGTGCGATCGACCTTCACGGCGAGCGGGCCTCGCCGTTTGACCTCGAGATAAAGGGAACGCTCTCCGGCGTGCCGCAGGGTGCCAGCCGCTACGTGCGCTGGGAGGACATACGAGCCCTTCCCTCGTCTAAGGTCACGCTCGACGGCGAATTCCTGAAGGGTCCCGAGGTCCTGACGGTCGTCTTCCTCTCGGATCTCCTCGGAGCGCTTCCGGCCACCTCGCAGACGAACCTCGTCCTCGCGACGTGCGATGACGGCTATGTCGGCATCTATACGGCTGACTTCATCAGCCGCTACCGCCCCTTCCTGGTGCTCGAGATCGACGGCAAGGGACCGCAGGACTGGCCCCCCAAGGGCCTGGACTTCAACCCCGCGCCCTACGTCATCACGGTTTCGGCCGAATTGGTCCCCGACGTCGTGAAGTTCATGGACATCGAGCACAAGAAGCCCTGGGCCGTGACGACGATCGAGGTCGCGAACTACGGCGCCAAGTTCATGGGTTTCTATTCCGGCAAGTGGGCCGCGCTCTCGCCCTCCGCAAAGGCGGGCCGCGAGATCTGGGTCAACTCATGCGCCAGCTGCCACGGCGGTCCCGAGGGCACGTTTGGCGGTGCGAAGGCGCAGCGGCCTTTCCAGGTCCTCGCGGCGTACGCGGCTTTCGACCGGCCTTTCTTCGTGAAGTACGTGCGCGACCCCAAGTCGCTCGTCGCGAGCGCCAAGATGGAGGCACATCCCCACTACACGGACGCCAACTTTGCCGACCTGATCGCGTTTATCACAGCTGACGGAAAGTAATCGTCACCGGGAAACAGGCGCAAAAAAAAGGGGCCCTTTCGGGCCCCTTTCGCTTTTGAGGATTCCTGCCGCTATCAGTAGTGGACGCGGATCGTCAGGGAGGCGGAGATCGGGGCGCGGACGTAGATCACGTCGTTGCCGGCGAAGCTCGTGTCGATCGGGTCGAGGATGCGGTTGTTGGTCAGGTTCGTGATGTTCAGGCGGGCGTCCCAGCGCTTAGTGGGCGCGTAGGCGAGGTAGCCGTCGAACTCGTACTCGCTCGGGATGTGGAGGAGGCCCTCGTCATCCTGATTCTGGCGGCCGATGAAGTTCGGGCCACCACCGATGTCGAGCCCGTAGCCGAGCTTGTAGTCGACGAACAGGTTCCCGAGGAGGCTCGGGACGCCGGGGGCGCGTTCGCGACCGCCCGGGGGCGAGTACGAATAGCCCTGGTAGGCGCCGTAGTTGACCGCGCCGTAACCCGTGCCGTAGACGCCGTCGACACGGGTCGAGGTGGCGTAGGCGTCGAGGTAATTTCCCGTCTCCTCGAAGAAGGAGCCGAACAGCGTGACCGTCTGGTACGTGAGGTTGGCGTTGATCGAGAGCTTCTTGGTCGGCTGGTAGACCATGTCGAACTCGATGCCCTGGCTCTTCACGACGGTGTTGGGAGTCTGCTCCGCTCCGTGCGGGACGGGCGGCTGCGGCTCGTTCTTGAGCTGCTGGTAGATCGCCAGGCCGCCGAAGAGCGTGTTGTTGAGGAAGCTCCCCTTGTAGCCGGCCTCATACAGGGTGGAGCGATTGTCGATGTCGCTGAGGACATTCGCCGAGCCCTTCGCGCCATTGTAGATTCCGCCGAAGTTCGTCTGGCCGTGGATCGCATCGACCTCGTCGTACGTGATGTAGATGGACTGGGTGTCCGTCAGCTTGTAAACGAAGCTCAGGAAGTACGACGGGTCGTTCTTCGAGACATCCGACTGGTACAGCGCCCCGCGGTTGTAGTAGACCGGAGTCGGCAGCGAGTAATAGCCGTAGTAGTTGTACTGCGGGATCGTGCCGTAGATGCTCGAGGAATCGTCAGCGAGGTTGACGGCGGCCTGCACCAGCGGCGGGTTGGCCGTGTTGGCGTTGATCGCGTCCTCGCGGAAGCCCATGATCGCGGAAAGCTGCTTCGTGAACTTCACGTCGTCCTGGATGAAGGCGGCGTAGTCCTGGATCGTGGAGTCCTGCATCTCCTGGTAGCTGTAGCCCGGATGGCCGGGGACCTGGAGGCCGGAGCCCCAGGTCTGGTTCTCAAGCTGGAAGCCAGGGTAGAAGATGCCAGCGAGCGACTCGCTGAGATCGTAGTAGGAGAACGGCTCCGACGAGTAGTCGTCGCCCGAGCGGACGTACTGGTAGCGCAGGTCGAGGCCCGTGATGAGGGTGTTCTCCATCGTGGCGACCGTGAACTTGTCGTGGAACTCGATCCTGTCCTGGAGGTTCAGGTTCCTCGGGACCCACTCGTCGTAGCCGTAGGTCTCGTACTTGTTGGAGTGCTCGAGGCCGTAGTAGGCCAGGTTAACCACGCTCGCGTCGGACGAGATCGTGTAGGTGCCCTTCAGCTGAGCCTGGAAGAACTTGGAGCGGGCCGTGTCGTTCGGGCCGACGAGCGAGTCGTAGGCCGGGAGCTTAACGTTGTGGGCCTTGGCGGGATCGACGACGACGAAGGCGCCGTCGGCGCCGGACGGGTAGTTCGTGGCCGGGTTGCCGTCGGACGGCAGGTAGATGTCGTAGCCGTAGTAGGCATTGGGGCCTTCGACGCTGACCTGTGTGGAGCCGGCGACGTAGCCGCCGTTCCAGATGAAGTTCTGCGTGACGCGGTTCGCGCCCGTGTCCTCATTCGTCCTGGTGGCGAAGCCCTGCGTCCAGAACTCGAACTTCAGGTCGTGGGTCATCTCATAGGTGAGGGCGAAGTAGACGTCCTGCGTCTCGTCCTTGGCGTTCACGTAGTACTCGTCGCCGTAACGGGCGAGGTAGCTGACGCGGTAGGCGAGCTTGTCGCTCAGGGGACCGCCGAAATCCAGCGTGTACTGCGGATTGCCGTAGGAGTGGCCGCTCGTCCATGTGCCGAGCGTGGCCGAGAAGTCATAGTGGTCGTGGTCGAAGTACGGCTGCTTGGAGACAAAGTTGACGTAGCCGCCCGGGCCGTTGCCC
>DASRSJ010000119.1:0-9839 GCA_035656555.1 Opitutaceae bacterium
CGATCGGCAACGCGATGGCTCTGGGGACCGGCACCCTCACGCTCAACAACTCGAGCGTGGCCTATGAAATCCCCAACCCGACGATCGAGAATCTGAGCGGCGACTCGGACAGTTCCATCGCTCTCACGACCAGTCAGACACTGACCCTCGACAGCGGGTCCGGCGCCGTAACCGAATTTGGAGGAGTGATCATCGGCGACGTGACGAACCCGCTCGTAAAGACCGGCCCGGGAGTCCAGATACTTGACGGCGCTGACACCTACGGCGGAGGAACGACGATCAGCGCAGGAACACTGACGGCAAATGGAAGCCAGGCCTTCGGGACAGGCGCGGTGACGGTCGACAGCGGTGCAACTATTGCCACGGCAGACGGCGTGACCCTTACCAACGCCGTCACCCTTGCCATGGGTTCGACGATCGGCGGAAACGGCGCGTTTGACCCGATGGGTGGCGTGACGATCCCGAGTGGCGTGGCCGTTCGGCCCTTCGACGGCGTCACGCAGGCCGGCGCCGCGACGCTCTCGTTCGGCTCGACGCTCACCTTCGGTCCCGGCGGATCCTACGACTTCGCCGTCGAGACGGCCTCGGGCCCGGCAGGGATCGGCTACAGCACGATTGACGTCGCAGGAGCCTTCACGGTGGCTTCGAGTCCCGGCTCGCCGTTCACGATCGACGTGAGCAGCCTGGCACCCACGAGCCATGCGGCGGGCCTCGCCAATTTCAACGCGATGCAGTCGTACGCCTGGACGATCCTCTCCGCGGCCTCAATCTCAGGCTTCAGCGCGTCGGACTTCGCGATCAACGCGAGCGCCTTCCAGAACGGCACGAGCGGCGGATCCTTCAGCCTGCTTCAGTCGGGCAACACGCTCACCCTGGACTTTAACCCGGTGCCGGAGCCGTCCACCTGGGCGCTGATTGGCGTGGGGGCCTTCCTCGTGGGACTGGCCGTGCGCCGCAGGGTCCGGGCCTGAACGGGTGCGGCCCCGGGCCGCACCATATTGTCTCATTGTCTCGCTGGACAATTTCGCGGGGCAGGGGATACCCTTTTCTTCCCAGTTTAGGCACACATGAAGATCGTACACGCCGCGAGCGAACTCTACCCCTACATGAAGACGGGGGGCCTTGCGGATGCGGTCGGTGCCCTGACGGGCACGTTCGCGGACCTGGGGCATGAGGTGTCCGTCTTTCTACCGGGATACCGCGGCGCGATCGCCCATACCGACGCCGAGAACGCCCAGCGGCGCTTCCGCCTCAAGATAGAGATGGGCGACCAGTTCCTCTCCGGTGACGTGCTCTCGTTCTCCCCGCGCAAGAACCTCACGGTGTACCTGATCTGCCGGGAGGAGTTCTTTGACAGGAAGAACCCCTACGGCAACGGCGAGAGGGACTACGAGGACAACGGCGACCGCTTCACGTTCTTCTGCAAGGCCGTCGTCGAGACGATGCGCCTGGCCGACCTCGGGGCCGACATCGTGCACGCGCATGACTGGCAGGCCGGCCTCCTGCCGCTTCTGCTGCGCGAGGCGGAGCGGCGCTTCGGGGTCACGCTGGCGATGAAGACCATCTTCACGATCCACAACATCGCGTACCAGGGGCTTTTCCCCGCGAGTTTCTTCCCGCGCACGAACCTGCCTGAGGAGATGTTTAGCATGGACGGTCTGGAGTACTACGGCCAGGTGAACTTCCTGAAGGGAGGCATCCTCTTCGCGGACCGCGTGACGACCGTCAGCCCCCGCTACGCGAAGGAGATCCAGACGCCCGAGTTCGGCTGCGGGCTTGAGGGCGTCATCCAGACGCGCGTCGACGACCTCTCCGGCCTCATCAACGGCGTGGATACCGCGATCTGGAATCCGCAGAAGGACAGGCTGATCCCGGCGCTCTTCTCGGCGGGGAACCTGAAGGGCAAGCTGGCGTGCCGCGAGGAGCTGATGCGCCAGTCGGGCTTCGCCCAGGCCTACGCGGGGCCGGTCTTCGGCGTCATCTGCCGCCTGGCGGAGCAGAAGGGCGTGGACCTGATTCTCGCGAACGCGGACTTCTTCCGGGACCGTGACTGCCGGCTCGTCGTCCTTGGGACCGGCGACAAGCGCCTCGAGCGGGAGCTAAGGGCGCTGGCGTCCGAGGTTCCGGCCAAGGTCCACATGTGCGCCAAGCTGGACGAGGGCATGAGCCACCTGATCGAGGCGGGCAGCGACTTCTTTATCATGCCCTCGCTCTTCGAGCCGTGCGGCCTGAACCAGATGTATTCCCAGGTGTACGGGACGGTCCCGATCGTCAGCCGGGTCGGCGGCCTCGTGGACACGGTCCGTGACGCCGACGAGGAGCCCTCGGCCGGCACGGGACTCATGTGCGAGCCCACGGCGGCGTCGCTGCGCGACGCGCTGGACCGCTCCCTCAAGCTCTACGCCAACAGGCCGCGCTACTCCGCGGTCCAGCAGCGCGGGATGGCGAGGGACTTCAGCTGGAAGATCGCGGCGGGCGCCTACGAGACGCTCTATCGGGACTCGATGTGACCCCGGCGATCGTCTGGTTCCGGCAGGACCTTCGCCTGCAGGACAACCCGGCGCTGGCTGGAGCGGTCAAGCGCGGCGGACCGGTCGTGCCGGCGTTCATCTGGGATCCCGCGGGCGATGGCGACTGGCCGATGGGCGCCGCATCCCGCTGGTGGCTTCACCACTCGCTGGTGTCGCTCGATGAATCCCTGAGGGCTAGGGGCTCGCGCCTAACGATCCTCCAGGGTGATTCCCTGAAAGTGCTTCGGGGCCTCGCAAAAGAGACGGGCGCCGGAGCCGTCCACTGGAACACGCGCTATGAGCCGTCGGCCCGTGCCAGGGATGCCCGCGTGAGGGCGGTTCTCTCGGGCGAGGGGATTGAGACGGCGGACCACAACAGCGCGCTCCTCTTCGAGCCCGATTCGGTGCGGAACAAGCAGGGCGGCCCCTACCAGGTCTTCACGCCGTTCTGGAGGCATTGCCTGTCGCTGTCCGTTGAGGCGCCGGTGCGCCTTGGTTCAGGCGCGATCAAGGCTCCCTTGAAATGGCCGCCGTCAAAGGGCGTGGGGACGCTCCGGCTTCTGCCCAAGGTAAGGTGGGACGGAGGGCTCGCGCGCTCATGGACGCCGGGCGAGAAGGCCGGCGCGCTCCGCCTCAGGCGCTTCGCCGCACAGGCGATGGAGCACTATGCCGCGGGTCGCGACCGACCGGGCCAGGACGGCACCTCGATGATTTCCCCGTGGCTGCATTTCGGGGAGATCGGGCCGCGCCAAGTCTGGGCGGCCGTCGAGTCCGCGTCCAAGGGCTCGGGAATTTTTCCCCCTGGAAAAGGTGCGGGTGTATTCCTGAGCGAGATCGGCTGGCGGGAATTCGCCCATCATCTCCTCTTCCATTTTCCCGCGACGCCGAAGGTGCCTCTCCGTGCGGGCTTCGGCCGATTCCCGTGGGCACCGGACCCGGGCAGGCGGCACCTGCGGGCATGGCAGAAAGGCCTGACGGGCTATCCTGTCGTCGATGCCGGAATGAGGCAGCTGTGGGAGACAGGCTGGATGCACAACCGCGTCCGCATGGTTGTCGCCTCGTTCCTCGTGAAACACCTGCGACTCGACTGGAAAAACGGGGCGGAATGGTTCTGGAACACATTGGTTGATGCGGACTTGGCCAACAACACGCTCGGCTGGCAGTGGAGCGCGGGCTGCGGGGCGGATGCCGCCCCCTATTTTCGCATTTTCGCTCCCGTCAGGCAGGGCGAGCGCTTTGACCCGCAGGGAGCCTATGTTCGCCGCTGGGTACCGGAACTCGCGAAGCTTCCCCTGGAATTCATCCACCATCCCTGGGACGCATCCGAGGAGCTCCTAAAGTCAGCGGGCGTCCGGCTGGGAACGGATTATCCCCGTCCCATCGTCGACCACGCGAAGGCAAGGGCCGCGGCCCTGGACGCCTTCAGGCGGATGAAGTCTTTCTCCGGCGCATGACGCTTGCGCTTTTTCCCCAGTTAACTGGGATTGGTCGATGCGGCCAAAGAGGACCCTGAGAGAATGAAGATCCTGATAGCAGGAGCCTCTGGACTCATTGGACGAGCGGCGTCCTCCGCCTTCAGCGCCGACGGGCACGAGGTGACACGTCTGGTGAGGCGAGCGGCCGCGGCACCGGACGAGCTCGCGTGGCATCCCGCGGCGGGCGAGCTTCCCCTTGAGGAGTGCCGCAAGGCGGACGCCGTCGTGAACCTCTGCGGTGTTGATGTTTCCGCCAAGCGCTGGACGACCAAGCGCAGGAACGAGATCCGCACGAGCCGCATCGACGCGACTCAGACCCTGGCAAAGATCTTCATCGGCAAGGGCTCGTCCCCGTCGAAAAGGCCGAGCGTCTTCATCAGCGCCTCGGCGGTGGGCATCTACGGCGACCGCGGCAACCTCGAGCTCACGGAGTCGAGCGGCCCGGGCAACGGCTTCCTATCCGACCTCTGCCGTGACTGGGAAGGCGCGGCCTTGGCCGCGGCCGAGTCAGGGGCAAGGGTGGTGTGCATCCGCCTGGGCACGGTTCTTTCGCGGGAGGGGGGACTCCTCCAGAAGATCGGGCCCTACTACCGCGCGGGCCTCGGCTGCCAGCTTGGCTCCGGAAGGCAGTGGATGAGCTGGATAGCGCTGGAAGACGCGGTCAGCGCGCTGCGCTTCACGCTCGCGGAGGCGGCCGTCAGCGGGCCGGTCAATTTCGTTTCGCCGAACTCAGTCACCAACGCGGGCCTGACCCGCGCCCTTGGCCGCATCTTCGGGCACCAGCTGCCCATGCCGGTGCCCCCGAGCGTCCTTCGGTTGATCTACGGCCCGATCGCCGACGAGGCGCTTCTTGCAAGTGCCCACGTCGTGCCGAACAAGCTCGTTCGGGCAGGCTATCCCTTCAGGTACCCCAATCTGGAGGATGCTCTTTATCAGGCTCTTGCTATGGAGAAGGTCGAGAGCTGACGCCCAAAAACATGCTTCACATGGGAAGGGCAATGACTATGTTTGTCCCTTCCTATGGAGAAAACCCTGATCATCTTTAAGCCTGACTGCATGGAGCAGAGGCATGTTGGTAACGTTCTTGGCCGCTTTGAGAGCGCCGGGTTTACCCTCATCGGATGCAAGATGACCCAGCTGACCGCGAAGGTCCTGCGCGAGCATTACGCCCACGTCGCCGACAAGCCGTTCTACCCGGAGATTGAGAAATTCATGAGCTCCCGCCCGGTGCTTGTCCTCGCGATCGAGGGGGAGTCCGTGGTGAGCAAGGTCCGCGACCTTCTCGGACCGACCGACTCTCGCAAGGCGCCCAAGGGCACGATCCGCGGCGACTTCGGCACTGAGATGATGAAGAACGTCGTCCACGCCTCCGACAGCGTCGAGAACGCCAAGATCGAGCTCGCCCGCTTCTTCAGCCCTGGCGAGATCTACAGCGCCTAAGGCCCGACGTGGTTAGGTCCGGGGACGAGGACCGTGGTGCTGCCGTCCCAGAGGAATGAGCCGCCGAGTCCCGGCGGCAGCGTGACATCAAAGTTCCAGCCGGCCGCCGTCTTGACGTAGTGGGCCGTGATATCGCCTCCAGGAAGGGGCAGCGTGGCCTTGATCTCAGTCAGGCTTCCCGGATGCGGGGCAACAAGGACCGAGGCAAATCCCGGTGAGGCTGGGCGAATTCCGGCCACGAGCGTGATGAGGTCGTAGTTGGGATGAGCGCTCCAGGCATGGTCGTCGGAGCGTGTCGGGTCCGCGGTTTCGGCCCACGTCGTCAGGCCCTTGGCCAGCATCTGCCTCCAGGGGCCGAGTGTCTCGAGATACCGCTCGTCCATGCCCGCGTGGTCGAGCGCCCGGGCGACGTAGAACTTGAAGTAGAGGCTCGCCGGCGAGAACTCACCCTCCGGCACCGCAGCTCCAGGGGCCCTGTGGCTTAGGATAGCCTCCATGACGGACGCTTGGTGAGCCTTGGGAACGACGTCCAGAAGGACCGCGAGGGCGTTGCCCTCCTCGCTGAAATGCCGGCGTGACGGCGTGTCGGCGAGAAGGCCTCGCGCCTCGTCCCAGCATGTGCCCAAGAGGGACTTCGCGAGCAGGCTCGCGCGGTTGCGGTAGTCCGCCGCGATTGCGGGATTGCCGATGGCCTCCTCCAAGTCTGCCGAGTCCCTCAGGGCCGCGAGGTAGTGAAGGGAGAGGACGGCAGAGCCGCCGTCGGCATCCTGTGGGGGCACGCCAAAATCAAAGTCCTTTGTCCAGTCGCCAAAGTTCCACCACGGCATGAGGCCCAGGAGCCCGTCGGCCCTCTGGTGGGACCTGTACCATTCCAGGACGCTGCGTGAGTGCACCACCCAGTCCCGTATCGGAGAAGCGTCCGGTCGGTACATCCAGTAGTCATGGATCATGCCGATCCAGAGCAGCGAGAAGGTGGGAATCACCTGGTTTAGCGCCGCGGGATAGCGGCTTAAGCTCAGGCCCTCCGGGATCCGGGACTGGTCGTAGGCGTCGAGCGCCTGCCTCGCCAGACGGTCGTCGCCAAAGGAGACGTAGGAGACAAGCGCCTGTATGCGCGTGTCCCCGATGTACTGGAGCTGTTCGTAATAGGGGCAGTCCGAGTAGGTTTCGTGGGCGTTCATCCGCGCCGTGCGTGTCCCCACCTTCCAAATCGTGGATATGACCGGGTCGTTGGCCTCCACCGAGCCGCGCATGGTGAACGGGTATCCCGTGAAATATGCGGTGAGGGACCTGATCACGAGGGGCTGGTCTCCGGTCTCCACGTCGAGCTGGAGGTACCTCCACGACCGCCACCACAAGGGCGACCATTCCCGGCTTTCCGCCCCGTCGGTCGAGAGGCTGTCGCTCAGGCCAAAGATATGGCGCCCCTCAATCTCATCGCGGTTGCCCTTCTTCTCATGGATGTCGACCAGCGCCTCGGCATACGTGAGGTGCACGGTGCTTCCCTTGCCCCCGCCGAGTACGAGGTCCGGATAGGCTGTCGTCATGACACCCCAGTCAGTGAGGAGCTTGACCTTGGAGTGTGGGGGAATCGTTGCGGGAAGAGACTGGGGTAGGGAGCCGCCCTCCACGCGCACGACCTTTGCCGCATCCAACAAGGAGTGCTCCATGGCGGGAAGGGGGTCCTGGACCAGCAGCCACGAATTCACGCCGGAGCCGGTTCCCAGCGGGGTCGCCTTCGAATAGCGCCCGGGTTCTCCGGAGCCCACGGTCACCGCGTGCTTCCACGCTTTCTTTGAAGTCTGCCAGTCCCAGTCGTAGAGCCCGCCCTCGAGGAACTCGGCGGGTGCTGCGGCATAGTAGGTGTGCAGCTCGGGCCCGCTTGTTGGCAAAAACCCCTGGCCCTTCTCGGGCTCCGCCTCCCAGGAAGTGTTGGTGTTCACTTCCGACTGATCCGCCGTGTCGCCCTGAACCAAGAATCCAGTCTGGTCACTTATCTGTGCGGCAGGGGACATCGCCCCGCAGTTCCACACGGTTGCAGCCAGAATGTTGTCCCCTGTCTTCAGCGAGCTCGCGATGTCGAATGTCTCGTACCTCCAGTGGGAAAGGTCGGCCCTGGCCGGTCCGTCACCGATTCGTGTCCCGTTGACAAAGAAAATGAAACGATTGTCCGCCGAAACGTGGACGATGAAGTGGCTAGGGACCGAGCTCAGCGTCACGACCTTGCGGAAATGATAGACCCCGGCATCGCGGCCGCCGGATCCCGGGCACGCAATCCAGTCCGCGGCCCATTCCTTGTGGACCAGGTCGAGGGGGGCGCCTAATATCATCCCTCCGGCGGCCAGTCCAAACAGAGCGACTGCAGAGGCTCGCAAAATCATAAAATTCCGGGGCTTCAGGGTGAGTGGATTCAATCGGTTTGCCTAGGGTCGCCAAGCCCGATTATAGGCCAGGCCGGCTTGCTCAGCCTGCATTCCAAAGCCAATGAGATGAGGCGCGCCCCGGCTTTCCACTTGTAGGCTCGCCGAGCCTTGGCTACCACCGCGGTGCGATTTTCGCTCTCAACTAAAGACGCCTACGAACATGACACCTCTATTATCCCGCAATTCCAGCACAGTGTCGGGTCTGGCTCGGAGCCCAAGGCTCTCCCTCGCGTGGCTCTCAGGATTGGTTGTGGTGGCCGCTCTCTGCATGTTCGTCTCGGGATGCCAGGAGCCGACTTCGGCCCCCACGGCCCAGACAAGCGCCGAGCCCGACGCCGAGACGATCACGGAGGGAGATGTGCTAAAGATTGAGTTTCCAGGTGCCCCGAACCTCAACGGAACACAGCAGGTCAGGCGCGACGGACGCATTACCCTGCCCATAGCCGGAGAGGTGTTCGTGTCCGGAATGACGCCGGTTGCACTGGAGAAGAATCTCGCGGATCGCTTCGCGACCCAGCTCCTCTCCAAGGAGGTCACGGTGACCATCGTCTCGTCCTCGTTCTCGGTGTTTGTGACGGGGGCGGTGGGAAGACCTGGCAAGCTTCAGCCCGATCACCCGATAACGGCCCTCGAGGCCATTATGGAGGCCGGAGGCTTCGACAACGAAAAGTCGGATACCGCGCATGTTACCGTCATTCGAAAGGACAACAATGGGGTCGGCACCAGGAACTTCACATTGAACCTGGCAGATGTTCTCAACGGCAAATCCAGCCAGGCTTTCTATCTTAAGCCGGACGACATCGTCTACGTTAAGGAGAAATTTAACTGGTTCTGATAGAGCCTCTTCGGCCATGGCCCTGATCGTTGAAAGGGGTCCGTTGGGTTTACTTACATTTTGTCGATCCATTGCGTTACGACGTAAGTAATTGATGGTTAAGGTAATTGTAATTCCGCTTGGATTTTTACCTAAAAACGGACACAATTGTGTCGGGATATCTTACAAACCTAAGGGGTTCAAAGGGTGTACGTAGTCTCCGCAAATCGAAAAACGAATTTATAAAACGCTACCATACATAGTTTTATGAATTATAAAATTCAGACAAAAATTGATGGCATGAATCTCGCTTAATCCGGCGCATACCATGAGATCACTAATCGACTTCAGCCCCAAGTTCTTGGCAGCAACCACCCTCGCGATCGCAGCGGCCTCCACCGCGCTCGCCAATGGCACGGTCTTCCTCGAGGTTGGACCCCAGTACGGCGAGGCTAACCCCTATCAGTACGGTGATGGTGGCGAGTTCACGGCGCTGACGACAGGCCTGAACAACACGGTTGGCCTCAAGACCGGCCTCCCGGCCGGCTCGCAGGTTCCGGATGGTTACGCCTCGGTTGCCACCTACAAGGTCGGCAGCGTGGTGGGCTTCGAGACCTTCTGCATCGAGGATCAGGTCGATTTCAATGTTGGCGGGACCTACAACTATTCGATCGGCCTTGGCCTCCAGCAGTCCACGGCCACGGTCAAGTCGCTCTCGTCAGGTGCAGCCTGGCTGTATGAGGAGTTCGCGACGGGCCAGCTGGCCGGTTACGACTACAATACGGGCAACGACACGACGGATGCCGCCAAGCGCCTGGCTGATGCCGGCCTTCTGCAGGCGACTCTCTGGGCCCTCCAGGGTGAGCCCGGTGACCCGAACATCCCGTACAACACCAACCCGGCGACCAACTTCGCCCTCGCTGACATCCTTGCCCACTTCGGCTCATTCGCGAATGCCCAGACGATTGCTGACCCGACGAACGGCAACGATCCGACCTACGGCGTCGTGCTGCTTGAGCTGACGGACGGCAACGGCAACGCCGCCCAGGACCAGCTCGTGTACTGGGGCGCTCCGGTTCCAGACGCCGCAACGACCGCGCTGCTCGTCGGTGGAGCCCTCATCGGCATGGCGCTCTTCGCCCGCCGCATGAAGACGGTCGCCGCGAAGTAATCTTTC
>DASRSJ010000120.1:0-6831 GCA_035656555.1 Opitutaceae bacterium
CGGCGACCGAGACGCCGTGCGTCTCGCGGATCAGCTTGTCCAGCTTGATGATCTGGGGCTCGGCGATCTTCTTGGAATCCTTGATGCCCGCCTTGATCCAGCCCTCGATCGCGGTCTTGTCGGCGATCACGGTCGCGGCGACGACGGGGCCGAAGAGGTCGCCCTTGCCGCTCTCGTCCAGGCCAGCGTGGAGCTCGAACCAGTCCGGGTGGAGCACCTCGTCGTAGCCGAGCTTCGCCACCATCGTGACGTCGGGCTCGAGCGTCATCGTGACAAACTCCTCCGTGCCCTTCCCCGCCACGACGATCTTTCCGCTTTCGTAGGCCGTCACGTTGCAGTCGAGCCCCCTGAAGGCGAAGCGCGCGTAGGCGACGTCGAAGGACTCCCATCCCCGGCCCGAGAGAATCGAGCGCAGCTTCTCCATCTGGGCGTCGTCGAGCTTCGCCGTGTAGGTGCTCAGCTTCTTGGGTTTTTCCTCGTCGTCGGGGCCGCGCTTGGGCATGAGGGACCCATAGTCACAAATTTGCCGCCAATGACACGCAAATCTTCGGGGCAGTCGCAACTGGCGTCGAAGGGCGCCGGCTTCCGGAAGGCGCTGATCGGCTGGTACCAAGCGTCAAGGAGGAGGCTGCCGTGGAGGGAAAGGCCGTCCGCCTATTCGACCGTCGTGAGCGAGTTCATGCTCCAGCAGACACAGGTCTCGACCGTCCTGCCCTACTTCGCGCGGTGGATGGAAACCCTGCCCGACTTCAAGGCCCTTGCCGGGGCGCCCGAGAGCCAGGTGCTCAAGCTGTGGGAGGGGCTCGGCTACTACTCAAGGGCCAGGAACCTCCACAAGCTGGCGAAGGCCGTCGCCTCCGGCGGCGTGCCGAGGACGGCGGAGGGATGGCGCGAGCTTCCCGGAGTCGGGCCCTACACCGCGGCCGCGATCTCGAGCATCGCCTTCGGCGTCCCCCAGGCGTGCGTCGACGGCAACGTCGTCAGGATCCTATCGCGGCTGACGGCCGACGCCACGCCCTTCAGGGACAGCGCGTCGGCCTCGAAGGCCTTCGCACCGCTGGCGCAGGAGGTCATGAACCACGACGAGCCCGGCGACCACAACCAGGCGATGATGGAGCTCGGGGCGACGGTGTGCCTCAGAAGGAAGCCCCTCTGCCTCACCTGCCCCGTGCTCAAGTTCTGCGCGGCCGCCGCCGCAGGAGGTCCCGAGAACTATCCCGTCCTCGAGGCCAAGAAGACGGAGCACCGCGAGGTGGTGCGGGTCTGGTGCGAGAGCGCGGGCTCGGTCCTCTTCCACCGGAACGCATCGGGAGCCAGGAGGTTGGCCGACATCCACGAGCTGCCGACGGCGGAGCAGGCGGGGATGGACCCCCTCGCCGTCTCGCAGGGAAAATTGGTCGCGAGGAAGACGCGCTCCATCACGCGCTACCGGATCGTCGAGTCGATCCACGCGGCGATCCTGCCAAAGGGAAAGATACTTCCGGGACTCGTCTGGATCCCGATCAAGGAATTGGGAGAGGTCTCGCTCTCCGGTCCCCACAGGAAGTGGACGACCGAGGTCCTCGTATCCGCCAGGTCCTAGGAAATTGGCTTTGGCCTGGGGCGGCGCATCGCCTCGTAACGCACAAAGCCGTACTTCTCGTAGAGGCCATGGGCGTCCTTCGTCCCGAGGACAGCGCCCGTCCTGAGGATGACGGGATGCGCCATGACCGAGGACATCAGGAACTTGCCGAGCCCATGGCCGCGTTCGCCGTCGTCGATGGCCACGTCGCAGAGCCACGAGAATGTGCAGCCGTCCGTGATGACGCGCGCGTAGCCAACCTGCGCCCTCGAACTCCTTCTATAGAGGCCGAAGTTGAGCGAGGCCGCGATGGACGCCTCGACGACGGCGCGGGGCCGGTCACCGGCCCAGTACGAGGTCGCCAGGAGCGCGCAGACAACGTCGAGGTCGATGCGCCGGCGGTCGGTGCTGACCATGTAGGCGCCGTCCGAGGTCTCCCACTCCATCGAGACCTCCGCCGCCCGCAGCGGCGGCGGCATGACTCCCATGGTTGCCCTGACTCTCCAGAATTCGTCCGGGTGCATGGTGGAGAGGAGATTGATCGCCCCCTCCTGGCGAAGCAGCGGGGTGCGCTTGCCCACCCCGACAAAGGGAATGCCGAGCTTGCGGGTGGCGCGATAGTCCCAGGGCCCGTCGCCGACGTAGATCGCGTCCTCCAGCCTGGCGCCCGTGGCGGCGACGGCCGCCGCGATGATCTCGGAGCGCGCATAGTTCTCCGAGGACGTGGCGATCGGGATGCCCTCGAACGGGATGCCGGCGGCCGTGAGCTTGATCAGGATGCTCTGCCTCCAGTCGCCGGTCGCGATGGCGACCGGAATGTTCCTCGCCCGCAGATCGCGCAGGAGTTCGACTGCGCCGTCGGCGGCGCGAAGGGCTCCGGGGTTTGCGCGCACAGCCTCTTTGAGAAGCACGACGTAGCGCTCCTCTATCGCGGCCTCCATCTTGTTTCTCTCCTCAATGGAAAGGTCGTCCAGGATCTGGTGGACACAGGCCTTGGCCGTCACTTCCGCCAGCGCCACGAACCTCTCACGGTCGAGCGGGCGGCCCGTCACCTCGAGGAACGCGGTGTCGAAGCACGTCCAGTCCGTGGACTCGCCGCCTATCAGTGTGCCATCAACATCAAATACGACCATGGTGTCCCCCGAGCTTCTGAAGGGGCGCCAAAACTGGCAAGTGCCGGATGCTAAGGCCGCTCGCTCCTGCGCTTTCCCGGGATGACGCCGATCCTCGGGTCGCGTGCCTTCGCGGCCGCTGCCAGGCGCACCGCGACCTTCTCGAAAGCATCTGCCGACTCGGAAAGATAGAGCCACTTGCCGAGGACGGGATGGGGGGCAAGCGGCGCAAACTGCGCCATCAGCGAAGCGTGCTGACCCCGCTCGGTGCAGACGAGGATCCCGTGCCAGGGTTCCTCCTTGGTCGCAAAGCAGAGCATGAGGAGACCGTCCAGGTAGGCGATGCGGGTGCCGAACATCGAGCCAAGGACGAATGTCGCGTCGTCCTCAAGGGCCTCCCAGATCCACGCGTGCGGGTGAACGAGCTTCGCCCGCGCCTCTGCGCCGCCGCGGGCCCGCTTCACGGCGCGCGGGACACCGGAGTCTTCCACTCCGCGCTCAGAAGGCCGAAGATCCTGGTGTCATAGATCACATCCTTGGCCTTCCAGCGCTGGCGCAGGAGCCCCTCCGCGGTGAACCCGAGGCGCTCGAGGAGGCGGCAGGAGGCCCCGTTCAGCGGATTGGCCTCCGCCTCGAGGCGTCGCAGACCCCGTTCCGAGAACGAGTGCGTGATGATGCTTGAGACAGCCTCCGACATGAGTCCCTTGCCCCAGTAGGCGCGGTCCATCACGAATCCGATCTCCGCGCGGCTGCTGGCCTCGTCGTACTTGAAGAGGACGCAGGCGCCGATGGTGCGGTCGGCCGCCTTGTCGACTATGGAGAGCTGCACGGCGGAGCCCCCTGCCTCAAGCTTTCGGACGCGGGCAAGCCACGCCGTCCCGTCCTCGACCGAGTCCCACCTTTTGTACGGGACATACCGCAGGACCTCCTCGTCCTGGTTCATGACGAGGAGGTCGGGGATGTCCTTCTCCTCCATCCTTCGTATGACGAGGCGGTCCGTCTCCAGTGTGGCCTGGACCTGAAAAGGTGAAACCGGCCTTATGAAGGCCAGCGTCCTCTCCCAGGCAATGTTCGCCGCGGCCGGGTTGAAGGCGTCGGTCCTGTCGGGTTCGAAGAACCAGTGGCCGGTGCCGGGATAGACGTGGAAAGTCACGGCCCTGCCCGCCTTCGTGAGCGATTCCGCGAGGGCGTCGACCTCCGCCTGGGACTCGAACGGGTCCTTCTCCGCGAAGTGCCCGAGATACGCCGCCTTCGACTTGCCCGGATCGCGGCTGCCGGCGCCGTAGAAAAGGACGACGGCCCGCGTGAGATCCGGCGACGTGGCCGCAAGATCCAGGGAATAGTAGGCGCCCAGGGAGAAACCGATGACCGCGACGCCTCCCTCCACTTTCTTTCCCTTCGAGATCACGAACTGCGCGGCCTGGAGCACATCAGCTTTCGCCTGGACGTGGCCCGTGTCCAAGGCCTTGGCGAGGGTTTCGGCATCCGCGATGTTGTCGGCAACCTTCCCGTGGTAGAGGTCGGGCGCGAAGGCGGTGAAGCCGGATGCGGCAAGGCGGCCGCAGAAGGCCCTTATCGTGTCGTTTAGTCCCCACCACGCATGGAGCACAAGTACCGGCGGACCTTCGCCGCCCGTTGGGACGGCAAGGAACCCGGGCGGCTGGCTGGGTTGGTCGGGCGTCATGGTTTACCGGGCATTGCTGCCAAGGTTAGCGAGTAATCCCGATATCCCGCCGAATGCCAGAGCGCAGTTGCGGTTTTCCCGCACTGCCTTGCCACCACTACGGCATGTGGATGTAGAGAATGAGGCCGCCGACAATTCCTACGACGGCCTCAATAGCCGAGGAGGCAGCGAGCGCGATACGGGCGCCGCGGGCCGGCGAGAGAACCGCACAGACGACGAAGACCATGGCCAGGAGAGGCGAAAGAAGAACCCTCAAGACGGAATAGCCGGACAGCATCACGATCGTCGGGGACGGGCTGTGCCGGCCGAACGCAAAGAGGACGCCGGCGGCGATGCTCGTGGCCGCGACGGCGAGAGCGACAACGGAGATGGCCTTCCAGAAGGCGCCGTAGGGCCGCATGAAGAAAAGAGCGGCGCCCGTCGGAACAAGCGCGCAGATGCCAAAGACGAGGACGAACAGGATGCTGTCCCCGAAGGCGAACATCCCGCCGGCGGACTGCCTGTCGGCCCCGCTGGTCGTCGCCACATGCGCGGCTACGGCGGCGAAGGCGATGAGAACAGAGAGGACATAGCCGCCAACGACCAGGGCGATTTTATGAAGAGGTTTCATGACCATTGAGGAGAAGTCGCCGGAGGTTGAGTGAATCCCAGCCCTTGATCGGCTAGGCTGGGCCAGCTTATAGTAAGAGAACTGCAATAAGCAATGCACGTTCCTATGCTCTTTAAGGCTCTTATACAGACTTATATAGGAGGCATACCCCTGACGGACGTACGGTTTATTGATCATCTCCTGGGACCGGGTTCACCGGGTCGTCCATTCCGGGATTGAAGGCCCGTATCCGTTGCCTTGCCCTTTCGTCCTCAGCCTCTGCGTCCCACCGTTTCCAGGAGAGGCCGCCCCAAAGGACTACCGCTCCAAATCCCAGGGCAACGAATCCGGAGATGAAGGCGCGATCCGCAGACAGTTACTCAGTCGAACCCGAGCGCATGGACCGGCCCGTCGAATGGGGAATCGTGACAGCACGTGGAAAGGCGATGGCGAGAAAGCCGCCTAGAACGAGAAGGCTCGCTATGGCAAAGAGAAGTGCGCGCACCGGGTTTGGCGGACGTTATCTTCGATCAACTATTTTTTGGGCTCCATCTGCTCGGCAGTGGGCGTCACAAATGGAGCCGTCGGATTCGCCAACGGTTCAGTCCCATTCTTCTCTCGCACAGGTTTGCCGCTGATCCATCCCAGTTCCTCTCCCGGGAGAACCTCGCAGACCAATCCGAGGTCCACGAGAAAGTCGGCCTCGGCCACCATAAGATACGGGACGCCTTTCTTGTCCTCCGCGTACCATTCGCAATGCACCGCCTGACGACTCTTGCCTTCATAATGCGCCTCCTTGGGGGCAAAGAAGGAAAACCTTAGCTGGGCAAACTCAGGGTGCTTCAACGCCTCCCGGCTGGTAATGATCGTTTCAATCGCCTTTTTGTAATTCCGGGGGTCGAGCGAATCTGCCCGGCAAGGGGCAATCGCGGCTGCGAACAACATGAACGTGATCAGCGCATATTGTTTCATCATATTATGTCTAAGGGTAGAATCCATCAGTCGCTAGGGGTGTAAGGACACTGATGCCGGGTCCATTGGTGGATTGGAATGAGACGGCCTCGGCGCTCGCGGGTTCAAGAACAACAGCACTATGACGGCAGTTCCCAAGAGGACCCAGAATGCGATCACCCATTTGGGAATGGATTCGATCCAACTTTTGCCCGTCCTTTCGCGCTCGGCCTTACCAATCCGCACGGCAACGAAGATCCGGACCGTCACAAATGCAATGATGACAAGTGGCAACGCCGAATTGGGAAGCTTCATGAAATACCTTGTTCAGTAAATACTATGATCCTCAGCCCAAGCGCCGATCTTTGCTGAATTAGCTATGCCGTCGGATCCTTTGATCGGTTCGGCTTCAAGGTGCTTGTTTCGGGTTGGTGCCCCAACCGTCAAATTCGCAATCGTCTGAAAATCCCAGGTCACACATGTCCCGTGTCCAAACCGTGACAACGGCATCGCTCATCTCCATTTTGCCGGTCCATCCATTTACAATTTGAATGTTCGAATTGTGCGATGACGGTTCACACTTTGCCGAATAACCACTCGCGTTCAGTTTTGCGGAGAGTGACGCAGCTTTTGCGGCATCGTTTGTATAGAAGAAGAATTCGAGCTTCAGCAGGCTATCATTGGAGACGCCATGCTTCCTGAGCTGGACCATCGTCATCGGCGCCATCGAAATCTGCCTTGCAAGAGTCGTCCGAAACGACGCATCCGAAACGTATCGCTTGGGTTTTGAGGGAAATAAACCGAAAAGGTTCATGGTATTGCCGAACGTTGATATGATCCGCGCCTATGGCGCCGGATCCTTTGATTGGATAGGCGCAATAGTGGTATCTGCGCGCACTCCCTGGAATATCGCCATTGCGACAATCCACAGCAG
>DASRSJ010000121.1:0-3414 GCA_035656555.1 Opitutaceae bacterium
GCCGGCGCGGTAGGCCGCGATGAGGCCGGGGACGCCGAGCATCGAGTCGGCGCGGAAGACGGCGGGATCGAGAAAGTCGTCGTCGATGCGGCGGTAGATCACGTCGACCGGCACGAGGCCGCCGGTCGTTCTCATGAAGACCTTCATGTCCTGCACGACGAGGTCGCGTCCCTCGACGATCGGGATGCCCATCTGGCGGGCGAGGAAGGTGTGCTCGAAGTAGGCGCTGTTGTAGACTCCGGGCGTCAGGAGGACGACGTTCGGCTTGTCGGAGCGGTCCGGGGCGATGTGGAGGAGGGACTTCAGCAGCATCTCCGAGTAGCCCTCGACCGGCCGCACGCCGTAGTTCTGGAAGAGGTTCGGGAAGGCGCGGCGCATCGCCGAGCGGTTCTCGAGCATGTAGGACACGCCGGAGGGGCAGCGCAGGTTGTCCTCCAGCACCAGGTAGTTGCCGTCCCTGTCGCGGATCAGGTCCGTCCCGCAGACGTGCACGTAGATGTCGTGCGGAACCGAAAAGTTCATGAACTCCCGGCGGAAGTGCTTCGCCGAGAGGATCTGCGAGGCCGGGACGACCTTGTCCTTGAGGATCTTCTGCTCGTGGTAGAGATCGTGGAGGAAGAGGTTAAGGGCCGTGATGCGCTGGATCAGGCCCGCCTCGAGTTTCTTCCACTCCTGGGAAGGTATGATGCGGGGGATCAGGTCGAACGGGAAGATGCGCTCGGTGCCCTCGGAGTCGTTGTAGACCGTGAAGGTTACGCCCCTGCGAAGGAACGCCAGGTCCACGGCCGCGCGGCGCCTGTCGAACTCCGGGAGCGGAAGCGTCCCCAGCCGCTCTACGAGGTTCTTGTAGTGGGGGCGCACGTCCCCCGGCGAGGCGTACATCTCGTCAAAGAAATCGCCGGGTTCATAGGGGTTACTTAAGAGCGACAAAGTGGTGTAAGTTTATGCCTTCGACCCCGGTCAGCAAGTTCCTTGCCACCCTAGGCCCTGCGGCCGCCCGATCATGGGCCGCCGGCGGGGAATTTGAAGGGCACCTCGATGCGGGAATCAACGATCCTGTCGTCCGGGGCCGTGGCCGGCTCGTAGCGCCACTTCTCGACGGCCGACTTGCAGCGCCTGGCGATGTCATCGTCGGTCGCGTGGACCACGGTGACGTCCGTCACCGCCCCGTGGTGCGTGACCTCGAAAGACAGCAGGATGTCCGCCCCGAGCTTGCGCTGGCTGGCGCTTAGGACCGGCGCCGGGGCGTCCACCGCGCGCGGCGGGGTCTTGACCTCGGCGGCCGTGAAGATGCGGTCCTTGGCCAGGATCTTGGCATCATACTTGAGCGTCTGTCCCTCCGGAATCTCGCAGGAGACAAGGGTCGGGTCGTAGCCGGGGAGCGTCAGGACGAACTCTGCGACCTTCGGGGTCAGGTCGTGGAGGGAAAGGGGCGTCGTGCCGAGGAACTCACCGTCCTTGGCCACCGAGGCGCCGCTGGGGTCGCTCGTCAGCTCAAGCGAACCGTCCTGGTAGGCGGTCGTGACCGAGGCCTTGGCGCCCTTCTCGATCGTCACCTTCTCGACGTGGTCGCGGCATCCGGGGCGCGAGTAGGTGACAAGGTAGTCCCCGTGGAAGATATCGCTGAACGACGCCGGCGTGTGGCCGGTCTTTACGGGCTTGCCCGTCGGGTCCGAGGCCGGGCGGATCGCAAACTCGAGGCTGTCGGGGTTGCTTGTCAGGTCGACGCCGCCCAAAGCGGAAAGGAGGGGGACCGAGCCCAGGTCCACGGTGCCGCCGCCCTTGACGTCGGCGCTCATCTCAACCGGGTCATAGCCGGCAAGGTCGATGGAGACGCGGTGCGTGCCCGGCTCGATGTCGATCCTGACCGGCGAGGGAATGGGCGGCTTTCCGTCGATGGAAACGGGGGCGCCCGAGGGAATGGTCGAGACTAGGATCTTGCCGGGCAATTTGGCCAAGCGGTCGACCTCCTGCTGGCGGATAATCTCGGCCTTTGCCTCCTCGGCGGCCTTGGTCTTCGCCTCCTCAAGCGCCGCGGCATCCTGTTTCTTCTGGTCCTCAGCCTGCTGCTGGGCGAGCTGCGCCTCCTTCACAGAACGGTCGTGCTCGACCTTCGCCTGCAGCTCCATGGCCGCCTGCTGGTCGCGCAGCTTGATGTTCTCCAGGCGAGACTCGACGACGACCGCGATGCCCGCGAACAGGATCGCGGCAGCGACGCCAATGCCGATGTAGAGGCCCATGCGGCTCTTGGGCGGCTCCTGGAAGGGTGTGTTCGTCGTGCCGAAAGGCGCGCCGGTTGAGCCGAATGGCGCGGCCGTGGGTCCCCCCTTGAAAGGGACGGTCGTTCCCACCGTGCCCACGGGCTTCATTTTACCCGGGTCGAAGGGAAGAGCGGTGAGGGGCTTGGGGAACTGGGTGTCGCCGCCCGCCGGCGGAGGCGGAGGCATGGCCGCGCCCGAGGGCATGGGCATAGGGGGCATTGTAGGCGTGGGGAAGCCGGGGCTCGAGAAGGACGGGGGCTTGTCGCTGGCGCCGGGAACCGGGAAGGAGGGGGCCGCGGGAGCCGCGCTCGGGAACGAAGGCGGGGGCGGAACTGCCGAGCCCGAGGGCATCGGCATGGGCGGCATAGTCGGGGTAGGGAAGCCGGGATTCGAGAAAGACGGGGGCTTTCCGGGAGGACCCGCCATCTTGAGCGGATTTGGTGCGGAAGCGGCTGTCGGAAATGCGGGAGGGGGAGCCCCGGCTGACGGGAAGGACGGAGGAGCGGCGGGCGCGGAGACGGAAGGAGGCCGCATCACGGGCGCCGCGGCGGGCGGGCGGGGCGACGAGGGGGCGGCCGCAAACGGGGGTGCCGTCACCGATTTTGGTGACACGCCGGGGCGCGCCATGGGGGGAGTGCCATCGGACTTCTTCTCGATTGAGATGCTCGGCTTCGTGCGCGCCACAGGCGCCGCGCGCTCGGGCTCGCGCGGCGGAAGCGGCTCGGGCTCCGGTTCCGGCTCCTCCTCGACGATCGGCTCCGGCTCGGGTTCCTCGACGGGCACGCCCTCGGCCTCGACCCAGTCCGGATACCACGCCTCTCGACCCGCGGCCTTCGAGCCAATGAGCCCGAGGAGTCCCGCGGATGTGGCAGAAAACGATGCGACAGGCGCGCCCTCCGCGAAGCTCAGGCCGAGCCCGGCGGCGAGCTTGGTGATGTCAGGCTCCCACGCGGTCGTCCCGGCCGCTGCGGCGACCTCCTTCAGGAACCAGGACTGGCGCCCGGTCAGGCCGAGGCATGCGAGCCTGGGCGGCGTCGCAGTCGGCGGCAGGGAGGCCAGGGCCTCCTTGACGGCGTTTGCGATGATGGCGCCGATCTTCGGGCCCGGGTCGGTGAAGTCGTAGCCTTCGTTGAAGAAGAGCCGTGCGCCAGCG
>DASRSJ010000122.1:0-10689 GCA_035656555.1 Opitutaceae bacterium
TGCAGTTCGGGATCCTGCCCCACCCCGGCTCGTTCCTCTCGCAGGTGAGGACTGAGACCGTCTTCAGTTTCAGGACACGCGTGGGGATCGTGAAGCGCCTGCCCTCGGGCACGACCGTCAGCTACGGCAGGACCAGGACGCTCTCGCGCGACACGAGGATTGCCGTCCTCTGCGCGGGCTACGGAGACGGAATCCCGCGGTCCGTGAGCAACAAGGCGAGCATCCTCATCAACGGCGCACGCTGCCCCGTCCTTGGCCGCGTGACCATGGACCAGACGATCGTCGACGCGACGGATGTCGGCGAGGTTTCAAGCGGCGACGAGGCCGTCATCGTGGGCCGCCAGGGCAACGCCGAGATAACGATCGGGGAATTCAGCCGCTGGGCCGACACAATCCCGTGGGAGACCCTCTGCTCGGTCACGAAGCGCGTGCCGCGCGTGTACCGCACGGACCTCGGACTCTAGCCTACTTGCCGATCCCGGAGACGCGGAAGCCGATCTCCTTCAGCTTCTTTAGGTCAAGGATGTTGCGCCCGTCGAAGATGAAGGCCGGCTTGGACATCGCCGCGTAGATCCTCGCGAAGTCGAGCGTCTTGAACTCGTCCCACTCCGTCGCGACCGCGAGGGCGTGGGCGCCCTCAGCCGCCTCGTAGGCCGACTTGGCGACCGAAAGGAGCGGGCTCTCGACGCCCTTGCCGAGGACGTCGCGGCGAATCTCGTCGGCCGGCACCTTCGGGTCATAGACGGTCACCTTCGCCTGCTCGAGTATGAGGTCGCGGCAGACCGCGATGGCCGCGGACTCGCGCGTGTCGTTCGTGTCCTTCTTGAAGGCGAAACCGAGGATCGCGATCTTCTTGTCGGCGACGGAATTGTAGAGGCACCTGACGATCTTCGCCGTGAAGCGGTGCTTCTGCCAGTCGTTCATCTTGACCACGCCCTCCCAGTACGCGGCGACCTCCGGAAGGCCGAAGTGCTCGCAGAGGTACACGAGGTTCAGGATGTCCTTCTGGAAGCACGAGCCGCCGAAGCCGACGGAAGCCTTCAGGAACTTGGGCCCGATCCGCGAATCCTTGCCGATGGCGTTCGCCACTTCGTCGACATCGGCGCCGGTCGCCTCGCAGAGGGCCGAGATCGAGTTGATCGACGAGATCCTCTGCGCAAGGAACGCGTTCGCGACCAGCTTTGAAAGTTCCGACGACCAGAGGTTTGTCGTGATGATGCGCTCTCGCGGAACCCAGCGCGCATAGACGCTGACCAGCTTCTCCATGGCGGCCTCGCCCTCGGGGGTCCGCTCGCCGCCGATCAGAACACGGTCGGGATTCTGCAGGTCTACGACGGCCGTGCCCTCGGCGAGGAACTCGGGGTTCGAAAGCACCTGGAACTTCAGCCCCTTGCCGTTGGCAGCCAGGATGTCCTTGATCGTCTCCGCGGTCTTAACCGGGATCGTGGACTTCTCGACGATGATCTTCGACGTCGTCGCGCACTCCGCGATCGTTCGGGCGACGGACTCGATGAAGCGAAGGTCCGCCGCGCGGCCCGCGCCCACCCCGTAGCTCTTGGTCGGCGTGTTGACGGCGACAAAGACGATGTCCGCGGCCGCGATGGCCCCCTTCACGTCGGTCGAGAAGATGAGGTTCTTGCCCCGCGTCTGGCGAACGACCTCGTCCAGGCCCGGCTCGTAGATCGGCAGCGTGTCGGACTCCCACGCGGCGATTCGGGCCGCGTTCATGTCAACGACCCTGACCTCGATGTCGGGGGCCTTGAGGGCGATCATCGCCATCGTGGGGCCGCCGACGTATCCCGCGCCAATGCAGCAGATCTTCATGAGTTGAAGGGCCCTGGAAGGCCCGGACGGACCATTGACACGCAGCTTTGGGCTGCGGTCAAGCGGGAGTGGGCGAAGGGGTCGGGCCTGCGCCCAGGCCCTCGGAGGGGGCCGGCTTGTCGGCGGCCTTCTTCTCCTCGGGCTTGTCGGAGGGCTTGCCAACGAAGGACGCGGCGATCGGCGAGCGGATCTCTCCGAACTCGAGGATCTCGAGGACATGCCTGCCCTCGATCGTCTCGTGCTCGAGGAGCGCCTCGGCGATCTTGTCCAGGGCCGAGCGGTGCTCACCGATGATCTTCTTCGCGCGCTCGAACTGCTCCGAGACGATGCGCTGGATCTCAACGTCGATGCGGCGGGCCGTCTCCTCTGAGACGTTCTCCGTGCGGGTGATGTCGCGGCCAAGGAAGACGGTGTCGTGGTTGCCGCCGTAGGCGACGGGCCCGAGCGGGCTCATGCCCCAGTCGCACACCATGTGGCGGGCAATGGCGGTGATCTGGATGATGTCGCCGGCGGCGCCGCTGGAGATGTCATCAAGGACGATCTCCTCGGCCACGCGGCCACCGAGGCCCATGGCGATCTGGTTGAGCATGCGCTTCATCGCGTGCGTCAGGACATCCTTCTTCGGGATGAACATCGTGCTGCCGAGGCTGCGGCCGCGGGGGATGATGGTGACCTTGTGGACCGGCATGTGGCCGTCGTCCAGGACGCCCTGGATCAGGGCGTGGCCGGCCTCGTGGTAGGCGGTCAGCTTCTTTTCGTCGTCGTCCATCAGGCGGCGGCGCTCGCGGCCGAACTGGACCTTCTCGCGCGCATCCTCGACGTCGATGGCGTCGATCTTCTTGCGGTTGCGGCGTGCGGCAAGGAGGGCCGCCTCGTTGAGGAGATTGGCGAGCTCGGCGCCGGAGAGGCCCGGGGTGCCGCGGGCGATGACGCCCAAGTCGACGTTGTCGCCGAGGCTCAGCTTCCTCGCGTGGACCCTGAGGATCTGCTCCCGGCCGATCATGTCGGGGAGATCGACGTAGATCTGGCGGTCGAAGCGGCCGGGGCGAAGGAGGGCGCTGTCCAGGACGTCCGGCCGGTTGGTGGCCGCGATGATGATGACGCCCTCGGTCGTGTCGAAGCCGTCCATCTCGACAAGGAGGGAGTTGAGCGTCTGCTCGCGCTCGTCATTGCCGCCGCCCAGGCCCGCACCGCGCTGGCGGCCGACCGCATCGATTTCGTCGATGAAGATGAGGCACGGGGCGCTCTTGCGGCCCTGCTCGAACATGTCGCGCACGCGCGAGGCGCCGACGCCGACGAACATCTCGACAAAGTCGGAGCCGGAGATGCTGAAGAAAGGCACGTCCGCCTCGCCGGCCACGGCCTTGGCGAGGAGCGTCTTGCCCGTTCCCGGGGGTCCGACCATCAGGATGCCCTTGGGGATGCGGCCGCCCATCTTCGTGAACTTCTTCGGGTCCTTGAGGAACTCGACCACCTCGGAGACTTCCTCCTTGGCCTCGTCGCAGCCCGCGACGTCGCCGAAGGTCACCTTGTCGCGGTCGCGGGTGAGGAGCTTGGCGCGGCTCTTGCCGAAGTTAAGCGCACCCCTGCCCGCCTGGCGCAGCTGGCGGCTGAAGAGGAAGTAGAGGAAGCCGATGATGATCAGGACCGGCAGGACGCTGATCGCGACCTGGGTCATGACGGTCGTCGTCGGCTTCTCCGAAAAGCGGTCGGTCTTCTGCAGGCGCTCCATGTTGCCGTCCGTCAGTCGGCCGTTCGCCCTGAAGTACTGCGTCTTCAGGTTGCGGTCGTTGACCAGGGACGGCGTGTTGAGCTCGCCCGTGATGATGACCCAGTTCGGGCCGCCGGTGCCGCCATCAGGCTGGATGACGCCCTCCTTGATCTGGTTCGCCTCGGCATAGCTGACCACCTCGTTGATCTTCAACTGGGCGGGTGAGACGGTGATTCCCGGAGACCAGAATAGGAGCGCAACCACCGCAAACGCCAAGGCCACCCAGAAGAGCAGGACCTTGGGCTGGAAGCGGTCGGGAGGGATATTCTTAAGCTGCCGGCGAGGTTTCTTAGTTTCGATATCGGGCATCTAGAAGGGTGTTATGACTGTTGAAACAACGTTGTTGTTCCGGCGTTACAAGTCAATGAAGGGAACGTGGTTTGCGCGCGGTCTCGAACCTGAGCCTGCCAGAGCGGATTACTGCAAAGCCATGGCTCCCAAGGCTGTGCCTGACCGGACTACCAACTTCTACTGAGTGGAGCAGGATCGTGAAGGCCTGCCTCGAGAAATCGCCCGCTCCCCCCACCCCCTGGAGCCACTGGTAAAGGGCCCTGCGGACGACCGCCCTCGGCCTTCCCTTCAGCCTGACCAAGTCCAGGGACCCATCCACCCCAAAAGGGTCCAGCGAGGCCAGCCAGGTCTCCAGGGCGTCATTGTCCTCCTCAAGGAGTTGCCGCGACAGGGCGGCGCCGGCCAGGGCATCCCTTTGGGAGGCCTTCACCCATGCCGGAAGGACGGACCTTCTCACCCGGTTTCTGAAATGAACGTCCTTCGCGTTGCTTTCATCCTCCCGCCATGTGGCCCCTGCCTTGCGAAGCGCTTTGGCGATGTCGGCCTTCTTCAGGGTCAGAAGCGGCCTCACATGGAAGGAGCCGGATGCCTTCCCGGAACCGGCAAAGCCGTGGACCGGCCGGGGGGCCGCGAGCCCCGCCGTCCCGCTGCCGCGGGACAGGCGCATCAGCATGGTCTCGGCGATGTCGTCCTGCTGGTGGCCCAGCCAGAGGACCTTCGAGCGCCTGCGTTTCATCTCCCTCTCCAGGAACTCGAACCGCGCAGCCCTTGCCGCGGCCTCGGTCCTCGAACGCTTGGCGGCGGTCCACTTCCCGCTCACAAACGCGATGCCCAAGGCCCGGCAGAGCGCCTTGCAGAAGCGCTCGTCGCCGTCCGAGGCCTTTCCCCGGAGCCGGTGGTTGAAGTGATAGGCGGTCAGGCGCGCCCTTCGGTCCGGCCAATGGACCCAGAGAAACAGCAGGAGGGCCACCGAGTCGGCGCCGCCCGAGAGGGCGACGCCCCAGTTTTCCCTGGCGGGTCTCGCATCGGCCCAACGGGTCCCTGTGGGATGAAGGGATGAGCGCTCAACGAGGCCACCCAGGGCCTCGGCTGCCGCCCGCCACCCGCTTGCGCCCGGCGTCTTCATGCGGTCCGGGCGATCGCCTCCTAGGCGAAGGTCAGGTGGGTCTTGCCGAAGTAAGGCACGAGGACGGCCGGGATGCGGACACGGCCGTCGGCCTCGAGGTTGTTCTCGATGATGGCGGCCAGGACCCGCGGCACCGCGAGGCCCGAGCCGTTCAGGGTGTGCACGAGCTCGGCCTTGCCGGACTCCTTCGAGCGGAAGCGGATCTGGGCGCGGCGCGCCTGGAAGGCCTCGAAGTTGGAGCAGCTCGAGACCTCGAGCCAGCGCTTCTGGCCGGCGGCCCACACCTCCAAGTCGTACTTCTTAGCCTGGGCGAAGCCCACGTCGCCGCCGCACATCAGGAGGACCCGGTAGGGAAGCTCGAGCTTCTGGAGCAGCTTCTCGACGTCGTCGCGCAGGAGGTCCAGCTCGTCGTAGCTGCGGGTCGGGTGCACCCACTTCAGGAGCTCCACCTTGTCGAACTGGTGCAGGCGGTTGAGGCCGCGCACGTCCTTGCCGTAGCTGCCGGCCTCGCGGCGGAAGCAGGGCGTATAGGCGCACCTTTTGATGGGCAGCGCCGCCTCCTCGACGATCTCGTCGCGGAAGAAGTTCGTCAGCGGGACCTCGGCCGTCGGCACCGCAAAGAGGCGGTCCGGGGTCGTCTCGTACATCTGCCCCTCCTTGTCCGGGAGCTGTCCCGTGGCCGTGGCGCTCGCGGCATTGATGAAGATCGGCGGGGACACCTCGGTGTAGCCCGCCTTCACGTCCTCATCGATGAAGAAGTTGATCAGCGAGCGAACGAGCCTGGCGCCGTCGCCGATGAAGAACGGGAAGCCGGCGCCGGTCACCTTCGAGCCGCGCTCGAAGTCGTAGAGGCTCGAGAAACCCTTGATGTCCCAGTGGGCGACCGCATGGCCGCTCGCCTTGGAGACATCGCCGTTGGTCGAGAACGTGACGTTCTCCTCGGGTGTGCGGCCCTCCGGCACGCTGGCATGGGGAAGGTTCGGGACCGAGAGCATGGCCTCGCGGAAGGCGTCCTCCGCAGCCTTGAGACCGCCGTCCTTCTCCTTCACTTGGGCCGAGACGGCCTTCATCTCCGCCAGTTTGGCAACGAATTCCGGCGAGCCCTTGGGCAGTGCCGCCATCGCGGTGTTCGCGGCCTTCTGGACGGAGCGCAGGTGCTCGACCTCCTGCAGAAGCGTGCGCCACGCCGCGTCCGCGGCGATGACGGCGTCCAGATCCACCTTCAGGTGCTTCTTCGCGATCGCCGCACGGACGAGGTCCGGGGTCTCGCGGATGAGTTTGGCGTCGAGCATGGGCCTACCTTTCTGGGGCGGAGCCCCGCCCTCGTCAACGGCTGCGTATGCGCTGGAAGCGGGTGTAGACGTCCTTGACCGGCAGCAGCTTCAGGTCGCCCACCGGTGCCTGGATCACGTTGTTCATCGGGGCCCCGAGGGGATACGGTCCGTACAGGCGCGGGTCCGTGGGCCCGAAGATCGCGAAGACCTTGACCCCCAGTGCTGCCGCCAGGTGCATCGGGCCGCTGTCGTTGCAGATGACCCAGTCCGCCTTTTTCACTAAGGCCGGCAGCGACATGAGGCTCGTGTTGCCGGTCAGGTTCATGAACTGCGCCTCCGGGAAGGCACCCCGGTCGGGCAGGAAGTTGTTGCCCGCCCAGACGACCTTCCTCGACTTGTCCTCCTTGAGGATCAGGTCGGTCAGCTGCTTGAAGCCGCCCCAGTTCTTGTCGGCCCGGCGGCTGTCCGGGAACATGACGAAGGGCTTCGCCCCTCCCCGGCCGTCCGCGAACTTGAGGTTAAGGCTGTCCACCTCGCGGAACTTCACCGTTCCCTTGAGCTCGGCCTTGGCGCCGAGGATGGGGCAGAACTGGAGCAGTATCTCGGTCGCGTGGCTGCGACGCCCGTCGGGCGGCAGCGGCACCCTCTTGTCGTAGAACATGCCGGCCCATTCCCGCGCGTCGCTGCGACCCACCTTGCACTTGGCCCTCGTCCTGGAGGTCATCATGCCGGTCCTGAGGAGGCCCTGCATGTCGAAGACGTAGTCGAACTTGGTCGTCCGGACCTCCTTCATGAGCTTTAGGAAGCCCTTGGCGCCGCCCTTTCGGTTGAAGACGTGGACCTTGTCGACCGCCTCGCACGAGCGCACGATCGGGGCGAAGACCTCGCTCACGATCCAGGAGATTCTCAGTTTGTCGACCTGGGCCTTGAGCGACGTGGCCACGCGTAGCGCCTGGACGATGTCGCCAAGGGAAGACGGTTTGATGACAAGGAGTTCGGTCATTGACGCTAAGGATTAACGTTCCATGCCTTTTCACGGCCAAGATCAAACGTCAAATCCCCCAAAACAGCTCACGACCGCTTGATACTCCTCGCCCTGAGAGCCCTAGGCCGGCTGATCGCCCTCACGCCCGAGGCGGTCCTGCGCGCCCTGAGCATCGCCGGGGGCGAGCTTATCCTTTGGATCGCGCCGAGACGCAGAAGGCTGCTGCGCTCCAACCTGCACCACGCCTTCCCCGAAAAACCCAGGGCGTGGAGGCGTGGCGTGGCCCGCGAGAGCTCAAGGCAGCTGATCGAGACCGCCATGCTCTCCATGGCGGCGCCGTTCCTTTCCGACAGGAGAATCCGTGAGATCGCGACCCTCGGACCGTCGGCGGAGGCCTTCGCCCGGGACGCCGTGAAAAACCAGAGGCCCACCGTCTTCGCGACCCTTCACCTGGCCCTCTGGGAGGCCCAGACCTGGTACACCTTCCTCACTCCCGTCCCGCTGCCCGAATTCGGCGTCTTCTTCCGTCCGCTGGACAACGAGGCCGCGAACACCTTCGTGAAGCACTCCCGGGAAAGGCACGGCATGCGCCTCCTCTCAAGGAGAGACGGCCTGGCCCAGGCCCTCGGCGTTCTAAGGAAGAACGGCTGCGTCGCCGTCCTCTTCGACCAGAACGCCGGGGACCAGGGGGCCCTGACGCTCGTCTTGGGTCGCGTCTGCTCCTCGACGGAACTGCCGGGCATCCTGGCCGCGAAGTTCGGGGCCGACCTGCGCACCTTTTATCCGAAGAGGACCGCGTTCTGGCGCGTCCAATACGAGACCGAGGCCGTGCCCTACAAGGACACACCCGCGGCGGCCACGCTGGCCCTCAACCGCTGGTTTGAGGCCGCCATGCAGGACGAGGCGCTCTGCCGCTCCTGGCTCTGGGCCCACGACCGCTGGCGCAACCAGGACGTTCCCGCGCGCCGGCTGCGCCTCGAGGCCAAGCGCAATTTCCTCGCCGAGGACCTGTCCGAGCGCGGCCTGGCGCAGATGCCGAGGAAGACCCGCGTCTGGATCCGGATTCCAAACTGGCTGGGCGACGTCGTGATGGCGATCCCGCTCATCCGGGCAATCCGCCAGTCGCGTCCCGACGCCGAGATCACGCTCCTCTGCAAGGCGGCCTTCATCCCGCTCCTCGAGAGACTGGGCATTGCCGACCGGATGATCGCGCTGCCTAGCCAGGGAATCGGGTACTTCTCCCCCTTCGCCTCGCTTCGGGCCCACTATCCCGACACCTGGATTCTCCTTACCAATTCCACGAGGGGCGACCTTGAGGCACGGGTCGCCGGCTGCCCCCAGCGCTTCGGGATAAGGAGGCCGGGCAAGTCCCGGATGTTCCTCACCAAGGCCTATCCCCTGCCCCTTGACTACGACGAGTCCGCCCACCACCAAGTCGAACTCTGGGGGGACTTCCTTCGCCACTTCGGGCTCGCCGCCCAGCCCGACTTCACGCCATTTCCGTCCACGCTCTTCGCTCCGGCCGCCGCCCAAAGTGGCAATCCGATCGGCCTCATCGCGGGCTCGGAGAACATGCCGTCCAAGCGCTGGCCCGTGGCCCATTGGAGAACCCTCATCGAGTCCTTCCCGTCCGAGAGATTCGTACTCTTCGGAACCGCAGCTGACGCGGCGCTGACAGCGGAGATCTCAAGGGGTTTCGGCGCCGGGCGCGTCACCGACATGGCCGGAAAGACAAGCCTCTGCGACTTTGCGGCGGGACTCGCCGCATGCCGCCTCCTGGTCTCCAACGACACGGGCGGCATGCACCTCGCCAATGCGCTCGGCGTTCCGGTCGTCGTCCTCTTCGGCCCCACAAATCCTGTCCGCACGGGCCCCGTGTTCGCCGGCCCAAAGGTCCTCCTCCTTCCCCCCGGCTCCCAACCGACTGGCGGGGCCTCTCTCCAGGACCTGTCCCCGCAAGCCGTCATTGCGGCGGTCCGGGACTTGCCATAGGGTGCCGGGTCCCGACAGCCTGACCCAAGCCGATGCCGCTTCTGACCGTCACTGACCTGCGCACCCATTTCCACACGCGCAACGGAATCTACCGCGCGGTCGACGGGGTGAGCTTCAGCGTCGAGCGCGGCGAGACGCTCGGGATCGTCGGGGAGTCCGGCTCGGGCAAGTCCGTCACCTGCTACTCCATCATGGGCCTGATCCCCCAGCCGCCGGGAAAGATCGAGAGCGGTTCGGCGATGTTCGACGGCGTCGATCTCCTGCGGTGCACCCCGAAGGTGGCCCGCTCGATCCGCGGCAAGCGCGTGTCCATGATTTTCCAGGACCCGATGACGTCGCTCAACCCCTACCTGAGGGTGTCCGAGCAGCTGATCGAGCCCCTCCTGATCCACGACAAGCTCGGCAAGAAGGAGGCGCTCGCCCGCGCGCTCGAGATGATGGAGGCCGTCGGCATCAACGACGCGGCCCGCCGGATACACTTCTACCCGCACGAGTTCTCGGGCGGCATGCGCCAGAGGGTCATGATCGCGATGGCGCTCGTCACCCGCCCCGAGCTCCTGATCGCCGACGAGCCGACGACGGCGCTGGACGTGACGGTGCAGGCCCAGATCCTGGAGCTCATCAAGAAACTGCAGCGCGAGCTCGGGATGGCCGTCATCTTCGTGACGCACGACCTGGGGGTCGTCGCCGGCCTCTGCGACCGGGTGCAGGTGATGTACGGCGGGCGGATCATGGAGACGGCTGGCGCCATGGCCCTCTTCAACTCGCCGCTCCACCCGTACACGCGGGCGCTCCAGCGCTCGATCCCGGGCCTCCAGCCCAAGGGCAAGGAACTCTTCACGATCCAGGGCCTGCCGCCGGACGTCTCGAAGTCGATCCCGGGGTGCGCCTTCGCGGCCCGCTGCAGCTTCACGACCGACGCCTGCAGGGGCGCCCGCCCGGAACTCCTCGAGGTCGCCCCCGGCCACAGCCACGCCTGCGTGCGCTCGCAGCGGGGCGAGATCAACGTGTCCGCCCTCTAGGAAGCACGCCATGCCCGAGAACATCCTAGAGCTCAGGGACGTTAAGACCCACTTCCCGATCCAGACGGGCTTCATCGTGAAGAAGTCCGCCGGCGCGGTGAAGGCCGTCGACGGCGTCACGCTCTCCGTCCGCCAGGGTGAGGTCCTGGGACTCGTCGGGGAGTCAGGGTGCGGCAAGTCGACCTTGGCCCGAACGATCCTGCAGCTCGTGCCGACGACCGGCGGCGAGGTGATCCTCAATGGCAAAAGCCTGACCAAGGCCAAGAAGGCCGAGATGCTGAAGGCGCGCCGCGACCTGCAGATGATCTTCCAGGACCCGTACGCCTCCCTGAACCCAAGGATGACCGTCTTTGCGACGCTGGCCGAGCCGCTCCTGGTCCACGGGATCTGCGGCAAGGACGAGG
>DASRSJ010000123.1:0-6585 GCA_035656555.1 Opitutaceae bacterium
AAGGCGGAGATCCACGGCGACATCTCCTTCACGGTTGGCGGAAGCTCTCACGGCGGCAGCTTCTACGGCACGTCAATGGACGTCGCTGTCACTGACCCGACCGGCCATTTCACAGTGGCCGTCGGGTTTGACGATTACCGCGGCAAGGGCCTCCTCGGCCTTTGCGCGCCTGACGGGCTGTTCTACCCGTATCCCTACTGACTGGCGCCGCTCACGGCTCCGCGGTGAAGGCCGCGTAGCTGTGCGGCAGGACGTTCACCAGGAAGTAGGACTTCGGCGGATCATCCTTCCTCATGCGCAGGCGCCTGAATCCCTTCGGGGGCTCGGGCGTGTATGAGGCGACGACCTCCCCGGTCACGAGGTTACGCAGCTTCGAAAACTTGCCCTCGACCGTGACCTTCATGGAGGTCTGGGTCGGCAGATAGGACTCGAGGATGAACGCCCCGTTGTCGTAGGCAAAGAGCGACACCTGGCTGGCGCCGTCGGCGCGGACAAAGAAGCCCTTCATGACGACGTCCTTGATGGCGCTCGTGACCTCAGGCGGCAGCGCGTAGAGCTCACGGAAAGCGTCGGGCATGGTCCAGACGTAGAGAGTGCCCTTGGCGTACTTGTCCATGAGGAGGATCGGGTAGCCCGTGCCTCCCTCAAGCGCGCTCACGAGGCCCCACGCGTCATTGGTCAGGAAGCGTACCTCGGGGAAGAGGATTCCCGGGCTCCTGTCGTCCGGCGATAGGGAGGCTCCGGAGCCCCACCCTGTCGAGAAGTCGCGGGCCAAGACCTTCTCGTCAGAGACCGATGTCTCGCAGATGTCCTCGATCCCCTTGCCCTTCAGGGCGCGCAGGAGGCCGGAGGTGATGACAACGCTCTTCCCGTCCATCAGCTGCTTCTTGATCTTGGCGACGATCTCCGGGTCAAACTTGGCCTCTTCGGTCAGGAGGACCATCTTGGCCTCGGTCGGGAACTCCGGATGCAGGTCGATCGGGATGCCGATCATGCCGAGGTAGTTGTGGAGGAAGTCCTCGCCGGTCGACTGGTAGGGCTTGTAGCTCTGGATTCCGATCGGATTGCCGAGCTTTCCGACAACGGCGTCGGCCTCGCGGAGCGACACGCCGGCCACGGTGGCCCAGGTCGGTGTCGTCGGAGCGGTGGCGCCCGCGGGGCGGTACTCGCTGGTCACGGTGCTGTAGTTCATCGCCGTGGGCAGGTTCTCCCACTCCTTGCGGTTGCCGCCGACGGCCTTCGCGAGGAGGAGGTCCCAGTTGAAGAGCGTGATCTCCCGGGCCTTGGCGAACATCGTGTCCCAGAGCTGCTCGGAGTAGCGGTCGACGTAGCGCGTCCCGTAGGTGTCCACCCAGCCTCCGCCGTTGCCGCCCGGCTTGATGTTCTCGTAGTAGCGGATGATCTGGTAGCTCTCGTACTGCTGGAGGTACTGGTCTGTGAAGTTCGGGTCGCGGGTCTCGGTGCCGGTGTAGATGCCGTCGAAGATCTTCGGCTCCTTGTCCAGGTCGAATCCGAGGCCCTGGAAGTGCTCGTACCAATTTGGGAACTTGATCACGACCTTGATCTTGGGGTTCACAGCCTTGGCCGCCTTGACGACCAGCGTGGAGCCGGCCTCGTCCATGAGTCCCAGGCGGAAGTCCGTCCATGACTTGTCGCCCTTGGCAGCGATGTCGGACTCGGACTTAGTGTTCGTGAAGAAGAAGTCGTCCAGGATGAACTCGTCAAAGTGCCTCGCGGCGACCTCCGCGGTCTTCTTGACGAACGCCCGGTCGGCGGGGTCCGTGTACGTGAAGGAGTGGAAGTTGTCGGCCTCGAGCTTCGAGAAGGCGCTGCCGGCCGCGACCCTGACGCCGTGGGCGATGAAGAACGCCTTCACGTCCTCGATCAGCTTGTCGTCGGCGATCACGCCGTCGCGCTGAACCTCGATGTAGACCTTGTCCACCTTGACCTGGGAGCTGATCTGGTCCCAGCCCGTCTGAAGGACCGAGGGATCCTTGAACGTGGCGACGACGACCTCCGGGATGTACACGGAGACGGCAAAATTCTGGTAGTTGCCCGCGCGCGCGACGGAAAACAGAAGCACGCAAGTGATGAGGCCGAGGACTTTTTTCATGGGGATTGGGGTTTCAACCTGACTGGATGATCCACAATCACAAGCGGGCCCGGCGGATACAAGGCAACGATCGGTTGCGTTCCTGTTACGGGTCATGCCACCGTCGAACGCGATGTTCGTCCGGTTCCTGCTTCTCTTCCTCGGGGTCTACGCGTGCTCGACGTCGGCTATCTTCATCAGGATGAGCCACAGCGACCCCTTCGTCCTGACGGCCCTTCGCCTCCTGATTGCGTTTGTCCTTCTGCTGCCGGTCTTCCTCGTGCAGCTGAAGCGCAACCCCGGCTCGTTCACGCGCTCCCATCTCCATAGGACGCACGCTCCCGCGGGCGTCCTGGCCCTGCACCTCATATCCTGGACGCTCGGGGCGCGAATGACCGTCGTCGCCCAGGCGACCCTGATCGTGAACCTGGTGCCGATTGCACTCCCCTTCTTTCTCCTGTGGCTCGCCAAGGAGAAGGTGAACAGGACCGAGGTCGCCGGCACGGCGCTCGCCGTCATCGGCCTGATCACCCTTTCCGCCAAGGACGCGGTTGCCGGCGGCGGCAGCCTTCCCGGGGACTTCGTCTGCCTTTTCTCGATGGCGATGTTCGCCCTCTACCTTGCACTAGGGAGGCGCAACAGGGACTTCCCCTCGATCTGGCTCTACGTGATCCCGGTCTACGGGCAGGCCGCCCTCATCTGCTTCCTTGTCGCCATTCCCCGGCTGGGGACATTTGAGGCCTCGTCCGTGCGGGAATGGTCGATCATGCTGGCCTTGGGCGCCATCCCAACCGTCTGCGGCCACTCGCTCCTCAACGCCGCCATGCGCAGGATACGCGGGCAGATCGTCAGCCTCTGCAACGTGAGCCAGGTCGTCTTCGCGAGCGTGATGGGCTACTTTCTGTTCGGGGAGGTCCCAAGGACGCTCTTCTACATCTCGAGCGCCATCGTGGTGTCGGGCGTCGTGATGGTGGTCCTGGCGGCCCCGCCGGAGCCCGACGTCGCGGCCTAGGCGGAGGCAGCCGCCGCAGCAAAGGCGCGGACCAGCGGGTGCAGCTCGCCCTTCAGCGACGCGCGCTCCGGCTGGAACAGGACCCCGCAGAAGAACGGATGCGACGGCAATTCCGCGCCGCGCACCTCGCCCGCATCGTCCCAGGCCGTGAACCGCATGCCGGCCTTCTCGAGCGCGGGCCGGTAGGAGGGGCTTGGGCCGTAGTTGCAGTGGTACTCTCCTTCCGTGGATTCCGAGCCGTTGGACCTCGCAAGGAGGCTGTCCTTCTCGAAGTGGATCTTCCCGGACACCTCTACCAGGGAGCAGCTAAGGCGGGTGACCACCAGATCGGCCGCATTCGGATCCGTCTCCGCGTGGGCTGCGCCGGCGATATGAGCGGCGTTCGCCGCGAATTCCAGGACGGCGTGCTGGAAGCCGCCGCAGGTGCCGAAGAACGGCCGGCCGGATTGGCGGGCAAAGCGGATCGCGCCCAGGGCCCCCTCGGCGTTCTCGTAGGGACTGGCCGGCGTGAGCCAGACGGCGCCAAAGCCCGCAAGGTCCGACGCAGGATTCTTGATGTCGCGGGTCGCCACCCACTTCCAGTCGATGTCCAGGCCACCGTCCTTCGCGAACTGGAGGGCCTTCGGGATCGCGCGGTGCGCGGTCACCTTCTCCGAGTAATCGCCGACGATCGCGATCACCCGGGCGCTCATGGCTTGGGGACGACCGGGAGGGGGGTGATCCCCGAGACGCCAAGGAGCGAGACCGTCAGCGCCAGGAGCGCCGCACTCACGAGGACGAACCAGTCCCCGTGCTCGACGTAGAAGCTGTTGCGACCGATCCAGCGCTGGTCGCGCGTCACCTTGGCCGTGAACGTGCCGCGGATGTAGACGCTCCCGTCCTCGTCGTGCAGCCAGCGCCTGACGTTGCCAAACTCGTCGATCCAGCCGCTCCAGCCCGCGTTGCCGCAGCGAAGCACCGGGCGGCGCGTTTCGATGGCGCGCAGAACAGAGTTGGCCGCGTGCTGGTAGGCCGCCTGTCCCTCGCCGTACCAGGCGTCGTTCGTCACGACGACGAGCGCGTCCGCGCCCGAGCGCACTTCGTCGCGGGCCAGCCCGGGAAACAGGTCCTCATAGCAGATCAGGACACCGAAGGCGGCCGAGCCCTTGCTCATCGGGACGACGAGCGGCGAGGAATCCGTGCCGGGCGTGAAGTCGTCGTCGCCAAGAGGCGCAAACTTCCCGATCCAACCCAGGACCGACCGCATCGGGACGTATTCCCCGAACTGCACGAGCTTGCGCTTCGCGTAGTAGGAGGACTGCACGCCCAGCTGCGGGTCGATGACGAAAGCCGCGTTGTAGTAGGTATCCTTGCCGTCGGCTCCGTGTTCGATCGCGTCGGCGCCGACCAGCATCGGGGCCCGCGTCCGGGCGGCGATTGACGAGACGAAGCGCTGCATCGCCGGGTCACCGCCCTTCAGGGGATAGGGTGTCGTGGACTCGGGCCAGAGGATCAGGTCGGGGTTCAGGTCGCCGACACCGAGCGTAAGCGAATGCAGTGTCTGCATGATCTCAGGCGCCTTGGCCGGATCCCACTTAACGGTCGCCGGGATCTTCGGCTGCACGAAGGCCACCGTCGCGAAGGGCACCGTGTAGAGCGAGCGGTGCGTCGTCTCCTGCACCAGGACGCAGAGGCAGGCCAGGAGAAGAAACATCGCGAACAGGAACTCCTGGCTCCTGCGCCCAAGGCCCGTCGCCCCCTCGTGGAAGAGCTTGTTCACGTACGCCGCGAAGGCGACGTTCACGCAGACGATGACGAATGAGACGCCGTAGGCGCCCGTGTAGGCCGCGATCTGGAGGATCCCGATCCGCTCCCACTGGGTGGCCGCGAGCGGCATCCACGGGAACCCGCCAAGGAACCAGGTTCGGGTCCACTCGATGACGACCCAGGCTCCCGCGAGCCCCGTCATCGAGACAAGCCTGACCGGGGTCGGCTTCCCCATCATCCTCGGCATCGCCCACCAGGCCAAAAGGTACCAGGAGCCCGTCCAGGCGCCGACGGTGGTGCCGATGGCGAACATGCCAAACCAGGTCACGGGGTGCAGCCAGTAGACATTGATCGTCCAGCCGACGGCCTGTGCCATGAAGAGCGTCCAGGCGTAGACCTTCAGCTTTGGCCTGCGGTAGGCCCAGAGGATGCCGGGAACCAGGAACGCGTACGCGCACTCCGGCGCGTGGTGCGGCGGGAACGAGATCGCCAGCAGGATTACGGTGAGGACGCCGCAGACAATTGGGACGATCAGCTCGGAGTGCCGCTCCCAGATGGTCGGGACGGGATCGTACGGGTCAGGCGTCACCGTGGGGTACCGCTCAGGATCCGTGGCAGTGCTTGTACTTCTTGCCGCTGCCGCAGGGGCACGGGTCGTTGCGCCCGACCTTCGGGGCCTCGCGGCGGATGACCACCTTGGGAAGCTGGATCTCGGCCTCGGGCGCCGCCGACGCAGGTGCGGGGGCCGCCTGGATCGCCGGCGCGGCCGGGGCCGCGTTCTCCGGGCCCTGAGTGCGCGCGTTCTTCGCCAGGATCGAGAGCATGTTCTCAAACGAGGAGAGGTTGGAGGCGCTGCGGAAGAGGCCGGTGCAGATCTGGAGGCGGACGTTCGCCATCAGCTCCTGGAAGAAGTTGTAGGCCTCGCTCTTGTACTCCACGAGCGGGTCCTTCTGGCCGTAACTGCGAAGGCCGATCGAGCGGCGAAGCTCCTCCATCTCCGTCAGGTGCTCCTGCCAGTGGTGGTCGATCGCGTTGATGACAACGTAGCGCTCGAGCGTGCCGAGCGCCTCGGGGATCTCGGCCGACTCCTTCATGGAATAGGCCGCCCTGACCTTCTCCAGCACCATCGACTTCACGGCGTCGAGATCCGAGCCCTTCATGTCGTCGACCCTGAGGCCGACCGGGAAATGCGTGTTCGTCCATCCGACGAAGCTCTCGACGGAGGCGACCGTCGGGCCGCCCTTCTCGCCGAAGCCGGCCAGCGAGAGGCGGCTTTCCAGCTCCTCGTCGACCTGCTCGAAGATGATGTCCTTTGAGCGCGCGGCGTGGATGGCGGCGTTCCTTATCCCATAGACCACCTCGCGCTGCTGGTTGAGGACGTCGTCGTACTGGAGAAGGCGCTTGCGGATGGAGTAGTTCTGCTGCTCGACCTTCTTCTGGGCCGACTCGATCGAGCGGTTCAGCAGCGGGTGCTCGAGCTCCTCGCCCTCCTTCATCGAGCCCTCCATCATGCGGGAGGCCAGGTTGCCCTGGAGGAAGAGGCGCATCAGGTCATCCTCAAGCGAGAGGAAGAACTTCGTGAGTCCGGGATCGCCCTGGCGCGAACAGCGCCCGCGCAGCTGGCGGTCGATGCGGCGCGACTCGTGGCGCTCGGTGCCGATGACGTAGAGGCCGCCCAGGTCGCGCACGCCCTCGCCCAGCTTAATGTCGGTGCCGCGGCCGGCCATGTTGGTCG
>DASRSJ010000124.1:0-8364 GCA_035656555.1 Opitutaceae bacterium
GACCCAGGGGTGTCCCGCGAGCACGCGGGAATTGGCGTTGGGCTTCAGCTTGAAGGAAGGAACCGGCATGGCCCAATCATCGCCGGCCCACCCGCCCGGAGAAGCCCAAAGTGCAGCTCGCGACCGCCGCCCCCGAAAAGACTTTCCAGCCGCGCGGCCCCGGATTCATACTGTCCGATTGCCATGTCACCTACGGCCGAAATCGCCCGCCGGCGCACCTTCGCGATCATCTCGCACCCCGACGCGGGAAAGACGACGCTGACGGAGAAGTTCCTTCTCTACGGCAACGCGATCCACCTGGCCGGAGCGGTGAAGGACAGGAAGAACCAGCGGGCCACGACCTCGGACTGGATGGAGCTGGAGAAGCAGCGCGGCATCTCGATCAGTTCGACCGTGCTGCAGTTCGACTACAACGGGATGGTCGTGAACCTTCTGGACACCCCCGGCCACAAGGACTTCTCGGAGGACACCTACCGCGTCCTGACCGCGGTCGACGCAGTGCTCATGGTGATCGACGCCGCCAAGGGCGTGGAGACCCAGACGAGGAAGCTCTTCGAGGTCTGCCGCCGCCGCGGCATCCCGATCTTCACCTTCATGAACAAGTGCGACAGGCCCACCCGCAACCCGATCGCGCTCCTGGACGAGCTTGAGGCGGTGCTAGGGATCCAGGCCTCGCCGGTCATCTGGCCGCTCGGCAACGGCCCGCAGTTCCGCGGCGTCTTCGACCGGCGCAACAAGCAGGTGCACCTCTTCGAGCGCGTCCCGGGAGGCGCCTATCGTGCGCCCGAGAAGGTGGCCTCGCTCGAGGACGCGGCCGTCCGCGCCAAGATGGATGACGACACGTTCCTCGAGGTGCAGGAGCAGCTGGCGATGCTGGACGGCGCAGGCCACCCCTTCGACCTGGAGGCCGTGCACGCCGGCAAGCAGACGCCGGTCTTCTTCGGGAGCGCCGTCAACAACTTCGGCATCCAGCTGCTCCTCGACGGCTTCCTTGAGAACTCGATCCCGCCGCAGCCGCGCTCCTCGGTCGCCGGGGGCACGAAGCGCGAGATACCGGTCACGACCGACAAGTTTTCCGCCTTCATTTTCAAGATTCAGGCAAACATGGACCCGCGCCACAGGGACCGCATCGCCTTCATGCGGATCTGCTCGGGCAAGTTCGAGCGCGACATGGGCGTTCAGCACATGCAGGCGGGCCGCAACGTGCGCCTCTCCTCCTCGCAGAAGCTTTTCGGCCAGGACAGGGAGACGGTCGACGAGGCCTGGCCCGGGGACATCATCGGGCTCGTGGGCCACGACGCCTTCGGCATCGGGGACACCCTGACCGAGGACCGCTCCATCCTCTTCGACGAGATCCCGCGTTTCCCGCCGGAGGTCTTCGCCTACATCTCCAACCCCAATCCGTCCGACTCCAAGAAGTTCCGGGCCGGCCTCGACCAGCTGCTCCAGGAGGGCGTCGTGCAGTCGTTCTCGGCGAGGAGCGCTCCCCCGGGAGCCACGCTCCTGGCCGCGGTCGGCCCGCTGCAGTTCGAGGTCGTGCAGTACCGCCTCAAGAGCGAATACGGCGCGGAGTCCCGGCTGGAGGTGGCCCCGTGGACGGTGCTTCGCTGGATCGAGCCCCATCCCTCCCTCGGCAACCCCTCGGGGCTTATCGTCGCCTCGGGCGTGAGCTTCGGATCTGACAAGCTGGAGATGCCGGTGGCCCTCTTTCCGAATGACTGGACCATGCGCTACTTCGTGGAGAAGAACCCCGAGCTGAAGCTGCGCGAGCTCCCCCTAGAGCAGGCGACGCCCCTTCCCGTCGGAAAGTGAAACCCAGTTGCCTTGGGGTTCTCCCCCGTTTTCCTATCAACATGCCTCTGAAGCGCCTCTTCCCGGCTGCAGTCCTTCTCGCACTGGCAACCACCGCAGGGTCCCTCGGGGCCCGCACGGCCCCCTCCTACAAGGGAGCGATTGCGACCGACGCCATGACCGGGGCGGTGCTCGTTCAGGACAATGCGGACGCGATAAGCCCGCCGGCCAGCATGACAAAGCTGATGACCTACGCCGTCCTCTGCGACTACCTGAAGGAGGGCACGATCAGCCTCGACACGCCGCTCACCGTGACCCGCGAGGACGCCAAGGTGGCCGACATCCCGGACAGCACGAAGGTGTGGCTGCGCCAGGGCGAGGTGTTCCCGGTCGACGAGCTGATCTACGCGATGATGATCCAATCCGCGAACGACGCGGCCTACGCGCTGGCGGACAAGGCCGGCGGATCCGTGGCGGCCTTCGTCGCTCGGATGAACGTGAAGGCCAAGGAGCTCGGGATGATCCACAGCACCTTCCGCTCCCCGAACGGCTTTCCGCCCAAGAACCGCCGCATCGCCGAGGGCGACCTGACGACCCCGAGGGACTTCGCGATCCTCTGCCGCTACCTGGTCCTCAATACCGACGTGCTGCGCTACACCTCCGTCAAGACGCGCTCCTTCGGATCGGGCATCAGGCTCAAGCCCGTCATCATGGCCAACCACAACCACCTTCTCGGCAAGATCGACGGCGTGGACGGGCTCAAGACCGGCTTCACGAGCGGCGCCGGCTTCTGCCTCTCCGCGACGGTGCTTCGCGGCGGCCACAGGATCATCGTCGTCATGATGGACAGCCCCGACGCGCGCACGCGCGACCTGAACGTGAGGGAGCTAATGGACGAGGCGTTCATCAAGTTCCCGATCACCGAGGGACCTTTTGCCCGCGGGGCCGGCGCGGGCCCGGCCTCCACCTCCCTGCCGACCGCCCCGAAGGCGCCAACGCGGCCGTCCCCGACGCCTCCCGCGGACACCGGTCCGGTCATCCGCCTTCCCGGTCACTGAGGATTGAATGACCGCTGACTCACCAGGCGTCCGGGATTACCTGAAGGGACTCCAGGAGGGCATCTGCTCCGCGATTGAGAAGGCTGACGGCTCTGCGAAGTTTGCCGACGACCGCTGGGTGCGGGCCGAGGGCGGCGGGGGCAGCACGCGCATCATGGCGAATGGCTCTGTCTTCGAGAAAGCGGGTGTCGCCATGTCCGACGTCTCCGGCACGACCCTGCCGGCGGCGGCCTCCGCGCGCCGCCCCGAGCTGGCCGGCAAGGCGTGGACCGCGCACGGCGTCTCGGTCGTCATCCATCCGAGGAATCCCTACGTGCCGACCTGCCACGCGAACGTGCGCTTCTTCATCTCCGGCGCGGGAAGCGCCAATCCGACATGGTGGTTCGGGGGCGGCTGGGATCTCACGCCCTTCTACGGCTTCGAGGAGGACGCGGTCCACTGGCACAAGACCGCGCGCGCCGCGGTGGCCGCCTTCGGCCCCGCGCTGCACGACCGCTTCAAGAAGGCGTGCGACGACTACTTCTTCCTCAGGCACCGGGGCGAGGCGCGCGGGATCGGGGGACTCTTCTTCGACGACTTCGACGAGCTGGGCTTCGAGCAGAGCTTCGCGCTCATGCGCAGCGTCGGCGACGCGTTCATGCAGGCCTACCTGCCCATCGTTGAGCGCAGAAAGGCTGCCCCTTACGGCGAGTGGGAGCGCGAGCACCAGCTGCGCCGGCGCGGCCGCTACGTTGAGTTCAACCTTTTGCAGGACAGGGGCACCCTTTTCGGGCTTCAGAGCGGAGGCCGCACGGAGTCGATCCTCATGAGCCTGCCACCGATGGTTCGCTGGGACTACGGCGTCACCGCCTCGCCAGGCTCGCCCGAGGAGGATTTGCTCGCCACGTTCCTTAAGCCCCGCGACTGGCTCGCCCCCTCACCTTGAACTCCCGAAGCCGATTCCTCTCCGCATGCGCCTGCGAGCCGCTCGATCGGCCCCCTGTCTGGATCATGCGCCAGGCGGGCCGCTACCTGCCCGAGTACCGCGAGCTCAAGGCGAAGCACGGCTTCCTTAAGATGGTGAAGACGCCCGAGCTGGCGACCGAGGTATCGCTGCAGCCGACGAGGCGCTTCGCGCTCGACGCCGTCATCCTCTTCTCGGACATCCTCGTGATCCCCGAGGCGCTGGGTCAGGGCTACTCGTTCCGCGACGAGGGCGGGATCGGGATGGACTACCGCCTGGACAACAGGGCAAAGATCGAGGCGCTGGGCTCGCCGTCGCAGGTGCCGGAGAAGCTCTCCTATGTCGGCAGCGCCCTGGCGCTCCTAAGGAAGGAGCTCGCGGGAAGCCGCGCCCTCCTCGGATTCGGCGGGTCGCCCTGGACGCTCGCGACGTACATGGTCGAGGGCGGAAGCTCCGATGACTTTGCGATCGTGAAGGGACTCTTTTATGAGGACCGGGCGACCTTCGAGCTCCTGATGGCGAAGCTTACGGCCTCGCTGATCGCGTACTTCAAGATGCAGATCGCCTCGGGCGCCGATGCGATCCAGATCTTCGACTCATGGGGCGGCGCGGTGGCGGGCCCGGACTACGAGGCAGCTTCGCTCCGCTGGATCCGCGAGGTCGTGGCCGCGATGCCCGAGGGCTTCCCCATCATCATCTACGGCAAGGGAACCGGCCCCCACCTGCTCGACCAGTCCTTCACCGGTGCGCGCGTCCTGAGCGTCGACTGGTCGAACGACCTCTCGGTCGTCCGGCGCACGCTTCCCGCAAACGTGGCGGTCCAGGGCAACCTGGATCCCGCCATCCTGAACACGACGCCCGACATCGCGCGCAGGGAGGCCACGCGCCTGCTGGAGTCGATGCGCGGCACGTCGGGCCACATCTTCAACCTCGGCCACGGCATACTCCCGCAGGCCAAGATCGCGTGCGTCGAGGCTCTGGTCGACGCAGTGACGTCGTGGAAGTGATCTCGCCATGACGGTCGCGGTCCTGGGGGGCGGTGTCACGGGCCTGACGGCGGCGTGGCGCCTTTCGTCCGCGGGCCACAAGGTGCGCCTCCTTGAGGCGTCCGGGAGGCTGGGCGGCGTGGTGCGCTCGGAGTCGGCTGACGGCTGGCTGGCCGAGTCCGGCCCGGTCTCCATCCAGGAATCCACCTCAGAGATCTCAGGCGTCATCTCCGAGCTCGGCCTCGGGCCCGAGCGCCTCGTCTCCTCGCCCGCCGCGGTGAACCGCTACATTGTCAGGAAGGGCGCGCTGGTCGCCGTCCCCGCCCCCACTTCGATGGCGGCGTTCCTCGCGACGCCCCTGCTTTCCATGCGCTCCAAGATTGCCGTCGGGGCAGAAGCCACGAGGAAGCCGATCGAGCGCAGCGAGGACGTCAGCGTCGCGGACATGGTGCGGGACCACTTTGGCAAGGAGGTCCTAGAGACCCTCGTGCAGCCCCTGATCGGAGGCATCTACGCCGGCGACGCCGAGCAGCTCTCCGCGAGGCACGCCTTCCCGAAGATATGGGAGATGGAGAGGACCTTCGGCTCGCTGATCCGCGCCGCGGGCGAGGCATCCAGCAAGCGCAAGGCGCTCGGCATCTCTGGCCCCCCGCCCATCATCTCGTTCCGCAAGGGACTTCAGTCGCTGACGGACGCTATCGCGTCGCGCCTGCCGGAGGGCACGGTCTCGACGGACTCGGCGGTGATACGCCTCAGCCAGGGCAAGCGCTCGCTGTGGACGGTCGAGTGGGACGGCCCGAACGGACAGGGCAAGGGCGACTTCGACTGCGTCGTCGCGGCGCTCCCGGCCGACGCCCTGGCGAAGCTCGAGGTCAATGGCACGTGCCCGCTCGCCGGGCTAGCGGCCATCGAGTATCCGCCCGTTGCATCGATGACACTCGGCTATCGCCGCGACAAGGTGCGCCACCCGCTGGACGGCTTCGGCGCACTGGTGCCGCTCTCGGAAAAGCGCACGATCCTCGGCGTCCTTTTCGCCTCCACGCTCTTCCCGGGCCGGGCGCCGGACGGCCATGTCGCGCTCTCGGTCTTCGCAGGCGGATCGCTGCAGCCCGAGAACGCGAGGCTCGGCCGCAAGGCCCTGGAGGAGCGCGTCCAGGCCGACCTGCGCGACCTTCTGGGAGCGGAGGGAAAGCCGGTCTTCGTCCGCCACGCCGTCTGGGCGCGGGCGATCCCGCAGTACAATCTCGGCTACGAGCGCCACCTGGCCTCGATGAAGGCCTGCGAGGCCGCCCATGCTGGCCTCTTCATCGGTGGCAATGTGCGTGACGGCATCTCGCTGCCGGACTGCATCGTCTCCGGCTCGGCGCTGGCCAAGCGAGTGTCTTGACTCACCCGTAGCCCACTTTACCCTCTCGGACCCCTATTTTCCGATTGGCGACCGAACTTAAAGACACGCTTCAGCTTCCCAAGACCGACTTCCCGATGCGGGCGGGACTGCCCCAGCGTGAGCCCGGGAGAGTGGCCCATTGGGAGAAGACCAATCTCTACAAGGCTTTGCAGGACAATAGGAAAGGTGCGCCCATCTTCACGTTGCACGATGGGCCGCCGTTCACGAACGGCGACGTCCACATCGGCACGGCGCTCAACAAGACGCTCAAGGACATCACGGTCAGGTACAAGACGATGAGGGGTTTCCAGGCCCCGTACGTGCCTGGCTGGGACTGCCACGGACTTCCGATCGAGCAAAAGGTGACCCGGGAGCTCAGGGAGGCCAACAAGCAGGTCTCAACCGCCGAGTTGAGGCAGCTCTGCGATGCCTTCTCCGAGACCTGGATCGCGACCCAGAAAAGCCAGTTCAAGCGCCTCGGCGTCCTCGCCGACTGGGCCAACGAGTACAAGACGAAGGCCCCCGCGTTCGAGGCCGACATCCTGCGCATGTTCGCGTCCTTCGTGGAGGCGGGACTCGTCTACCGCAGCAAGAAGCCGGTGTACTGGTCCATACCCTTTGAGACCGCCCTCGCCGAGGCCGAGATCGAGTACAAGGAGCACTCCTCGCCCTCCATCTGGGTGAAGTTCGCGGTGCCCGCCGAGGAGGCCGCCAAATTCTCCCTGCCCTCGGACAAGCCCCTCTTCGTCGTTATCTGGACGACGACGCCTTGGACGATGCCCGCGAACCTCGCGATCGCGCTGAACCCGGAGGTCGAGTACGTCGTGGCCGACCTAGGCGAGCAGCGCATCATCGTTGCCGGAGCACTCCTCGGCGCGGTGGCGGCCGCCGCGGGGATCAAGGAACAGCCGGCCGTCGTGAAGGCCTTCCAAGGTCGCTCGCTCGAGAAGCTCGCGGCGCGCCATCCCTTCATCGACCGCGCCTCTCCGATCGTCCTCGCGGACTACGTGACGGTCGAGAGCGGCACCGGATGCGTTCACACGGCCCCCGGGCACGGCGCGGAGGATTACCAGACGGGCCTGAAGTACGGCCTGGAGATCTACTGCCCCGTGGCCGACAACGGCACCTACATTGACGACGGCCGCGTGCCGGCGGACCTCGTCGGCGTGACGGCGCTTGAGAGCGTCGAGGACCTGGCGCAGAAGAAGACCTCCCCGGCCAATGTCGCCGTGCTTCGCAAGCTCGCCGCGGCGGGCGCCCTCCTCGCGAAGCAGAAGTACGTCCACAGCTACCCGCACTGCTGGCGCTCGAAGACGCCGATCATCTTCAGGGCCGTCGACCAGTGGTTCGTGTCCCTCGACAAGTCGGGCTCGCGCGCGACCGCCCTCTCCGAGATTTCCAAGATCGCCTCAACGGGAGGCTGGATCCCCGCCTGGGGCGAGGCCCGCATCCGCGGAGCCGTCGAATCGCGCCCCGACTGGTGCGTCAGCCGCCAGCGCTCGTGGGGCGTGCCGATACCGGCGTTCTTCGACGCCGAGAAGAACCCATTCCTCGACGCCGGCGTCATTCGTGCCGTCGCCGACAAAGTTGAGAAGGGCGGCACCAACGTCTGGTTTGAGTCGACGCCCGAGTCCCTCCTCTCCGGCGTCACCCTGCCCTCCGGCTGGCCTGCGGCTTCCGCCCTCGCCTGCGGTCGCGACACCTTGGACGTCTGGCTCGACTCGGGCTCGTCGCACTCCGCCGTGCTCAAGCGCGGCCAGGGCGGCACGACGTGGCCGGCGGATCTCTACCTTGAGGGCAGCGACCAGCACCGCGGCTGGTTCCAGTCCTCCCTGTGGACGTCGGTCATCGCCTACGGGGCAGCCCCCTACAAGGCGGTACTCACACACGGCTTCATCGTCGACGAGGAGAGGAAGAAGATATCGAAGAGCTCGGCCTACGAGAAGCCCCAGACGAGCGACGCTTACATCGCCGAGTACGGGGCGGACGTCATCCGCCTCTGGATCGCCTCCCAGGACTTCAGGGACGACATCCCTATCTCCAAGGAGATTCTCTCCCATGTCGGCGAGACCTACCGCCTCATAAGGAACACCCTCCGTTTCCAGATCTCCAACCTGTTCGACTTCGACGTGAAGCGCGACCGGGTTGCGCCGGACAAGATGGACGGCCTCGACCGCTGGGCCCTGTTCCAGGCGGCGG
>DASRSJ010000125.1:0-1653 GCA_035656555.1 Opitutaceae bacterium
GCCACAAGCGCGAATCCGATAAAGAGCAGGTACTTGTACTCGCCGAAGTCCGCGTTGGAGAGATGCAGCACGTCGTAGAGGAACCATGCCGCGGCGACGCTGAAGACGATGTAGCCCACGGAAGCCGAGCGGGGGAAGGCCTTGATGGCCAGCTTCACGCCGGAGACGTCCAGGGCGAGCGGAAGCCCGAGAAGGAGGAGGAGTATCCCGGGAATAAGTGAGGAGGCGAAGAGCGACATGTTCAGTTCCAGATCAGAGTGACGCGGCGGGCTCGGGTGTTTGCAAGCCAGCGCCCGCGATAACGAGGTTGCCGTAGAGGGTGCTGACGCTGGCGCGGGTGATCTCGACGGGCACCAGGGTACCGACGAGGCGGCTCGAGGCCTCGAATACCGTCGCCCTGTTCTGGCGCGTCCTGCCCATGAAGCGCTCCCCTGTCTTGTCCGGCCCCTCGACCAGCACCTCCTGGACCGTGCCCACGAGGGACTGGGCCCTGCGCACGGAATTCTCCTTCAGGTCCTCGAGGAGCACGCGGTTTCGCTCCTCCCTGACTTCCTCGGGCACCTGGTCCGGCATCGTGGCCGCGGGGGTGCCGGTGCGGACCGAGTACTTGAAGATGTAGGCCATGTCGAAGTCCGCAGCCCGGCAGAGCGAGCGCGTCGCCTCGAAGTCCTCGTCCGTCTCGCCGGGGAAGCCGACGATAATGTCGGTTGAGAAAGCCATCGACGGTCGCGCGGCCCGGAGGGAGGCCACGATCTCGAGGTAGCGCTCGCCGGAATACGGCCGCTTCATCGCCTTCAGTATCCGGTCGCTGCCGGACTGGAGCGGCATGTGGACGTGGTCGCCGAGCCTGGGCATGCGCGCGAAGGCGTCGGCCAGATCCTGCCTGTACCCGCGCGGGTGCGGGGACGTGAAGCGGATGCGGTCCAGGCCCGGGATCGCGTTCACGCGCTCAAGGAGCTGCACGAAAGGGCTGACACCGTCGGTATGGACGTAGTCACGCCGGCCGTAACTCGTCACGATCTGGCCAAGGAGCGTGATCTCCTTGACGCCGCGCCCCACGAGCTCCTCGCACTCGCGCACGATGTCGTCCATCGGCCTTGATCGCTCGTCGCCGCGCGTCGTCGGCACGATGCAGAAGGCGCAGTCCATGTTGCAGCCCTGCTGGATCGAGACGAAGGCCGTGACCTTCTGCTCAGGGTCCTCCTGGTGGTCGCGGATCGTGTTCTGCGAGCCGGCCTCCTCCTCCGTGTCGATGATCGTCTCAGCGATCGGCGCACCGGACTCGCGGGCCGCGCGGAGGTTGTCCAGGTAGTCGGGCACCCTGTGGAACTTCTGTGTCCCGACGATCAGGTCCACGTCGGGAAGGCGGTCGAGGAGTTCCGCCCCGCGGTTCTGCGCCATGCAGCCAAGTATTCCGAGGACGAAGTCCGGGTTGTGCTTCTTCTTGGAAAGCAGGTAGCCGGCCTTGCCGATCGCCTTCTGCTCCGCAGCGTCGCGGACGCTGCAGGTATTCAGGAGCAACACGTCGCACTCATCCTCGTTCGGGACAATCCGGTACCCTCGGGCGCGAAGCATCGCCGCGACCGCGTCGCTGTCGCGCTCGTTCATCTGGCACCCGTAGGTCTTGATGTGGACCCGATTCATTGCGAGGGA
>DASRSJ010000126.1:0-3495 GCA_035656555.1 Opitutaceae bacterium
CTCCAAGTCGATTTCCGTCGGCCAGGGGCGCGCCACCTACCGCGGCGTCGTCCACATCCCGAGGCACCTGAAGGGCTGCAAGAACAACACGGAGTGCGACGCCCTCCTCATCAACACGAACAGCCGCACCGACACCTACCCCGCGATCACGGTCCGGGGCGACCGCCACGCCGTCCAGCACGAGGCCAGCGTTTCCAAGGTGAGCGCGGAGCAGATCTTCTACATGCAGCAGCGCGGGCTGACCGAGGGCCAGGCGATGAGCCTGTCCGTCAACGGATTCATCAACGACCTGGCCCGGCAGTTCCCGATGGAGTACTCCGTCGAGCTGAAGCGCCTGATCGACCTGGAGATGGAAGGGAGCGTGGGCTGAGCCATGTCAGACACACTGACCGACATTCCCGTCGCCGACCTCGCCGGCGGGTTCACCCAGGACGCCTTCGAGAAGCACATCGCGACGCAGGGCAAGGCGCCCGCGTGGTGGCTCGAGAGGAAGCGCACCTCCTACGCCCGTTTCGCGGCTCTGCCGATGCCAAGCCGCAAGGACGAGGGCTGGCGCTTCAGCAACCTGTCCGGCCTCGGCCTGGCGGGATTCGCGGTCCCATCCACGCAAAGCAAGGCCGCAGCGGTTCCCTTCGCCATCGAGACCTCCGCAACACTTCTCTTCTCGAACGGCCGCTCGGTCGGCGTGACGGCACTGTCCCAGGACCTGGCGTCCAAGGGCGTGATCGTGTCCACGCTCTCAAAGGCCCTCGCAGAGCACCCTGAGCTTCTTAAGGAGCACTTCATGGCCCAGCCGCAGAAGCTCGGGTCCACGAAGTTCGCCTCGCTTCACGAGGCCTTCGTCACCGACGGAGCCTTCATCTTCGTCCCGAAGGGCGTGGAAATCACGAAGCCGATCGTCGTCGTCCACTCGGCGACAGGCTCAGGCGCCGCGATTTTCCCGCACACGCTCATCATCGCCGAGGACAACTCCAAGGTGAGCGTCGTCGACTACTTCGCCTCGACCGACGAGACGCGCCAGTTCGCCTGCGGCGCCAATGACATCTACGCCGGGCACGGCGCCAAGGTGGCCTACGCCGCCGCCCAGTGCTGGTCGCTCGACAGCCTGTCGTTCCAGTTTAATTCGACCGTCGTTCGCCGTGACGCCCGCGTTCAGTCCCTGAATCTCCACTTGGGGGCCAAGCAGGCCCGGCATGAGTCGCTGAGCCAGCTCCAGGCCCCCGGCGGCTTCTCGGAGATGCTTGCCGTCACGATCGCCACGGGCTCGCGTGAGTTCGACCAAAGGACGCTCCAGATCCACCAGGCCCCGAACACCAAGTCGGACCTCCTCTACAAGAACGCGCTCCTCGACAAGTCGCGCACCATCTTCTCCGGGCTCATCATCGTGGACCCGGACGCCCAGAAGACGGACGCCTACCAGAGCAACCGCAACCTGATGCTGAGCGACGACGCAGAGTCGAACTCGCTGCCCGGCCTCGAGATCCAGGCGAACGACGTGCGCTGCACGCATGGCGCCACGAGCTCGAGGATCGACCCCGAGCAGGAATTCTACCTCAAGGCCCGCGGCATCCCGAGCAAGGCCGCGAACGAACTCCTGATCTTTGGCTTCTTCGAGGAGGTCCTGGGACGCCTCGAGAACGAGGAGCTCCACGCGGCGCTCCTGGCCTTCATCCAGACCCGCTTCACCGCCAACCTCTCATGATCCCAGCCAACCGCGAACGCACGCTCTCCCGCGAGATCTCCGTCACGCAGATCCCCTCGGGCGAGAAGCACATCCTCCCGATCGGGACCAAGATCCAGATCCACCAGACGCTCGGCGGAAGCTACACCGTCCAGACGGACTACGGCCTCTTCAGGATCGACGGCAAGGACGGCGACGCGCTGGGCGAGGAGGCCGCCGACCATTCGGTCAAGGCCGCCACGCTCGAGGACGGCGCGCCCGACCCAACCGCGGTCTGGGACCAGCTTCGCAAAGTTTATGACCCCGAGATCCCCGTGAACATCGTGGACCTCGGCCTTGTCTACTCGATGGACGTCGAGAAGAAGGAGGACAAGGCCTTCAAGGTGAACGTCGCCATGACGCTCACGGCACCCGGTTGCGGCATGGGCCCGGCCATCGCGGAGGACGCCAAGGGAAAGATTCTTCTAGTCCCCGGCGTCAGCGACGCCGATGTCAGGATCACCTGGGACCCGCCGTGGAACCAGTCCATGATCAGCGAAGAGGGCAAGATGAAGCTTGGCCTCGTGTGACCATCTACGAGCAGCTCGTCGGACTTGAGAAGGAAGGCGTCCCCTTTGTCCTCGTAACGCTGGTCGACGCCCTGGGGAGCACTCCCCAGGACGCGGCCGCAAAGATGCTCGTGACGCACAAGGGGCTGCACAGCGGCACCGTGGGCGGGGGCAAGGTCGAGGCCGCGGCGCTCAAGCTCGCGTCCGAGGTCCTCGCCATTGGCGACGCCAAGCCTCGGTTCGTCTCCTGGACGCTCAAGGGCGACGTCGGCATGACCTGCGGCGGCTCGGTTAAGTTCTACTTCGAGCCCCACTTCGGCCCCGGTCCCTGGAACATCGCGGTCTTCGGCGCGGGACACGTGGCTCAGGCCCTCATCCCCGTCCTCACCCCCCTCCCCTGCAGGATCACGGTCGTCGACTCGCGCGCCGAGTGGCTGGACAAGCTGCCTAAGGCGCCGAACCTGACCATCATCCATGCGGCGCCTGAGAGCATCGTCCCCACGCTGCCGAATGACACCTACCTGGTGGTGATGACGATGGGCCACGCGACGGACAGGCCTGTCCTGAGGAGTGCCCTTATCGAGAAGAACTTCCCCTTCATTGGCGTCATTGGAAGCGACTCGAAGGCCAAGATCCTGCGGAGCGAGCTGGCCCTGGACGGCGTCTCCTGCGATGCCTCATCAAGGTTCCACTGTCCGATCGGGCTGGATTTCGGCAGCAACCATCCGCACGAGATTGCGCTCAGCATCGCGGCCCAGCTTCTCATCGAGCGGGACAAGGCCAAGAAGTCCGTCGCTGTCGCTTAGGACTGGCGGGCCTTGATCGCGGAGAAAATCGCCTCGCAGGTCGCGGGCGACGCGAGCGGGACCTCGCCCTCCTTGGAGCCAAAGGCCTTCACCGCGTCGCGGAGAGCCTCGCGTACCGAGAACGCCAGCATGAACGGGGGTTCGCCGGACGCCTTGCTCCCGTGGATCGTCCCGTCCTGCTTTGCGAGCGGCAGGAGCGTCACGTTCATCTTGATAGGGGCGTCGCTGATCGCGGGAATCTGGTAGGTGCTGGCGCTGTGGGTGAGGAGACGCCCGTCCTTGTTCCACAGGAGCTCCTCGCGCGTCAGCCACCCGACGCCCTGCACGATGGCGCCCTCGATCTGGCCGAGGTCCACGCCTGAATTAAGCGAGTCGCCCACGTCCTGGACGGCGTCGACCTTCAGGACCCGGTGCATGCCGTTGTAGCCATCGATCTCCACCTCGGCGACGGCCGCGCCGC